>SXSC01000208.1 GCA_005792355.1 Opitutaceae bacterium
AAAGCACGCCGGCCGCCCCCGAGCGAGCGAGGACGTGGGTGCGATAGTTGCCCAACCCGCCCCTTTCCCAGCTGCCTTGAATTCTCTCACGCTTTCGACTTATACACTCGTTTCACCCACGAATTGTGCCCTGGAGCCGTTTTTCTGAAACACGCCGATTTGCCCGAATCCCCCTTTGAAATCGTAGCTTTCTAGCGTCAAATCGTAGTTGTCGGCGGTCCACGGCTTCAAACCGATGTTGCTGACCGTAATGGTCGGCTGCGCAATGTCAGGATCGCTGATGGTGATGCCGGGAACGATGAAATTTGTGTCCGGGCGCCCGATCGTGCGCGCATAGGCCGCGCGCAACACAAAGTGATCCGAAAGGGTGTAGGTCGAACTCAGACTTGGATAATAGCCACTGTAGTCGCTCGTCGAATGGGCCCCGCGCTCCTTGTAGCGGAGTCTCGCGAGTCCCAGAGCATCCGTTTGAATCAGGGTCTTGGCGCCCGCCGCATTGAGAATAAAATTCCCGTTGGCCGATCGTTGATATTGGGCGTTGATGTCATCCAGCGGCCCGCTGCCACTCACATTTGTTTTCTCCATTCGCACTCCCGTGATCAACCACAGGCGATTGGCCAGCAAGCGAACGTCGCCACGAATGTACGCCGCGGAAACGGTCTCATCGAACAGACGCGAGGTGTTGACGCGGTTTTGATGCGCCTGCGCGGCATTGAGCACGAACCAGTCGGGGCGCTGTTGAAAGAGCTGGTAGACTTTTTCCTGGCTGAGGGTTCGATAAGGGGTGCCGTGAATGGTCTTGGCGGTCGCCAGGTATTTTTCGTCAAAGACGTCGAAATTTTTCGCCAGACGGGCCTCTTCGCTGGTGTTGCCGTTGGGCCGGAAGTCCCAGGTGCGGGCCGAATGCCGGCGATCCCGGTCCATCCGCTCGATGGCAAATCCGGTCTTCAATGCAAACGGCACCGCGCCGGCAAACTGCCGGCCGATGTTAAACCGTCCACCCGTGGAAATCGTGGTCGAGTCCTCCTGCGCCGACGTGCCGCTGATGATTGAATAATTGCCGCCGTTATAAATATCGACCGGCGTTCCGGTGCGGGTCGTGGCGGTGATGCGGCGCGCGATTCCGTCCGGGGAGTTGTCTTCCCCGCGGATAATGAGATTGGAGATTCTCGCCGGCGCGGCGGTAAAGTGGCCGTTCTCGACATCGGGCAGGCCCCAGGTGGAGCGCGACCAGGCAAGCCCGGCGTCGGTTTTCCAGAGTTCACCGGTGCTGCGGAGTTTCATGGACACGAGTTGCGTGTCGGTGGCGCGTTCATACCAGGTGCCGTTGCCCTGATCGACCAGCCCGACTCCCGTGGCCGCGCCCTGCGTGAATCGGGCGTCGCCCCTGGCGCCGGCGCCGTAGGTGACGTTGAGATTGCCGCGGGTGACAATCATGGAATAATTCTTGGTGGAATAGTCGGCCGAGAGCGTCGTCCGGGGCGTGATTCGCCAGACGACTCCGACCTGTCCGGTCCGGGTGATATACTGTTGCGTGCGGGTGGACCAGGTGGAGGACCGCTGGAAGAGGTCGACGAGATCCCAGGTGGGCGTCTCATCCCGGGAGGAGTAGCTGTCGTCCAGGGGCTTGGTGCGCCACGTGTAGGCGGCGCCGACACTGAAGGCGACCGATTCATTCAGCGGGTGGAAGTAGGTGAAATCGGCGGACGGTTTCGTGTACTTCGGTGAATTGGCCTCACGATGATGGCGCGGCCATTTGAACGTGGCGCCGTTGGTGTTGTGAAAAATGGTCGAGAGGTTGTAGGAGAACGTGGGCTTCTTATATTCGAAGCCGCTCGAAGGGATCAGATTGATCGCGCCTCCCAGCCCGGCGGCGGACATGTCGGGCGTGGGGACCTTGGTCACCTCGACCCGGGAGAGATTTGCCAGGGGGACGTCCGGCAACTCGATCGCCCGGCCGTTGGTCCGCGCACCCGCGAGCGTACTGCCATCGATCGTGATTCCGGTCTGGCCCGTCGGCATTCCGCGGAGCGACACGCCCGTCGCTCCGGCGTCGCCAGCGATGCCCACTGAAACTCCCGGCAAGAAAAGCAGGAATTCGCCGATGTTTTCCTGCCCCCGGTCACCATATTCGGCAAAAGCCACGACATTCTTGATGCTCGGCGAAACGCGCTGCTCGTTCATGGCGATCGCTTGCGCGCTCATGTTGGTGTCGGCCACGACGGTGACTTTATCCAAGCGGACCACCGGATCGTTGGCCGCCCTGGCGTCGGGTCTCGCCAGTTCGAACGACCGCTGCACCAACTCGCCAGCCTGCAGATTGATTGTGACCGTCTGGCGCTCCAGGCCCAGGTACTGGACACCGACGAGCACGGCACCGGCCGGCACGGCGGAAAGTCTGAAGAAGCCGCTTTCATCGGTATTGGTCTCACGGCCGGTGCCAACTATCGCCACCCGCGCGTTGAGCAGTGCGGCACCGGTGGCAGCGTTGTAAACGCGCCCTTCGATCGTTCCGGACGAACCCGGCTCGGCGGCACCAGCAGGTAGGAGATAAAAGGAGGCAAACAATAGGAGGACGATGATTCGGCGGGTCATGGCTATGCGGGGTCTTGCGAACAGGAGTGGGGTACGAGGCATCGGTGCGGTGCGGGGATTTAAATACTTAGCGACTTGTTTTGGTTACAATCATAAAGTTTTGTCAACACTTTGTTTTTTAGAAAAACTTTGCGCCCGCTGTGTTTTGATACTTTTGTGCCGAAAGCCTGCATTTCTTCCCATTTTCCCCAATTCAGACATGGAAACCGTTGAGTCCTCCGATACCGCTGCAGCCGAGGCCCCCAAGCCCGAATCGCTCACCCGCACCGTGCGCGAGCAGATCGAAGGGATGATTCTGCGGGGTGAAGTGGCCGCCGGCGAGCGCCTCAACGAGGCCGTCCTCGCTGCAAAGCTGAACGTGAGCCGGGGACCCGTCCGTGAAGCGACCCGCCTGCTGGCGGAAGCAGGGCTCGTCACCGCGATTCACAATCGGGGGGTCTTTGTCCGGCAGATCAAACTGGAGGAGGTCATGCACATCTACGACGTGCGCGCAGGCCTCGCCTCCGTGGCCGGTCGGATCGCGGCACGGCGGGCGACGAAGGACCAGATTGCCGAATTGCGCGGCATGTGGCAGGCGATGGAAAACGCGATCGCGACCGAAAACTCCGACGCTTATTACGATCTCAACCGGGATTTTCACACGCGCATCGTCGCAATCTCGAACAATTCGCGGCTGATCGACTTCACGGCGATCACGGAACGCGAGGTGTTTTTGTTTCTGCGCCGCGGCGCGACTTCCCGGCCCCGGATGTCGAATCAGCAGCACCTCGAGATCCTCGAGGCGATCGCCGCCGGCGACGAGGCTGGTGCGGCGCGCGCTTTCGAAACCCACATCATCACCGGCAAACAGCGGATGCTCGACACGCTGACGTAACCGGCCCCTGCTTCCTCACCTCTGCCGCACCGTGCGCCCCGGGTTCCAGCGACCAAGCGTCGTATGGGTGATGGGATGTTCGGGAATTCCCGTATCGTTGCGCTCCACGGCGGCGATCAATTGGTCGATCGCCACCGCGCCAATCAGTTCACCATCCTGCAGCACACCGCTCAACCGATCACCGGCCGTCGGCACCAGCAAGCCGACCAGCCCAAGATCCGCCGGCACGCGGCTGCCCGCCGCGCGGATAAACTCCTCCAGCTTTCCGAGCACCGGACCAATCACAACATCGGGCTGTTCGCGCTCGAGCCAGCGTTTGACCGCCCCGGTCGTCCATTCGTCGACCAACAGGGGGGACGGCGGGGTCTTCAGCCCGAGGCGGTCGCAGGCGACAAAATAGGCGCCCTCCCAGCGGAACTCGATCCGTTTGATCGTCTCCAGTCGGGCGGCGAGTCCCGGCCGCCGGTATCCGCGTTTAAAACACTCCTCCATCACGAGCAGCATGGACTGGTAGTAGTCGGTCGTGACGCGGTGGAACGTCCGGGTCACCGGGGTGAGCCCGAGCACCACGGTGGAGAAGGCCTCCCAGTTGAGTTCGATCGGCGTGTGCGTGTCGGGCACGGGTGCGACGAGCAGTCCGCGGAGGCCGCGTGACTCGAGCATCTGGGAAAACCGCGCGTTGGTCATGCCGTCGTGGAAGAGCCAGAAGTGCTCGAGCCGGTAATTTCGCTCCGCGGCGCGCGCCTCCGCCCCGGCAAACATCTGCCGGAAAATCGGCGCCGGATGCCGCCTCCACCCGTCCGCCGTCGGAAACGCAGTCACATACGCCAGCGTGAGCTGGGCGGCGGGGGACAGATGCCGCCGACGGCTGCGCATGAGCGCCGCAACGAGCGGATTGGGCCGGTAGCTGACCTCAGCGCACAATTTCAGGACCCGCTTGCGTGTCGCGTCCGAAACATCGCGCTTGTTCCCGAGGCATTTTGAAACCGTCGCGGTCGATACGCCCGCTTGGCGTGCGATTTCGCGCATGGTCACGGGAGATCGGGATAAGTTCACGTAACGATTTACGTAGCCCCGCCCGTTTGCTGCAACATCGATTCGTTTCAGCTCGTGGCCTCACCCCGCTTCGAACCGCTCTTCCGTTCGTCGTGATGCTTCAAATCCCCATTGCCATGAGAACCACCCGGCATCCTGCCATCCGCCCGCTGCTCTGCGTGTCCGCCGTCACGTGTGCTGTCGCCCTCGAGCGTGCCCAGAACGCAGCCACGACCCCGCCCCGGCCGGGACGAACGACACCAGCTACACGCTCAAAGAATTCTTGGTCAACGCACCGCCCGAAAGTTGTAGCATCAAAGCCGACGAAACCCTTGCCGCCCGAATGCACCTCACACTCCCACGATCGCCGTCAGCCCTTGGTTCCGGCTCCGTCGGGTTGGGTACCTCCGCGATTCAGCCATAGCTCGATGGGCCGCGGTTAGAACGATCAGTACGACGCGAAGTTCGACTCGCGCCGTAACGATGTTCGGGCTCCAGGGCACAATTCGTGGGTGAAACGAGTGTATAAGTCGAAAGCGTGAGAGAATTCAAGGCAGCTGGGAAAGGGGCGGGTTGGGCAACTATCGCACCCACGTCCTCGCTCGCTCGGGGGCGGCCGGCGTGCT
>SXSC01000209.1 GCA_005792355.1 Opitutaceae bacterium
CGAGCGCCAGCGAGTGGAGCGCGCCGGTGGTCCACTCGCTGGCGCTCGCAGCTACACGTCACGAAAGTTATTGGTCGCGCTACTAGGCCGTAACGATTCAGTCCGAGGTGGAGCCCGTTGTCCCCAACGGGCTGATTTGGGAGCGTACGGCTCAAAACCCGATGAGGACATCGGGTTCCACCGTTCAGTGGTTTCGTTTTGAGAGGTAAAACGCCCAGCGACTGAATGGAGACGGCTAAGTCAGAAAATAGATCATCTGCGGTCTTTCTGGATCTGCAGGAGGCCAAAGCCAGGAACCAAGACCAAGCCCGCGACAGCGGAATGGGACAGCGGAAAAAACCGTCATCAGGGAATAGCCCGACGCGAAACCCAAGGTGGCCATGACGCCGACGGTGGGTGCCGATTACAGTTTGGCAGGACGAACCGGGAGCCCTAAGATGTGATCAAGTGTCATCCATGCCCAGCGCGAAGCCGACCGTAGTCATGACCGGAGCAACCGGGTTTGTCGGCACGGCCTTGCGGCGCGGCCTGGCGCCCGATTTTCGTCTCGTCGGTCTGACGCGCTCGGCGGCCGACATCCGGCAGACGATGGGAGAACGGGGAAACGGAGACGAGACAGAGTGGAGAAGTTGCGATTTATTCTCGGTCCTCGAACTCGAGAAAACGATGCAGGGCGCGGACTACGCGGTCTACCTGGCAAATTCCCGGCTGCCGTCGTCCCGTTTGGTCCAGGGAAGCCCCGAAGATATCGACCTCATCATGGCCGATAATTTTGCCCGGGCGGCGCAGTTCTGCGGGGTGAAGCACATTGTCTATCTGGGCCGTCTCCTCCCGGCGGAGGAAAATCTGCCCGGACCTCCGGCCGGCCGGATGGAGGTTGAGCAGGCGCTCGGCTCCGGGACCACTCCGCTGACCACGTTGCGGGCCGGGCTCATCGTCGGTCCGAGTGGCTCCTCCCTTCGCATCTTAATCAACCTCGTGCGCCGGCTGCCGGTCATGATCCTGCCGGAGTGGACTCTGACGCGGACCCAGCCCATGGCGATCGACGACGTCGTCCGGGCTGTGCGGCTCTGCCTCGGCGTGGCGCAATACTTCGGCGGGCGGTACGACATCGGAGGACCGGACGTGATGACCTTCCGGGAGATGTTGCAACGAACGGCCGGCGCGCTGGGAAAAAAACGGGTGATGGTGGGAGTGCCGCGTTTTTCCGCGGCGCTGTCAAAAGGGTGGGTCACCCTGCTGGGTGGGGTTTCCCGTTACCGGGTGGGATCGTTGGTCGACAGCCTGTGTTTCCCTTTGGTGACAGAGGCCAATCCCGTGCAAGCGGCGCTGGCGGCCGGGACGAAGTCCTTCGACGTGGCGCTGCGCGAATCGTTCGACGGGCAGGGACGCATGGTGCCGAACCCGCGCGACCACATTCGGGCGACCGATGACCGGGCGATCCGCCGGGCCCAGCGCGTGCGCTCGATTCAGCGCCTGCCGCTGCCCCCGGGATGGACCGCACGGCAGGTGACGGCGGAATACTACCGCTGGTTGCCCGGCTCGGTCCGCCCCTTGCTGCGCTCCGACATCGAACCCTGGGTTTCGGTGCGGGTGTGTCTCGGCTTTACGCGGTGGCGGCTGATCGAATTTACCTACGCGCCGCATCGCAGTTCGGAAGATCGCCAGCTGCTGTACATCACTGGCGGAGCCCTGGCCCGGACCCAGAACAACGCGAAGGGCCGGATTGAGTTTCGGGAGGCGCTCGGCGGCCACTGCCTGCTGGTGGCGATCCATGACTTCACCCCCACGCTGCCCTGGAACATCTATCGAAATACGCAGGCCATCGTTCACCTCTGGGTCATGCGTTGTTTTGGCCGTCATTTGGGCCGCATCAAGTCGAGTGGCCTGCCGCCGCCGGGCGCGATTTAATGGAAATTATTTTCCGCCGTGATCCCGCGTTCCGGTTCGTGGCCGCGCGTGCCAGCGAACGGTGGGCCCGGGGGAAGGGCGGATTCCGGGTGGAAGGCCGAGTCGGCCGCAGCCGGAGACGGGGGGATTCTCCGAATCTCGGATCAGCCCGGGCGATCGCTGCCACCGGTGCAGCGGTCGTGCTGCCGTGGATCCGGTCAGGCAGCCGGATTTGCGGTCAGAAGGGGGTCCGAGTCTTCAGGCGCGCCAACTCCTCGACCAGTTGTCGAATCCGGTGGGACATCGTCTCCATGATCCGGTAGGCGAGAGAGGGGTCCTCGTGCACCCGCCGGAGAAAGGTTCTTTTGTCAATCGTCAGGATGGTGGTGCGGCCGACTGCGCGCACGCTGGCGGAACGCACCTCCTTGTCGACGATGGCCATTTCACCGAAGAGCTCGTTGGCTCCGGCCAGGCGGAGACGCACCTCGTGTCCAGCCTCCTCTCGGAAGATTTCCACCTGCCCCGACTGGATCACATACATGCAGTTTCCGACCTCCCCCTGGCGGATGACGAACTCGCGATCCTGGTAAATTTTTCCGAGTGATTCTTCATTCATGACTTCGGTTCCTTCCCTGGGGGTTCGGCTGGCGCAAACATGCCGACGACAATGTCGGCCAGAAACTGGAGGATAAACGCGGGATGGAGCGTGCGGATGAACACATCCCGGTAGGGCGCACTGCCGGTGAAGGTGTCCCAAAGAATGGAACTCATGCGCGCCGGGGCGTCCGGATGCGCTTGTTCACGCCGGATCATGCGCACGACGCCCGGGCGGATTAAGCGCACGCGCTGGATGATCGTCGTCACGAGGTAGATGATCCGTCCGAAGAGATTGTCCCGCCCGATACTGCGCAGCGTCGGCCAGTAGTGCTGCTCCAGCGCCCGGGCCGAGACTCCATAGTAGACGACGGCCGTCGCCGCGGCCTTCGCGGCCCGGTAGGCGGCCCCGATTCCGTCCTTGTAGAGGCGGCTCACCGAGCAATCGCCGACAAAGACCAGCCGATCGGCATACGGCCGGACCGCGCCTTGGATGGAAATGCTCGGCGTGCAGTGGCAACAATTCTCCGGCAAGACCCAGCCGGGCGGCATGCAGCGATCGACCCCGGCAGATGCCACAAAGGCAGCAACCGTTCCCCGGGTGATCTCCTGCCCGAGGATGCACAAGGTCACATAGTCTCCCTTGGGGATGAGTGCGCCGAATTTGATGTTGGGCACATCGGGCAGAAACAGGTGCATCGAATTCCCGAGGTGCTCGTTGATTGCGGCATTGCCGAGGTGAATCTCGGAGATATAGGTCCGCGACATTCGGGGCGGCTTGTAACCCGTCCCGAGGGCCTCGAAGATCTTGAATGACTGGACATGTTTGCCCGTCGCGGCGGCGACCAAATCATAGGTCTTAAACTCTTTTCCGCTGGACCGCACCTGGATCTTGCCGTCGGCGTAACGCACTGCGTCGACCCGGGCGCGGACCCAGTGTGCCCCGCGCTGCTGCGCCAGGTTGAGCAGATGCGCATCGAAACTGGCCCACTGGCCCTCTGTCGCATCCTTGGGTCCGCCGCCGCGATGGAGCGCCGCGATTCGTTTCTCATGAGTCGGGGGTTCAAAGCGGACGGAGCCGACGTCCAGATGCATGGTATAGGACTCGATGCCGCGCTGTACGACGTCGGGCGGCAGCGGCACACCCTCCATCGCGAGGGCCTGGACGAGCCACTCGGAAACGATTCCGCCGCAATTGTTGCAACCGGCCGGGCCAGGGCGGGTGAAATCGCGCGGCTCGTAGATGTCGACTTCGAGCTGGAGGCCGGCCCGTTCGGCCATTTGCAGCAGGAAGAAACTGAAGAGCGAACCCGCCGGTCCGCCGCCAATCACTGCGACTCGCGAACCGTCCACCAAATCGTAATTGGGGCTATCGTGCATGTGGGTCGACGAAGGCCGGGTTGGCTCGCGCAGGTAGCCGGGATGCGAACGGTACCCGACCTAATCGACGCATGGACCCCGGTATCACGAGATAGAGCCTAGTTCCGACGGCGCTACTGGGTCTGCGCAGTAATTGGCGCGGCCAGCGCAGTTCTTGCACTGGGTGGCGGCACCCACCTTCGCGGCCACCGGTTTGGAAATGAGCGGGTTGGAGTCGCGCCGTTCGCGGTCCTCATCATTGGGTGTTATGGTTGTGATGATCCGAATCGTACCGGGATTGAATCGCGTTGTGCGATTTTGGCGGTGGCGGGTGTAAGGGTATGATGAACTCAATTCGGTGGGGGAGGATTGGTCTCACGGCGACCGCGCTGCTGCTGGTCGCCGGCTGTCAGCACGCGACCAAGCCGGTGGCGCGGCCCGCGGTGGAGGGAGCGAGTGCGTTCAGCTTTGTCGAGCGCCCGGTGTCGGCGGCGGCGGGGCCGGGGGCGGTCACCCAAATCGCGGCGCTGGTGTGGGAGCCAGTGGATGTGAAGGTGAAGGCCGAGCCGATCGAGCCGCTGGCGACGCCCGTCTACCCGCGCATCGCGTTGGGGCGCGTGCGCATGCCCATGACGGTGGGGGTGCGTATTTACGTCGACGCGACCGGCCGGGTCGCGGACGTCGGGGCGAGCATGGTGGCGTTTTCAACCGGGGGTGAGTTGGCGGAGGAGTTTCGCGCCGCGGTGGACGAGGCGCTGGCGCAATGGCGCTTCACGCCGGCGGAGTTCCGGCACATGGTGCCCCGGACAGGTCGCAATGGGTTGGGAAGGGGCTGGCAGGTCACGCGGACGCAGCCGACTGATGACGCATTCGATCTGGCGTTCACGTTTACCACCAAAGGCGACGTGGTCGCGGAGGGTCGGCGGTGAGCGGCCCGGGAGAATTTTTTGTGCGCTTTTCGGGATGGCGGGTGCTAGGATGTGAGATGCCATGATCGACCCTGCTTCGCGCAGGCTTTGCCAGGCACGGCGACACACCAAATCCGATGATCGACGATACCGAACTGCTCCGCCGCTACGCCGACGAAGGCAGCGAAGAGGCCTTCACCGAGCTCGTGCAACGGCACCTGAACCTCGTTTACTCCGCCGCTCTCCGGCAGGTGCATGGAGACACCCACCTCGCCGCCGACGCGTGCCAACTCGTGTTCACGGATGTGGCGCGGAAAGCCGGGGCGCTGGCCGGGCACCGGGTGCTCGCGGGCTGGTTGTTCACGAGCGCGCGTTACGCGGCGAGAAACCTCGTGCGCGGGGAGCGGAGGCGCCAGGCGCGGGAACAGGAAGCTCTTAACATGGAAAACTTGAATGAAGGTGAAGCCGCGCCCGTCCTGGACTGGCAGCGCGTGCGCCCGGTGCTGGATGAGGTGATCAACGAACTCGGCCGCACCGATCGCGAGGCCGTGCTGCTGCGTTTTTTTGAGGGACGCGATTACGCGAGCGTGGGGGCGAAGCTCAATCTCTCGCCCAACACGGCACGCATGCGGGTGGAGCGGGCGCTCGACCGGCTGCGCGGCCTGCTGGAGCGGCGGGGGGTGGAGTCGACAAGTGCGGCGCTCGCGGCGGCCCTGGCCGGGCAGGCGGTGGCGGCGGCGCCGGCGGGGCTCGCGGCCG
>SXSC01000210.1 GCA_005792355.1 Opitutaceae bacterium
GCAGTTGTCGCACGAGGATCGCGTTCTCGGGCAGTTCAAGCGTTTGTTTGATCGGCGGGGCCGCTGGCATCTTCCCCGCTGTGTAGCAGAACGCCGAAGAAAAGTCCCGTCATTTTTTTAGGGGCAAGCGCAGGGCTAGCTCTGTTTCTCCCGCTCTCTCCGTCCTCCCCCTCGCCGACCTCCAACGCGCCTCACATTCCAGACGTCCCTCCATGCCCGATCCCGCCCGCACCCTTACCGCCGGTCCCGTCCGCCTGACCCTCGCCAACGGCGAGTTGCGTTACCTTTGCGTCGGCGCGAGAGAAATCATCCGCCGCCTCTATTTCTGTGTGCGCTTCCACGACAAATGGGACACCGCCCCGAGCGAGATCACCCGCTGCGACGTGACAGAAAGCAACGGTGCATTCGCCATCGACCTCGCGGCCCGCTGTGTCACCGGCCCGGTGAACTACGGTTGGACGGGTAGAATCACCGGCTCAAACGATGGCACGATTTCCTACTCGATCCGCGGCGCGGCCGTGGCGGAGTGCACGCAGATCCGCCGTTGCGGCATCCAACTCCTGCTCGGCGCCGATGCCATGATCGGCCAGCCGTTCACGCTGACTCGCCCCGACGGCACCGTGCGGCGCGCCGATCTTCCGGTTCGCCTCGACCCCGAGGTGTTGCCGATGCAGTTTTCGTCGCTGCGCTACACGACGCGCGATGGCGCGGAAGTGTCCGCCGAATTCGGCGGCACGACCTGCGGCTACGAGGACCAGCGCAATTTCAACGACAGCTCGTTCAAGTTTTTCTCCGCCAACGCCCACACCTACCCCACACTCGCCCCCGGCGTCTCCGCCGAAACCAGTGTCACGCTTCGCCTCCGCCACGTAGCCGCGAGCGCCAGCGAGTGGAAACCCCCGGCCCTCTCCGCCCGCGTCGAATCCATCACCGGCGGCGCCCGTGTCCCCCGCCTCACCGAGGCCGGCGCCTCCACGCCCAACACCCTCTTCATCGCGCTCAACAAGAACCGCGCCGCGCAGTGGGACGCCAAGCTTCACACCTGGGGATTCACGCCCGCGGTGAATCTCTATGACGACGACACGTTCATGGAGAACACCGCCGCCGTGCTCGACCAGCTCCGCACCGCGCGGGTCTTCACCAATCCCCACGGCCTCGACATCGGCTGCCGCCTCGACCCCGTGCATTTTGAGTCGCTCCACCCGCGCCCCGCCCGCGACGCGCGAAATCACACCGCTTTTGCGACGGCGTGGCTCGCCGCCTTCGTCAAGTATGCGGCGATGGGCGGTGCGCACGAAATCGCCTTCCGCCTCGGACCGGGCCCCGTCGATGCCATCCGCACCGCGCTTGCCGCCCTTTCCGGACGGCTCGTCCGCACGGTCGCCGTGACCGCGCCCGGCCATCCGCCCGTCGAGGCGTT
Organism: Opitutaceae bacterium; assembly: GCA_005792355.1. Taxonomy (GTDB): domain Bacteria; phylum Verrucomicrobiota; class Verrucomicrobiia; order Opitutales; family Opitutaceae; genus ER46. The sequence goes on from SXSC01000210.1 coordinate 1,421, forward strand.
TGGCATCGCCGATGATGAGCTTGCGACGACGCTCTTCTTTGTGAACACGACCGCGCATGCCATTTCGCTGCCCGTGGAAAATGTCGCCGTCCGCCCCCACACGGTCCGCCGTCTCTCGGAGTCGCACCGCTGGGAAAACACCAGCACCCTCGCGCCCTCCGCCGACGGCGCCCTTCGCCTCGAGCTTTCTCCGCACGAAGTCTGCGCGCTTTTCCCGGCGTGAAATGATCATCGACGCCCACACCCACGTCTTCGCCGACTGGCCGGGCAGCCCGCTCGCGCACCACGGCTCGTCGGCGCGGCTCCTGCGCACGATGGACGAACACGGCGTCGCGCGGGCGCTGGCGGTCTCGCTGATTTTCAAAGGCGGAGATTCCAACGCCGCCTCGATTCAAGCCGAGCACGAGCATCCTTCGCGCTTCGTCGCATTCCCGCAACTCGACAGCATGGGCACGCCGACCTATCACACCGCGGGTGCGGCCGCCCGGCTTGCCACCTTGCACGCAGCGCACGGTGGCATCCGCGGCTTCACCCACTACTGCCGCGACTACGACTGGTTCACGTCCGACGACGGCCTCCGGCTCTTCGCCAAGGCCGCCGAATTGAACCACATCGTCAGCCTCGCCGTCTTCGCGCCCGGTCTGCCGAAGCTCAAGGAAATCGCGCTGCGATTTCCCGCGATCACGTTTCTCGTGCACCACCTGGGGCGCTTGCAGGAGAAAACTCAAAGCGCCCCCGACCTTGCCGCCCTCCGCCTCGCCACCGTCGCGCCCAACGTGTGGTTCAAGATTTCCGGCTTCCACCACCTCGCCGCCGACCCGCGCGCCTATCCGCATGGCGCGCTCCAACCGATCGTGCGCGCCCTCTACGATGCCGTCGGCCCGCGCCGCCTTGTGTGGGGGAGCGACTCGCCGGTCGTCGAACCACACCTGACCTACCGCCAGGCACTCGACATTTTCCGCGAACACACGCCGTATATTCCCGCCGCCGAAAAATCGCTCATCCTCGGCGCCAACCTCGCCCGCCTCCTCCCGTCGCCATGACTCCGAAATGCTCCCCAGCAAAGTGTCACGTATTACGTGACACTTTCTCATTTTTTCCCTACGGCGCGAGGTTGGAGTGTCACGTATTAAGTGACACTGTGCCTGGAACACAGCGGCCCTCGGCAAGCGGGGTGTGGCGATGAACTACCAGAATTTTGGCCGCACCGGCATCCATGTCGGACCGTTCTGCCTCGGCAGCGCGATGTTCGGCCAGAGCATCGACGAAGCCGCCGCGACCTCGGTGATCGACGCGGCGCTCGACCTCGGGTTGAACATGATCGACACCTGCGACAAATACGTCGGCGGAAAATCCGAGGAGATCATCGGCCGCGCCCTCAAAGCCAACGGCCAGCGCGACCGCGTCGTCCTCGCGACCAAATTCTCCCGCTCCGGCGTCAAGGACCCGCAGCCACCCAACCACTACGGCATCTCGCGCCGCTACATCATCCAGGCCGCCGAGGGCTGCCTGCGCCGGCTCCAGACCGACCACCTCGATCTCTTCATGATCCACCGCCCGTGGTGGGATGTGGCGCTCGACGAAACCCTCCGCGCCCTCGACGACCTCGTCCGCTCCGGCAAGGTCCGCTACATTGGCACCAGCAATTACGCCGCGTGGGAACTCATGGAGGCGCAGTGGGCCGCCCGCGAACTCGGCACGAACCGATTCGTCGTCGAGGAGTGCGCCTACAATCTCCTCCACCGCCTGCCCGAGCGGGAACTCATCCCCTACGCCCAGACGCACGGCACCGCCCTCATCACCTGGGGCCCCCTGGCCGTCGGATTTTTCTCGGGCCGCTATCGTCGCGGTGAGAAACCCGATCCCAAGTCGCGCATCCAACCCGATAATTTCTGGAAGGAGATGCTGACCGAGCCCGCTTTCCGCGTGCTCGATGTGGTCGAAACAATCGCGAAGGAAAAAAACTGCACGCCCGTCCAGCTCGCGCTCGCGTGGGTCGCGCAGCAACCCGGCGTCACCTGCCCCATCATCGGCCCGCTGTCCGTCGAGGCACTGCACGACAACCTCGGCGCGCTCAATGTCACCCTCACGGCCGAGGATCGCACCCGCCTCGACGCGGTCGCCAAACCCGGCTCCGCCATCGTCGCGGATCCGGCCTTCGGTTTCCAATCCCAACCGCACCAATTCCGCTGGTAAAAAACTGATTTTACCACAGAGGCACAAAGACACAGAGAAGACATCCTGCTCGAAGTTTTCTCTGTGTCTCCGTGTCTCTGTGGTGCAAACGCCTTGGCAAAACACTTCCTGATGTCACCCACTCCGCTTCACGGCCGTTTCGAAACTTCCTTCTCTGCCACCGGCTTCGTCGCCACTCCCTGCGACGTCGAACTCGTCGTCGAATTAAGCGGCCCGAATAATACGCGCCGCCGCGTCCGCGCGTTTTGGTTCGGCAGCCACGAATGGCGTGTGCGCTTCAGGCCCACCGTCATCGGCGACTGGCGCTTCCTCACCACCTCCACGCCACCCATCCCCGGCCTCGACACGCAATCCGGCGCCTTTACCTGCTCCGCCTCCACGCCGCGCCACAGCTCCGCCGGAGCGACGGCGGGTCCCTCCGTCTCCGCGTCTCCCTTTCTCCACCACGGTCCGCTGCGCGTCGCGCGTAACGGCCGCCACCTCGCGCACGCCGACGGCACGCCGTTCCTCTGGCTCGGCGACACGGTTTGGAACGGCCCGATGATGGTGCGCCACGCCGCCGACTGGGATCGTTTTCTTGGCCATCGCACGGCCCAAAAATTCAACGCCATCCAGTTCGTGATGACACACTGGCGCGCCGGGGCCACCAACCCCGACGGCGAGGTCTCCTACACCGGCCGCGATCCAATTTGGATCAACCCGCACTGGTTCGAACGCCTCGACGCCCGCTTTGATGCCATCGAGGCACACGGCCTCCTCGCCGTGCCCGTGCTCATCTGGACGCTCGGCAAGGACGAGATCAATCCGTCCACGTTGCCCGAGGCGCAGATCGTCAAACTCGTCCGATACATGGTCGCCCGCTACGGCGCCCACCACGTCGTCTGGGTGCTCAACGGTGACGGGCGCTATTACGGCCCGGTGGCCGATAAATGGAAACGCATCGGCCGCGCCGTCTTTGACCTGCCCGGCCGCGCGCCGGTCGTTCAGCATCCGGGCGGCATGCAGTGGCCGCACGACACCTTCGAAAAAGAAAAGTGGATCGACTGCATCGGCTACCAAGGCGGTCACGGCGACGACGCCGAGACATGGCAGTGGCTGCACTCCGGTCCACCCGCGCGAAAGTGGAAAAAATATTCCCCGCGCCCCTTCCTCAACCTGGAGCCGCCCTACGAGGATCACATCTGCTATCAATCGCGCCGCCGGCATAACGCCTACAACATCCGCCGCGCCGGCTGGTGGTCGCTCCTCAACGCTCCGCCCGCCGGTCTCACCTACGGCGCGCACGGCGTCTGGGGCTGGGAGGAAATCGCCCGCCCGCCCACCGATCACAACTACACCGGCGTCGCCCAGCCATGGCATGTTGCGATGCAACTCCCCGGGGCGACTCACATGACGCATCTGGCGGAATTTTTCCGCGCACTCCCGTGGACGAAACTCGTGCCCGACCAAGGCCTCGTCCTGTCCGCGCCGCCACCGCCAAAAAAGCCCGGCCGACTTCATCTCGTCTTTTCGCGCGGGCTCGACGGGGAGACGGCGATCTGGCTCAACGGCGAAAAGAAAAACGGCGCGTGGCTCGGTGGCGATTTTTCCACCTGGGTGCCCGAGGCTCATCTCGCGCTCGGCAATGAAAGCACCGGCGACTTCGGCTGGAGCGGCACGTTTCACCGCGTCGCGATCTACGACCGCGCGCTCGCCGCCGCCGAGATCGCCGCTGCGCAACGCACGCCGGAGCGGCCCGCGCCCGGCGCCATCGCTGCCTACTCGTTCAAGAAACGCGGCGCACTGATCCGCGACGAATCGGCGTCCGGCGCTCCGCTCCATCTCCGCATTCGCACGCCGGAACGCGCCCGCTTCACCGCCGCCGGCCTGGTCGTTACGGCCGATGCCGAAATCAAGTCCGTCGCTCCCGCCACGAAACTCGCCGCGGCCGTGCGGGCCTCGGGGGCCGTTTCCTTCGAGCTGTGGTTCACGCCCGCCGAATGGGATCACCGCGCCTGCGGCCGGTTGCTCTCAATGCAGGTCGACCGTTGGAACCGAAACTTTTCCGTGACCCAGGTCGCGACCGAGTTCACCGGCCACATCCGCACGAGCGCGACCGCCGGCAACGCCGAGCCCTCACTCGCCACCGCGGTCCCTGCTGCGCCCTCGATGTTCATCGCCGCCGCCCGCACCCCCGCGCGTGATTGCGCGGTGTTCTATCTGCCGGTTGGCGGCAGCGTGCGCATCGACACCGGCGCGCTCGCGCGCGGACTCCGCGCCGAGTGGTTCGATCCGCGCACCGCCAAACGCCGCCCCGCCCGCGGCACCCGCGGCGCGTTTAACGCCCCCGACACCCGCGATTGGGTTTTGCATTTGAAGTAAGGCAGGCCTCTGACCTGTCCCTCTCCGCGCGCTTCGCGTCCTCCGCGTTTCACTTCCAGAGAAAGATGCCCCTTCGCATCACCGCCGTCGAAACCTTCGTTGTCCAACCGTGGGCGTGGCCGCTCCTCGTCGTCCGCGTGCGCACCAGCGAGCCCGGGCTCGAGGGCTTCGGCTGCGCCAGCTACAAACACCGCTGGCACGCGGTGCGGGCCGCCCTCGATCAGCACCTCGCGCCTTTTGTGATCGGCAAGGATCCGCGCCACACCGAGGATTTGTGGCAGACGGCCAACGTCCACGGCTATTGGCGCAACGGGCCGGTGCTCAATTCTGCGCTCGGCGGCATCGACATGGCGCTTTGGGACATCAAGGGCAAACTCGCCAACCTCCCGTGCCACCAACTTTGGGGCGGTCCGGCGCGCGCCGGCGTGCCCGTTTATGTCACGGCCCACGGCAAGACGCCCGAGGCGGTCGCCACCAACGGCCGTGCGCTCCTCGAGCGCGGTTTCCGCCATCTCCGGATTCAGCTCTACTGCTATGAGGGCATGCCGCTCGACGCCGCGACCAAAGCGGACGGCGCGCCGCCGGGACTTTATTTCGACCAGCGCGAGCGGATGCACAGCGTCCCGAAAATGTTCGAGGCCGCGCGCCGGGAACTCGGCGAATCGGTCGAGTTGCTCCACGATCTGCACGAGCGGCTCGCCCCCACCGATGCGCTCTGGCTCGCCAAGGCGATAGAGCCCTATCGCCCGTTTTTTCTCGAAGACCCGGTTGCTCCCGAGGACCTCGAATGGCTGGCGCAATTCCGCGCCCAGACCGCGACCCCCCTCGCTCTGGGCGAACTCTTTTCCAATCCCGCCGAGTTCAACCGCGTCGTCTCCCAACGTTGGGTCGATTTCATCAAAGTCCGCCACGTCCGGCTCGGCGGCGTCACGCCCACCTTGAAGCTCATGCATCTCGCGGAGGCATTCGGCATTCGCTTTTGCCTCCACGGTCCGGGGGACGTCTCACCCATTGGCGCCGCCGCCAATATTCAGCTCAGCACCGCGCTGCACAATTGCGGCATCCTCGAATGGGTTTTCCGGCCCGCCGCCGAGGCCGAACTCTTCCCCGGGTTGCCCGAGGCGCGCTCCGGCTATGTCTATGCCAGCGACCGCCCGGGCCTCGGGATCGAGTTTCGCGACGACCTCGCCGCCAAATTCCCGCCCAGGGACGAGCCCGTCACCGACACCGTCACCCGGCTGGCCGACGGCACCTTGTGGTGGCCGTAGGACCGCCGCTTGCCGGCGTGCCGCGCCACCATCAACCCGCCAGGCATCAAGTTTGCTTTCTTTGCGAAGTTTCGCGTTGCCGTCCTCGAAAACGAAAGTTTTCATAACTGCCAGCAATCGTCGCCGTTGACATGATCCCCCACAAACGCCGCCTCGAAATCATCAAGCTCCTTGAAGAGGAGGGCAGCGCCGAGGTCACGCATCTCGCCAAACTCTTCAAGGTCACCGAGGTCACCATCCGCAAGGATTTGGAAATCCTCGAGGGTGAAGGTCTCATCACCAAGGAACACGGCGGCGCGTTCTTGAAGATGCAGTCGGAGAAAGTGCTCGTGCCGACCGCGCAAAATGTCGCCAACTCCGACAAGAAGAGCGCCATTGGCCGGCGCGCGGCGGAATTCGTCCGCCCCGGGGATTCCATCATCATCGACGCCGGCACGACCACCGCCGAGTTTGCCAAGCACCTCGGCAAACGCGCCCCGCTCACCGTCATCACGACCTCGCTCACGGTCGCCCTCACGCTCGCCCCGCATCAGGGCATCGATGTCCACATGACCGGCGGAGAATTCAAGGCCCCGACGATGTCGCTGACCGGCTCGCAGGCGGCCGAGTTCTTCAACAACCTGCACGTCGAGAAACTGTTCCTCTCGGCCATGGGCCTGTCGTTCAAGACCGGCCTCACCTACTCGGGCATCAGCGACGTGGTCGTGAAAAAGGCCATGCTCAAGTGCGCGAGCCGCGTCTACCTGCTCGCCGATTCGACGAAGATCGAGAAGCAGTCCTTTGCCTCGCTCGGCGATCTCAGTGTCATCCACACGCTGATCACGGACAAGGGCATCGACCCGCGCCACCGCGAGCTGCTGGAGAAGCAGCGCATCGAGGTCGTCCTCGCGGGCTAGTGTTACTCCGTTGGGGTGGATGGAGGCGGGGTGCCTCCACCCCGCAAGTTGCCCGCTGCGAACCCGCCTTGCCGCGGGGTGGGGCACCCCGCCTCCACCAGCAAGAGAAACATCGAGAGATTGCTTGCTCCAAACGGAAACAAAACGAAAGCTTTCGACGTTTTCCGCAAGTAACGCCTCATGCCCCGTTTCCCGGTGAAGTCCCGCTACTCTGTCCCGCGCGTGCTCCGCGCCGCTGCGCGTGGCCGGCTGGGCCCGGGAGGGACGCCTCGCGCTCGCCAACCTCACGCCGGCGCCGATCCGCGTCGCAGCAGCCGGACGCACGATGCGGTTACCCGCGCACGGCTACGTCTGCGTTCCTCTTTCACGTCCACACTCACTCTCGCCAGGAAGAACTTGAGGTGGACGGCATTGGCGTGCTCCGCAACCCTGTCATCGCCGCAATCTGAACCCCCTCTTCCCTCCATGGCCCGCGTCATCCTCGAAAACCTCACCAAAACCTACCCCGAGAAAACCGGTCCGGGTGTCACCGCCGTCAAGGGCATCGGGCTCGCGATAGAGGATCGCGAGTTCATGGTGCTCGTCGGCCCGTCCAGACGCTCACATCGATGCCGACGTGGCGACCGGCGCGCACGATGCTCTTGATCAGCACGAGAACCGCAGGATTTGCCGCGTTATAAAGGGGAGCAACCCGCTCGTTGCCTCGGTCGAC
>SXSC01000211.1 GCA_005792355.1 Opitutaceae bacterium
GAATTCCGCGGAAAGTGTGAAAAATGCGGGCTAGTGGCGCGACCAATAACTTTCGTGACGTGTAGCTGCGAGCGCCAGCGAGTGGACCACCGGCGCGCTCCACTCGCTGGCGCTCGCCGCTACTTGTCACGCTACTTTGCGCTCGGCGCACTAGCCAGGCGTAAAAAGATAAGGAACAGGTGGGAGCGAATTTCTTTGAGCAACCTCCCCCTCGGAACGAAGGCCCGATGATCGGCCTTTTTTTGCCACCCCTTTTTTTGCCAAAAGGCTTGGTGGTTTGGGCCCAAGCTCCAACCAGCCCGGAGGACTGGGGTTCAATTCCCCTGCCACCGATTCCCTTGCCAAAGGATTGGTCTTGGATCCTGGTTTTGGTCTCCCGCAGATTCAGAAAGGCCGCAGATGGTCGGCATTCTGATTTAGCCTCTGTGGTCTTTCCGAATCTGTGGGAGGTCCTTCATTTTTCTGCGAGTGGGTTTGCCTGGGTCCGCGCGGTTTTCTCTCGTGCGATGCCAACGGTGGCTACGATCTCGAGACCACCCTCCGCGCCGCGCCGATGCTCGCCGACCTCGGCGTGCCGGTGCTCGAGCAGCCGATTCCCATCAACCAGATCAGCGGCTACCAGCGCCTCGTCAAACAGGCGGCGCTGCCAATTGTTTTGGACGAAGGCATGGTTTCGCCGACCGAGTTGAACGAGTACATCGGCCTTGGTTGCTGCAACGGCGTGGCCGTCAAGACAGCGCGCTGCGGGGGTCTGCTGCCCGCCCGTGAGCAGATCCAGATCCTCGCCGATTCCAACCTGCTCTTCCTCGGCAGCGGACTCACCGACCCCGATGTCTCGCTGGCCGCATCGCTGATTCTATTCGGCGCCCACGGGCTGAGCCATCCCGCCGCGCTGAACGGCCCGCAGTTTCTCGGCGAGCGCGTCCTCACCGAGCCGTTCGTGCCCGTGCGCGGCAAGGTGCGCATCCCGCAGGGCCCCGGCCTCGGCGTGACGGTCGACGAGGCGAAACTCGCGGACCTGGTCCGCCGCTCCGCCGTCATGGGCCGCCTCGGCCACTGACAACTCGGGCCCGGCCCTCCGCCCCGCTCGGCCCCGCCCTACGGCCCGACCAACAACCTGCCCTCCCGCCCGTCGCGCCTCGACGATCTTTTTTTCACGTAATACGTGAAAATAGTCCCACGCCTATGGATGTCGGTGGGGCGGACGCATCCGCACCGTGGATCGATCCAAGCGGGTCTGCGTGCTGAAAGTGACTTCCGTCGCGTGTCCGTTCCGACCCACACCACGCGCAAGATACGCGTTGCGCTGCCCGCCGCTTCTGCAAACTCGGCCACACGCGTCACCCGGAATTCGTGGAGATGCCCGTGCCGCGGCCAACCAACCCAACCCTGCCGACATGAATACTCGTTCCCACTGCAACGGTGGAGTGCTCGTGGCACCCGCCTCCCGCTCCCGTCGTCTGATCCACTCGCGGCTGTTCACGGCCGCGCTCGCACTCGCTCTCGCCGGCACCGCTCCGGTCCACGCCCAGACGAACACCACCGGCGCCATCCACGGTCGCGTCGCTCCCGGGTCCACCGTCACCGTCGAGCACCTCGGCATGGGTTTCAGTCGCTCGCTCGCCGCCGCGGCCGACGGCGCCTACCGCATCGCCGCGCTGCCACCGGGCACCTACAAGGTCAGCTTCACCGCCGACCAGGGCGCCGTCCGCACCCGCGAAGTCGAGGTCGCCATCGGCTCCGGCACGCAGGTCGACGGCTCCGATGTCGTGCAGCTTGACAAGTTCATGGTCGGCGGACGGTCGATCAATCCCGTCGATTTCAGCAACACCACCAGCGTCTCGATTTACACCGACAAGCAGCTCGACCTGCTGCCCGTCCTCCGTAGCACCACCGACATCGCCCTGCTTTCTCCCGGCACGGTCGCCGGCGACGCCACGTTTCCCTTCCCTTCGTTCGGCGGCGCCTCCGTCGCGGAAAACGCCTACTTCATCAACGGCTTCAACGTCACCAGTTTTTACCGCGGCCTTGGCGGCGGCACGATCCCGTTCGAGTTCTACAATCAATTCGAGGTCAACACGGGCGCCTACTCCGCCGAATTCGGCCGCTCCACTGGCGGCGTGATCAACGCCACCTCCAAGAGCGGCTCCAACCAGTTTCACTTCGCCGCCAACGCCTACTACGATCCCAACGAGCTGCGGGCCAACCGTCCAAACGTTTACTACACCAACGCCGCCGGCGCCGTCGTGCCACTCGCTTATTTTTCGCGCCGCTACTCCGAGTCCTCCGACGTGAACCTGTCGGTCAGCGGCCCGCTCTGGAAAAACCGCCTCTTCGTTTACGCGCTCCACCAGTGGCGCACGCGGGCCGACAAGGACACCAACGGCACCACGCGCTTCGACCGCGCCGTGAGCAGCGATCCGTTCTGGGCGCTCAAGGTCGATTTCCTCCCGTTCAAGGACCACCACTTCGAATACACCGGCCTCGACGCCAACTCCCGCAGCACCACCACGCAGTGGAATTACGATTTTGCCCGCAAGGAAATCATCCCGAATGTCGCGCCGGGAATTTCCTACAGCGACAGCGGCGGCAAGACCCACATCGGCCGCTACACCGGCACGTTTTTTGACCGCCTCACCCTCTCGGCCATGCTCGCCCGCGGCCAGTCCAAGCGCACCACACACAGCTCCCTCGACAGCGTCTCGCGCGTGGATGACGCCCGCACCGGCACCGCCATCCGCCTCGCCGGCGGCCCGAGTCTCCAAATCACGGACGCGATCGACACGCGCAAGGCCGTGCGCTTCGACGCCGAATACGCCTTCAACCTCGCCGGCAGCCACCGCCTCCGCGCCGGCTACGACCAGGAGCATAACCTGTCGGACGAAGCCAGCACCTACGGCGGCGGTGCGGCCTACCGCTATGAAACCGTCACGCCCGGCCAGACCCTCCAAGGCGGCATCGTGCCCGCGGGCGTCACGCACGTCGTGCGCCGCCAGGTCTTCCGCAGCGGCGGCGCTTTCACCGTCGATTCCGACGCGTGGTATGCCGAGGACAACTGGACCACGCTCAAGAACCGCCTCGTCGTTCGCGCCGGCCTGCGCAGCGAGTCCTTCGTCAATCGCGACAAGAATCAGCAACCCTTCATCGCGATCGACCACCAGTTCGCCCCGCGCCTCGGCGCCGCCTACGATTTGTTCGGCAACCAAAAGACCAAACTCTTCGCCAACTTCGGCCGCTATCACCTGCCCATCGCCAGCAACGTCAACTCCGGCCAGGCGGGCGCCCAGTTGCTCGTCACGGAGTGGTTCGCGCTGCAGTCCGTCGGCGCCGATTTCCAGCCCACGCTCGGAGCCCGCATCGGCGACATCGCCCAGACGCAGCCCGGCCTCGTCCGCGACCAGCGCGAGATCACCGACCAAAACATCAAGCCCATGTCGCAGGACGAATGGGTGTTCGGCGTGCAGCACGCCCTCAACCACAAGTACAAGCTCGGCGTGCGCGGCATCGCGCGCAAATTCGGCCACGCCATCGACGACATGATCGTGAACCACGCGCTCGTCACCTGGGCGCGCGCCAACGGCTATCCGAACTACACCTACAGCGGCCCGAGCGCCCGCGCCTACGTGCTCGCGAACCCCGGCCGCCCAATCACGATGCATTGGGACTTCAACAAGAACGGCGTCACCGAGGCCACCGAGCGCGCCGTGCTCACGCCCGAAATGCTCGGCTACCCCGCGGCCGAGCGGAATTACTACGCGCTGGAATTTTCCGTCGAGAAGGTCGTCGACGAAAAATGGGGCGCGCAGTTCTCCTACACGTGGGCCCACTCCTACGGCAACTACGAGGGCCTCGTGCACTCCGACTCCAACCAGAGTTCCACCGGTCTCACGCGACTCTTCGATTCGCCCGCGCTCACGCGGAACACCTCCGGCGATCTGCCCAACGACAAGCGCCACCAGTTCAAAACCCTCGGCACCTACCGCCTCACCAAGGAAGTCACGCTCGGCACCAACCTCCAGCTCCTCTCCGGCCGCGCGCGCAACCGGCTGGGCCTCTTCAACGATCCGGTGAGCCTGAACGCGACAACGATCCTGGGCACGCAGTATGGCCCCTATTATCTCCTGCAACCGCGCGGCTCCGCCGGCCGCACGCCGTGGCAATTCCGCCAGGACCTCACCATCGCCTACCGCCCAAACTGGATCCCGCAGCGGCGCCTGACGATCACCGCCGCGATCTACAACTTGCTCAACCGCCGCACACCGCTGGAGCAAATTGAGTTTGTCCAGACGAGCACCGGCGCGCCCGACCTCACCTACGGCCTGCCGAACTCCTGGATGACGCCACGGAACGTCCGCCTCTCCGCCCGCTTCGAGTATTGAGGGTTAACGCTCAAGTAGTAATGCAATCCTATGAACTCCGGAGGATCGGCACTTGAGCGTTAAACGTTGAGCGTTGAACGTTCGCGCCTTTAATCCTGCCCGCCGTGCATAGTCACGCTTGACGGGCTGCCTGGCCCGGCACAGGTCTTACCCGCCGCCTGTGATTCTTTCCTTTGCCGACAAGCCGACCGAAGCCCTCTGGCAGGGACGCAGGCCGCCCGAGCTGCCACCCTCGATCCACAAAACCGCGCTGCGCAAACTCACCCAACTCGAAGCCGTCTCCACTTTGGGCGAATTGCGCATCTCGCCGGGCAATCGTCTCGAAGCGTTGAAAGGGGGACGCACGGGACAGCACAGCATCCGGATTAACGACCAATACCGCCTTTGTTTTCGGTGGGACGGACAAAACGCCCACCGCGTCGAGAACACCGATTGTCACTGAGCCATGAGTAAACACCTCAACGTCCATCCCGGGGAGCTGCTCCGGGAAGAGTTCCTCGGCCCGATGGGCATCACACCCTACCGTCTCGCCAAGGATGCGAAACTGCCGCACCAGCGCGTCAACGAAATCGTGAACGAGAAGCGCGGCATCACGGCTGAAACCGATCTTCACCTCTGCGCTTATTTTGGGCTGGCGCCGGGCTACTGGCTGCGCGTGCAGCTCGCCTACGAACTGCGGGAGGCGCTCAACACGGTTGGGGCCAGGGTCAAGGCGACGGTCCATCCGTTGCAGGCCGCTTGAAGCGCCCGCGGTCGCGCCGCATGGGGAGCGGCGTGGGCCGCTCACCCCGCGGCATTGCGTTTCCAAATCAAGGTCGCGGGGTGAGGTCACCACGCCTCCAATACCGAAGTTGTCAGAGGAGAATTTCGCAGACGTATCAAAGTAGAATTAGCCGCAAAAAGGCGCAAGATGGGTCCGCCTTTTTTGCCCCTCTTGCGCCTTTTTGCGGCCATCGCCTTGCGAAAAATGCGGACTAGCCGCGCCGGGGTCTTAGACGCGGCCCGGCCGGCCTGCGCCTCGAGTTGCTCGAATGACAGTTTCAACCCGGCCAGCAGCTTCGAGCCCACTTTCTCCGCGCCCACGCCGCGCGCATGCAACTGGTAGGTGCCCTTCGCGAGCGTGAACACTTCGATGAGCCGCGAGTCGGAGTACGGTTCGAAGGAGGGTCGTTCTCTTTCTTCGTTCTCTTTCTCGTTCTCTCAATCCGGCGAGAACGAGGAACGATTACGAGAACGATGGGTTCCGCAGCTCGATTTGGTTGCGGTCTCGGACCGCGCTGGGATATTTCCCCGGCCGGGGCAGCATGGCAGAGGAATCGGTGGCAGAGGAATAACCCTTGCTTCCCCCGGCGAACACCGGGCTTGCCCTGCCTTCGATCTTCACGAGACTCCCCCGCCACGTGCTTTCACCCGCCCTCACCGCGCACGATTTTTTCTGGGACGATCTGCTCGAATTCATCGAGGAGCGACGCGTCATTCCCATCATCGGCGGGGAACTGCTCACGGTCCCGGATGGCGCCGGCGGCGAGGCACCCTTGCACGTCGTGCTGGCCCAGCGCCTCGCGGAGCGCCTGCGCGTGCCGGCCGACGACTGCACGGGTGACGACGCCCTCCACCTCGTCGCCTGCCGCTACGTCGAGCAGGGTGGCCGCCGCGAGGATGTCTACCCGCGGGTGCGCAATCTCCTCCGCGAGCTCAACCCGCCCATCCCGCCCCTGCTGCGCGAACTCGCCCGCATCCGGCATTTCCGCCTCTTCGTCACGACCACCTTCGATTCCCTCCTCGCGCAAGCCCTCGACGCCGAGCGCCACGGCGGAGCGCCGGAGACCCTCACCTTCACCTACGCGCCGAACCACAACCAGGACCTCACCCCCGAGGCGAGGCGAGGCGCGGCCCGGCCCCCGTGGTCTACCACCTGCTCGGCCGCGCTTCCAGCGCACCGGACTATGTGATCACCGAGGAGGACACGCTGGAGTTCTTCACCGCCATGCAAGGCGATTCCCGCCGGCCCGCGGCGCTGCTCGGCGAGCTCCGCACCCATCACCTGCTCCTCGTCGGCAACACGTTTCCCGACTGGATCGCCCGCTTTTTCATGCGCATCGCCAAGAGCGGGCGTCTCTCCAACCAGCGCGAGGAACGCGAGATCATCGCCGACCGCTCCGCCGCGCACGACGCCAAGCTGGTCCTGTTCCTGCGCAACTTCTCCTACCGCACGCAAATCTTCGAGCAGGGATCTGCGGCCGACTTCGTCCGCGAACTCGCCGCCCGCTACGCCGAACGGCATCCGAGCGAAGCTCGCCGCGCCGTGGCTCCGCCGAACAGCGCGGAGGCGGGCCCAGGCACCGCGAAGCCGGTTCCCTCCCAGCCGGCTGCCGCCGGACCCGAGATGAAACCCGGTTCGATCTTCCTCAGTTATGCCAGCCAGGATGCCGCTGAGGTCCGGAAAATCCGCGACGGGCTCGAAGCCGCGGGGATCGACGTATGGTTCGACGAGCGCCGGCTCGAGAGCGGCGACGACTTCGATCTGCAGATCCGGAAGAACATCCGCGCCTGCTCGCTCTTCCTGCCGATCATCTCGGCGAACACCCAGGCCCGCCACGAGGGCTACTTCCGCCTCGAATGGAACCTCGCGGTCGAGCGCACGCTCCTCATCGCCGAGAGCATCCCTTTCATCCTCCCGGTGACGATCGCCCCCATCCCGGAGGCGTCGGCCCTCGTGCCGGACAAGTTCCTCAAGTACCAGTGGACCCGCCTGCCCGGCGGCGAACCCACCCCCGAGTTCATCGAGCGCATGGTGCGGCTCATTCGCGATCACCGGAAGCGCGAAAAGGGGCTGCTGTGATTGCGCTTCGCGCAACGCGCAACGCTCAACGCTCAACGCTCAATGGCTGACTCCACCCAATTGAACGTTGAGCGTTTCGCGTCGACGGCGGTCGACGCGGCCAACCCCTGGCCCGGGCTGGAATCGTACACCGAATCCACGCGCCAGCTCTTCTTCGGTCGCGAAAACGAAACCGATGAACTGTTCCGGCTCGTCCACCACGAGACGCTCACCGTGCTCTTCGGTCAGTCGGGCCTCGGCAAGTCCTCGCTCATCCAAGCCGGCCTCTTCCCGCTCCTGCGGGAAGCCGACCACCTGCCGCTCTATCTGCGGCTTGACCACTCGACGGTCGGACTGCCGATTGGCGATTCGCCTACCCTCGCCGACCAGGTGCGCGCGGCCCTCTCCGCCGCCTGCGCCTCGGCGAAGGCCGACGCTCCAGGGTTTCGCGTTGGCGAAACGCTCTGGGAGTACTTTCATCGCAAGGACGTCGACCTCTGGAGCGCCAAGAACCGCCTCCTCACGCCGGTCCTCGCGTTCGACCAGTTCGAGGAAATCTTCACGCTCGGCCGGGCCGACGCCGCCCGCAGCGAGCGCTCGCAGGCCTTCCTGTACGAACTCGCCTGCCTCGTCGAAAACCGTCCGCCCGCCGCGGTGAAAGAGAAGTTCGACCGCGGCGAACTGGATCCGGCCCGCTTCACCTTCCAGAAGCCATCGTGTCATGTCATCCTCAGCCTGCGCGAGGACTTCCTGCCGGACCTTGAGGCGCTAAAGCAGGACATGCCGGCGCTGATCCACAACCGACTCCGCCTGAAACGGCTCAACGGCACGCAGGCGCTCGAGATTGTCACCAAGCCCGCCCCGCACCTGCTCGCCGACGGCGTGCCCGCGAAGATCGTCGAGTTTGTCGCCGGCGCTCGCGGCGGCTCGGCGGAAAGACTGGCCGAGCTGGATGTGGAGCCTGCGCTCCTCAGTGTCATCTGCCGCGAGCTCAACGAGCGCCGCCGCGCCCTCGGCCAGACGCAGATCACCGCCGACCTCGTCTCCGGCAACCGCCGCGAGATTCTCAACGATTTCTATGAGCGCAGCGTGGCCGATCTGCCGGCCCCGATGCGCGGCTTCGTTGAGGACCGCCTGCTCACCAAGTCCGGCTTCCGCGACAACCTCGCGCTCGAGACCGCGCTCGAGGAGCCCGGCGTCACCCAGCCGCTCATCGACACGCTCGTTTCACGCCGCCTCCTCCGCCTCGAAGACCGCGCCGGCATCCAGCGCGTGGAGCTCACGCACGACGTGCTCGCCGAGGTGATCCGCGCGAGTCGCGATGCGCGGCAGCAACGCCTCGCCCTCGAAGCGGCGGACCGACGCGAGCGCCTCGCCCGCGAAGAGGCCGAAAAACAGCGGCAGATCGATCTCGCCGCCGCCGCCCACCAGACGCGGCGGCAACGCTGGATCATCAGCGGTCTCGCCGCCGTGGTCCTCGCGCTCTGCGCCACCGGGCTCTATGGCCTCCGTCAGCGCCGCCTCGATCTTCAGCGCAATAGCCGGACCGACGTTGCCACCGCCTCGCGCCAGCTCGAGGAGGGCCGGACGGCCGAGGGCATCGCCCACCTATTGCGCGCCGCGCGCCGCGACCCGCACAACCCCGCCATCGCGCCCCGCCTCGCCTCGCTCCTCACCTCGCGCAATTTCCTCCTGCCCGAGGGCGCGGCCGTGACCCATCCCTCGCCCGTGCTGTGGACGGACTTTTCCGCCGACGGCAAAAGCGCCGGCGTGCTCTGGCAGGACGGCGCCCACGCCAGCATCGATCTCGCGACCGGGGAAGAGCAGCGGTGGCAATTGCCTTCGCCGCCCTATGCTTCCTTGAAGCCCATCGCGACGCGCGGGTTCATTGTCCTCCGATGTCAGGATGGTGTTACTCGGCTCTTGAACAAGGCGGGGCAAATGACCCGCGAGATCCGCTACGAAGCCGCGCCGCGCCAGGGTCCAGATGACACCGTCACGCGGAGCAATCCGGGCGATTTTTTTTACAGCCTGCGCGTCAACAATACGCTGGTTTTAACCAATGCCGCCACCGGTCGGATGCTGCCGCTGGATTTCTTCGAGAATGACATCTTCCCGATGCTCACCGAAAAATGGATCGCGTGGCGCGATGCACCCGGTGGCGACGTGAGGGGACTCGTGAACGAAGCCCGACTGCGCGACACTGAAACCGGCACCACCGAGGTGACGCTCCGAGCCCCTTTCGGGGGCTATCGCTGGGTCCCAAGTCCGACCGGCCGTCAGGTGGCAGCGGTGCAACGCGAGAGTGCGAACCGTGGATATTTTCTCCAGCTCTACTCGCTGCCCGACGGCGCGCCGCTGGCTCCGGCCCGCCCCATCGAGGGCGCCGGAGAAGGACGATCCACCCAAGGGTGGACACTCTACAGTCCCGACGGGCGTTTTTTCGTCACGTGGATTGGCGCGCTTATGGTGTGGGATGGCCAGACCGGCGCCCGCATCGCGGGCATCCCGACTGCAGGAAGCGCCAGTGCATCCAAACTCCCGCGGTTTTCTCCCGACTCCCGGACGCTGGCCACTTACTCAAACCTTGGCTCGCTCGATCTGTGGGATCTCGCCTCGGGCAAAGCGCAGGTGCCGCCGATGAAACATCGGGGCAACGTGCTCGACGTGTCGTTCAGCGCCGACAGTCGCGCGTTGATCTCCACCGCCACCGACGGACTGGTCCGCGTGTGGGACGCGGCCACCGGTCAGTTGCTGGCCGAGCCGACCCTGCAACAACGCACCGCCCCGGTCGCGGCGATCTCGCCCGATCGCACGCAGGTGATAATCGGCACGCGTGACGGCGCCCTGTATCGTTTTCGGATCGGCCACGGGCAGGCGAAGTCCCTGGTGCTGCCGCGGACGCCGCAACTTACGCCACCGATGTTTCTACCGGGGGCACCCAGCCGCTTGCTCCAGCTGTGGGGTGATCGCGCACGGGTGATCGACGCCGCGACGGGCGGCGAGGTCTCAGGCGGCTTCGCCTATCCCGAGCCGTTGGGCGACCGCTATGCGTCAGGGGTGCGCGTGCGGACGGACTCCAAGGTGATGATGGTGAAGACGGCTTCCGGCGCCTGGCAGGCATGGTGGCTCGGCGAAGGCAAAGTTGAAAAGGCCGTGCCGCTCGCAGAACCCCCGCCGGTGGCGGCTGCGGTCTACACGGCGTTCAGCACCACCGGAGACCGGGTGGTGTTGGCCTGGAGGGGCATCCTCCGAGTCTGGAACCTCCGCACCGGCCAGCCGGTGGGTCCGGCGATTGCCACAACGATCAGCGGTTCGACCCCTAGATTTGCACCCGGCGTCAATTTAAGTCCTGACGGCGCGCGCGTGACAGTCGGATCGAACACCGGGAACGGTAGCGTCTGGGACAGCGCAACCGGCAAGGAAGTACTTGCCTTCGGGGAGCAGGGCACGCTGCTGGAGGCTTTGCTTTTCAGCCCCGACGGTCGCCGGCTCGCCACCGCCAACAATTCGGGCGAGGTGCAGCTGTGGGACAGCCGGACCGGCGAGCCGGCGAGCCCTGTCCTGCTGCACAATTCCAGCATAACCAGCATGAGCAATGATGGTGCGGGGTTTTCCCCGGACGGCAACCTGCTCTCCCACTCGGTCGACGGAGTGTTGCGGATCTGGGAGGGGACCACGGGCGCTCCCATCGGCGAGCCGATCTCGCTCGGGCTCGGGACGGTTCAGTCAGCGCGATTTTCGACGGATGGGAGGCGCATCGTGACCGGGTCCTCCGATGACCAGGCGCGGTTGTGGGACGTGCGCAGCGGATTGGCGGCCGCCGAACCGCTCGTGCACGGGCAAGGTGTTCGGAACGCCTGGTTCAGCCCGGACGGTCGCTTCGTGAGCACCTCGACCACGGACGGTGTCTTTCACCTCTGGTCCGTGCCGCCGCCGCTGCCCGCGGGCGATAAAACGCCGGAGTGGCTGCTGGACCTCGCCGCGATTTGCGCCGGCAAAACACTGAACGAGGACGGCCAATTCGTGACCGACACCAAAGCCTTCGGAAAAATCGCCGACCTGCGCCGCACGCTCGCGGGTCTACCCGACGACGCGCCGTATGTGGAATGGGGCCGCTGGTTCCTCGCCGACCGCGCGACGCGCTCCGTCGCGCCCGGCTTCACGATCACGGCGGCGGAAGCGGAGAAGCTGGCGGGATCGATGGCCGCGACTCCCGCGACGACGCCACCCACAGCTACGCCGAGGCCGTGAGGTGGTGAGGCGGACGCGGGGCGGGGGCGAAACGCTGAGCGGGGCAAGAGTGCCACGGCCGAGCCGCGCGGATGATATCCGTGCCTCGTCGGCTCGTGACTGACCTCCCGGCGAGCAGCCGATCCCGCGGGACGACCGGTGCAGCGAACGGTGACGACGAACTCGCAAAACGGAGGGCGAACTCCGCGGGGCCAGCGAATGAGACCGATCTACACCGCCGACTCGCCGCGCTCGTCGGTCCGGATGCGCACGATTTCCTCGAGCGGCACCACGAAAATCTTCCCGTCGCCAATCTTGCCCGTCTTCGCCGCCTTCGCGATCGCATCGATCGCCTTGCCCGCCATGTCGTCACCCACCGCGACCTCAATTTTCACCTTGGGCAGGAAATCCACCGTGTACTCACTGCCGCGGTAAATCTCCGTGTGCCCCTTCTGGCGTCCGAAGCCCTTGACCTCTGTCACGGTCATGCCCTCGATGCCGGCGGCAGCGAGGGCCTCCTTCACTTCCTCGAGCGTGAACGGTTTGATGATGGCGATGACGAGTTTCATTTGGGTGCGAAGTTGAATTGAAGCGGACCGTTGGCAAAATTGTTGTGCAGGTCCAGGGTGGCCGGCGCAAGCAATAGTTGCTCGCGCCAGGTGCCCTGCTGGCCACTCGGCCGTCCACGACGGGTGGCGTCGGTGCCCGGGCCCGATTCCGTCGAGAAATCGCGCGGCGGATTCTCGCGGCCGCCCGGGTTCATCCACTCCACGATCGTCGCGGCGTTGCTGCGCAATCCGCCCGACGTCTGCCGGCGCGACTGGCTGACCGCCGAGCGCACCGCCGGCATTGCTTCGGTCGCACTCAGGTGGCTCCGCACCGTCGTGATGCTCGACCTGCAGCTCAATCTCGTGCAGTAACCTGGCCCGGATCAGGTCGGCATCACCGTCGCGATGTGCAGTTCCTTCAGTTGACGCTCGGTCACCGGGGTCGGGCTCTGCGCCATCAGGTCCTGCCCCTTTTGCGTTTTCGGAAACGCAATCACATCGCGGATGCTCGTCGTGCCACAGAGCAGCGCGCACATCCGATCGAGCCCAAACGCGATGCCACCATGGGGCGGCGCCCCATACGTGAACGCCTTCAGCATGTAACCGAAACGGCTCTCGACCACATCCGCCGGGATTTTCAGCACGTCTTCGAAGACTTTCTTCTGCAACGCCGGCTGATGGATGCGGATCGAGCCGCCCCCGAGTTCCATGCCATTGAGCACGACGTCGTAGTGCTGACCGCGCACCGCCTTCGGGTTCGAGTCGAGCAGCGCCGCGTCTTCCGCCACCGGCGCGGTGAACGGATGATGCGTCGCGACGAAGCGGTTCTCCGCCTCATCATGCGACATCAACGGAAAGTCGATCACCCAGAGAAACTTCCAGTCGTCGTGGCGGATCGCGAGCTTGCCGCGTTTCACCAGCAATTGCGCCGACTCCAGCCGCAGCCGCCCGAGAATCGCGCAGGCTTTTTCCCACGGCGCCGCCGCAAAGAAGATGATGTCGCCCTCGCCTACCCCGAGTCTCGCCGTGAGCTCCGCCTTCTCCGCCTCGGAGAAAAACTTCACGATCGGTGACTTCCATTCGCCGCCTTCGATCTTGATGAAGGCGAGGCCCTTCGCCCCCAGCGATTTCGCGATTTCCTCGAGGTTCTTCAACTCACCTTGCGTGAGGTCGGCCAGGCCCTTGGCGTTGATCGCCTTCACCGCGCCACCACCGGTCGCTGTCGAAGCAAACACCTTGAAGGCCGAGGTCTTGAACAACTCGGTGAAATCGACGAGCTCCAGCCCGAAACGGACATCGGGTTTGTCCACCCCGAAGCGATTCATCGCGTCGTGAAAGGCCAGGCGCGGGAACGGCGTCGGGATCTCCGCCCCGAGGACGTCCCACCACAGTCTTTTCAGCATGCCCTCGAACAGCGTGTAAATGTCCTCCCGGGTGACGAACGACGCCTCAACGTCGACCTGCGTGAACTCCATCTGCCGGTCGGCGCGCAGATCCTCGTCGCGAAAGCACCGGGCGATTTGAAAATACTTTTCAACGCCCGCGACCATCAGGATCTGTTTAAACTGCTGCGGCGACTGCGAGAGCGCGTAGAACTGCCCCGGATGAATCCGAGAGGGCACGAGATACTCGCGGGCGCCCTCGGGTGTGCTTTTGAACAACGCCGGCGTCTCCACCTCGATGAACTCCTGGGAGTCAAAGTAATCGCGGATCGATTTTGAGGCGCGATGGCGCACCTGGAGATTTTTCCGCATCTTCGGCCGGCGGAGATCAAGGTACCGATACGTAAGCCGGAGGTCCTCGTTGACTTTGTCGCCGCCCGCATCGTCGAGCGGAAACGGCGGGGTGTCGGAGATGTTGTGGATCTCGAGTGCGGTCGCGTTGACCTCGACCTCACCGGTCGGCAGCGCCGGGTTTTCCGTACCGGCGGGCCGTCGCACCACCTTGCCGGTGACGCCAATGACCGACTCCGGCTTCAAATGCTTCAACTGCCCGCCCAGCGTCGCGTTTTCATGCGTTTCGAGCTGAATCTGCGTGACGCCCTTGCGATCACGCAAGTCGACGAAAATGATGCCGCCCTGGTCGCGGATCGTATCGACCCAGCCGAGGAGTGACACGGTGGTGCCAAGGTCGGCGGGAGTGAGCTGGGCACAGTGGTGGGTGCGATGCATGAGAATGAGGACGGGCGAAAACCCGCAAACTAAGCGAGCCGATGCACTCGCGGGCAAACAGAAAGTTTGCGCCACCCAACCTCGCGTATGGGCACAATCACGTGCGTGCCTCCGGACGCCGACACGAGAAGCATCGAACCATGCCGCCGAAAATCGTGGTCGACACCCGCGTCTTGGTCGCCGCGCTGCTCCGCGCCAGAGACGGCACCGCCAGCAGTCGGGTTTTGCGCCGCTGCTTGCAACGCCACTGCCAGCCCTTGATTGGGGCAAAGCTTTCCCTCGAAGGCGAAGCTGTGCTGGCTCGCGCGGAACTTTTTCGGCGTTGCCCATTGAGCCTCGCAGAACGTCACGAGTTCTTCGCGGGTTTTGCCGCCGTGTGCGAGTGGGTTGCGGCCCAACCTGCCGGACGAAGGCGACAATCACATCCTCGAACTGGCGGTCGCAGGCGGAGCCGGGACTATTGTCACACAAAACATCCGCGACTTTCGACGGCCGGAATTACGCTTTCCCGGGATTGCAGTTTTGACACCAGAGGAATTTCTGAAAACGGTGAAATGACATGGCAGCCATGACGCTCAAACTCCCAAAAATTCGGCAGGCGCGCCTGCGCCGGATGGCCTGCGCCCGCGGAGTCAGCGTGAACAAACTGCTGGACGAGTTCTCAGTCAACGGCCTCGCGCGATACGAGGCCGAAGTGCGTTTCCGCGCCCTGGTGTGCCGACCGCAAAGTAGCGTGACAAGTAGCGGCGAGCGCCAGCGAGTGGAGCGCGCCGGTGGTCCACTCGCTGGCGCTCGCAGCTACACGTCACGAAAGTTATTGGTCGCGCCACTAGCCGGCCGCGGCACCCCGGCAAGCGTCCTTGGCTTGCTCGACAAGGCGGACGCGGCGTTTGGGCGGAAGCGATAGGCGGCCTGGTATTTCACCAGGGCAGCCGTTTGGAATTTGGCTGCTGCACCGTCGTACTTGAGCGTACTCGTCCGCGTTGCGGAAAGCAGCGAGCCGGCGCATCAGTTCCTGAGGTCAGCCATGATCGCTGCCACTGAAGTAAATCGCTTCGCTTTTGTCAGGTCTTCGCGCAGTGCCCGCTTCGTCGTAGCGTTGGGTATTTCGTGCGCGAAGACGAACTTGAATACTTTTCACCGCTCGCGCAGGGGCATCGATTTAATCCGTTGGATTACCTGCAATGCAGTCATGTGCTTAAGTCTTGCGAAGCTCAAAACTCTGTCAACGCCACGCTACGCCACCACCAGGCTCTCCCCCGTCATCTCCGCCGGCTTCGGCAGTTCCATCAGGGCCAGGACGGTCGGCGCAATGTCCGCCAGCCGTCCCCCGCTGCGCAGCTGGGTTTTTCCGGCCACAAATCCTTCGCCGACGACAAACGTTTCCACCAGATTCAGAGTGTGCGCGGTATGCGGACCGTTGACGGTCGGATCCCACATCTGCTCGGCGTTGCCGTGATCGGCGAGGATCACCGCCCGGCCGTTCACCTGCGCGAGCGCGACGAGCAACTCCCCCACCCCGCGGTCGGTCGCCTCGACCGCCTTCACCGCCGCCGGCAGCGAACCGGTGTGCCCAACCATGTCGGGATTCGCGTAGTTCACGACGAGCAGGCCGTATTTTCCCGACAGGATCGCCGCTTTCGCCAGCCGCGTCACATCGGCCGCCGACATCTCCGGCTGCAGGTCGTAGGTCGGCACCTGCGGGCTCGGCGGACACGCCCGCTCCTCGCCCGGAAAAGGATCCTGGCGGTAATTGTTAAAGAAGAACGTCACGTGCGGATTCTTCTCCGTTTCCGCACAACGGAACTGCGCCAGGCCCGCGTCGCTCACGACCTTGCCGAGAATGTTCTTCAACGCCTCCGGCTTCCCGGAAATGACGTTCACCGGCAGACCCTTCTCGTACTCCGTCATCGTCGCGAAATAAAGATCGAGCTTGGCACCGCGGTCGAAGTCCTTGAAGCCGTCCACCACGAAGGCCTTCGTGATCTCGCGCGGCCGGTCGCCGCGGTAGTTGTAGAAGAGCACCGCGTCGCCCCCGCCGATCGTGGCGAGCGGCTGGCCGTCCGCTCCCAGGATCCAGGTCGGCGCCACGAACTCGTCGCCTTTCTGGGAATCGTTCAGCGGTTTGTCGTAGTACGTCTGCACGGCGAGGGCGGCACTTGGCGCCGTCATCACGGCCCGGCGCCCGATCAGCATGTCGTACGCCTTGCTCACCCGGTCCCAACGGTTGTCGCGGTCCATCGCCCAAAAACGGCCACACACGCTCGCGATCCGACCGACCCCGATGGCCCGGCATTGCTCATCCACCTGCCGCACATAGCCAAGCCCGCTGTGCGGCGGCGTATCACGACCGTCGGTGAAGGCATGGATGAACACCTGCCCGGCGCAAAGGCCATCCGCCTTTGCCTGCTTCAGAATGCCGTAGAGATGCTCCAGCATCCCATGTACGCCCGCGTCGCTCACGATGCCCATGAGGTGGAGCTTGGCGGCGGGATTGGCCTTCAGGCGGGCGACGATCGCGCACCACACGGGATTGGTCGCGAGCTTTCCGTCGAAAAACAGCTTGTTCAATCGCACCAGCTCCTGATCGACGATTCGGCCGGCGCCGATGTTCTCATGCCCGACCTCACTGTTGCCCATCACGCCATCGGGCAAACCCACGTCGAGCCCGCTGGCCCGCACCAGGGTGTGCGGGTATTTCGCGTGGAGCAGGTCATCGCACGGCTTGTGCGCGAGGAACACGGCGTTGGTCGCGTTTTGGGACGCATCGGGATTCTTGCCCCAGCCATCACGGATGACGAGGAGGACGGGTTGGCGCGCTGAATTCATGAGAAAAGGAACATCACCGATGTCGGGAGAGTCGGCGCGACGAAAGCCAATTTTTTTCCCGCGGCTTCTCCGGCTGCTCCTCCCGCACGGCGCTCAAGCAAGACCGAGAGTTTTTTGCCCGGGACCGGGCGGGGCCACTTTCAGCGGAGCGCGCTGGGCGAGGAGGGCAAGGGCCTGGGCGGCAGCGGAAAAAATGCCATGGCATTTGATTCCCTGGCCACCCATTTCTCTGCCCAAAGTCCCCGCTGACCGCGAAATCCGTCTCAGCGTTTCGCTCGTTTGACATTGGAGATTTCTTCCACCGAATTCCTGCTCGCATGCCCTCTCGCGCCGTCCTGCTCGTCAATCTCGGATCGCCCGCCTCCACGTCCGTCCCCGATGTCCGCCGCTACCTGCGCGAATTCCTCGGTGACAAACGCGTCCTCGATCTGGCTGCGCCACTCCGCTGGCTCCTGCTGGAGGGCATCATTCTTCGCACGCGGCCGAAAAAATCAGCCCACGCTTACGAACAGGTCTGGACGAAAAACGGCTCGCCTCTCGTCCTCACCTCGCGCTCGGTCCGGGACAAACTCGCCGCCAATCTCGGCGCGGCCACACCTGTCTATCTCGCCATGCGGTACGGCCGGCCCTCCATCGCCTCCGTCATCCGGGAAATGGTGGCCGACGGCATCGATGAGGTCCTGCTCTTCCCGCAATATCCGCACTATGCGATGTCGTCGTGGGAGACCGTCGTCGTCCGCGTGATGGAGGAGGTCGCGGCCCAGGCGCCCAGGCTCCGCGTCACCACGGTCCAGCCGTTTTACGCTGATGCCGACTATATCGATGCGCTGCACACGGTCTCGGCGCCCTACCTCGCCCAGCCGCACGATTTTGTGCTGTTCTCCTATCACGGCCTTCCGGAACGCCACATGCGCAAGGCCGATTCCTCGCAAGCTCATTGCACGATCGTGCCTGATTGCTGCACCACCTGCTCGCCGGCCCACGCCACGTGCTACAAGGCCCAATGCCTGGCCACCACGCGGGCGCTCACCGCCCGCGCCGGCATCCCGACCGCCCGGTACTCTGTCTCCTTCCAATCCCGGCTCCTCGGCGAACCCTGGCTCCGCCCATTCACCGATCACGAGCTCGCCCGGTTGCCCGCCGCCGGCGTGAAAAAACTTCTCGTGGTTTGCGCCGCATTCACGACGGACTGCCTCGAGACGCTCGAAGAAATCCAGCAGCAGGGCCGCGCCACGTTTCTTGCGGCCGGCGGGGAGACTTTCACGCAGATTCCCTGCCTGAACGACCACCCCGCGTACATCGATTTCCTCGCCAACCGCACGCAATGTTGGCTCACTCCCGGTCGATAACTTGAATCACTTTTCATCAGGTCGTCGATCCATCCCTCCTTTCGGGCGCACCCGGGGCCATGACTGATTTCTGCGCCATCCTCGTGCTTGACCCGGCCGGCCGGGTCACCGCCGCCAGCGCGTCTGCGCACCAGATCTGGCCGGAGGATGATCTGGCGGGCCGGGCGTTCGCGTCTCTTTTTGCCTTCGAGGTTGTGTCCACGGACCCCGAGTTTCTGGAGGCCCAGTGGGACGTCGTCCTCGCCAGCGCGCTCGATCGCGAGACTCTCCTTTCGGCCCAGCCCGCCGATGACCCAACCCCGCGCGAGGTCCGCGTCCGTCTGGAAAAAACGATCGGTCCGACGCCCGGCTACCTCGCGACCGTCCGCCCGCCTGCCTCCACCGCCGGGGTTCCGCCACCCGCCGTCGGCACTGACGCCGGTACGGGCTGGCAATTCCTCGCCGAGAGAGGTACCGCCGGCTTTTTCGATCTCAACCTCAAGGCCGGGAGCGTCCAGTTCTCGCCGGCGTGGAAGAAACTGTTGGGCTTCGCCGCCGCCGAGTTGACGGACTCGATCGACACGTGGCACCGGCTGATCCATCCGGACGACTCCGGGGCTTCGCCCGACAAAGTGGGGAGGAAAACTCCCCCGGGCCCCCGCCCAATCAATGCCGAATTTCGCATGAAACATCAACGGGGCCACTGGGTGTGGATCCAGTGCATCGGCCTCCAGCTGGTCGGTGCTCCGGGGGTGGTCGACCGGGTCGTCGGTCTGCATCTCGATATTTCCGATCGCAAGGAGCTCGAGGATGCCCTCGTCGCCAACGATGCCCGCCTGCAGGATCTCAGCAGCGCCGGACCGCTCGCGGCGTTCGAACTCGATTTCGTCAACGAAAGATTCTGGTTTTCGCCCGCGTGGGAAAAGCTCCTCGGATACGACGAAGGTGAACTTGACGCCACCGTCGGTTCGTTTGCCGCGGCGTTGCCCGCCGAGGAGGCGTCCGCCGGGGTCGCCGAATGGCTCTGGAACCGGGCTCCCGGGCAGCCAGCGTTTGTCGAACCGCTGAAACTCCGGGCCAAGGATGGCAGGGCCGTAGCGGTGGTGTTTGGTGCGCACCGCAGCGTCAGCCGGAAACGCGAGGTCTTGCGCGTCGTCGGTTTTGCGTGCCCGCTGCCGGCCGGCGCCGCCGGCGAAGAGGGCGCGCTCCCCGTCCGACTTTCCCGGGAGGCGTTTGCGACCCTCGCCGAAGGCGTCGTGATCGCCGACCACCGCGGAAAAATTATCTTTCTCAATGCCGTCGCGGCGCGCCTGCTCCGCGCCGATGCCAGCACCGCCCTCGGCCAGCCGGTGGGTGATGTCCTGCAACTCGTGAACCGCCAGAGCCACCGGCCCGGCGATGATCCCGTCGAACGCGCGCTCTCCGCCGATTCCAATTTGCCCCTGATCAGCGAAGACGCCCTCCGACCCGCCGCCGCCACGACCGAGGCACCGACCCCGGTGGTCTGGACCGCGCGCGCCGCCGTCGGGCCCGACGGCAAGGCCCAGGGCGTGGTGATTGTGTTCCGCAATCCCGATGAAATGACACTCACCCCGGAGGAACTCGTAAAGGCGAACCGCTTCGAGTCCCTGGGGTTGCTCGCCGGCGGCATCGCGCACGATTTTAACAATCTCCTCACCACCATCCTCGGCGCCGTGTCGCTCGCCAAGGACAACCACGACTACACCGCGCTCGCCGACGCGGAAAAATCCTGCCTCACCGCGAAAGGGTTGACGAAACAACTGCTGCTGTTCGCCAAGGGCGGCGCCGGCACCCAGGTGGTCGTGCCCGCCCGCGAGATTCTCGAGGACTCGATCAAGATCGCCGCCGCCGCCGCCACCGCGGTGATCGCCCTGGAGATTCCCGAAGGTACGGAAAACGTCCTCGTGGTCCGCGCGCAGATTCTGCAGGTGTTTCAAAACCTCATCGTCAACGCCCTGCAGGCCATGCCGCCGCCGCCGCATCCGCCGCGGCTGCAAATTCGCGCGGGTAACATTATGCTGGCCGACAACCAGGTCCCGGCGCTCGCCGCCGGCGCCTACGTCGAGTTCGAGGTCCGCGACAACGGCAGCGGCATCAAGCCGGAATACGTCGAGAAAATTTTCGACCCGTTTTTTACCACCAAGAAACACGGCACCGGTCTGGGCCTCGCGACCGTGCTTTCCATCGTGCGCAAACACGGCGGTCAAATCGGTCTGGATACCCAGGTCGGGGTCGGCACCGCCTTCACCGTCTACCTGCCCAAGGCCGAGGCGCCCGTCGAAGTCCAGGCCCGCCGCGCCGCATCGCTGCGCTTCGGCACCGGCCGCGTCCTGTTCATGGATGACGATCCGAAGATTTCCGCGCTCACCGGGACGATGCTGGAAAGTCTCGATTACAAGTACGATCTCGCGAAAAATGGCGAGGAGGCGATCGCCTTGTACAAACGCTACCAAAACATCGGCCGCCCCTATGATGCGGTGATCATGGATCTCACCGTCGTCGGCGGCATGGGCGGGGAGGCCTGCTTTGAGGAGCTGCGCCAGCTCGATCCCGAAGTTCGCGCGATCGTGGCCAGCGGCTACGACAACGACGACCTGGCGCGCCAGTTTCTCGAAAAAGGCTTCCTCGGTTACCTCGCCAAGCCGTACCGGGTGACCGATCTCGGGAAAGTGCTGAAGGCCGTGCTGGGTTGAGGAATTCGCCGCGCGAATTCCCGAGGATCACTCCCGCCAGGTAAACGCGTGGCACAGCGCGACGCCGGCGGCATCGGCCTCGTCGAGCGCAAGAGTCCGGCCGTGGCCCAGCAGCGCCATCACGGTGCGCGCCATCTGCTCCTTGCTCGCCCGACCGATGCCCACCACCGCCTGCTTCACGCGCAGCGGCGGATACTCGAAGATCTCTTTCCCCTGCAGAGCCGCTGCCGCGATCGCCGCGCCGCGCGCCGCCCCCAGAATCTGCGCGGTCCGGATGTTTTGGACGTAGATGGTCTGCTCGAGCGCCACATGACGGACGGCGGTGCCGCCGAGAAACGCCGTCACGGCGCGGTGAATTTCCGCGAGCGCGACCGCCATGGAGTGCTGCGGCGCGACGCGCACCGTCTGGCACCGCAGCAGAATCGGCTGCCGCCCCGCCCCAAACTCGACCAGCGCCAGCCCCGTGCCGCGCAACGACGGATCGATCCCCAGCACCACCCCGGCAAACGGCGCGCGCGCCCGCACCTCCCGCGAAGCCTGCGCCGTCGCCGCGGCCGCCCGGGGCGTCGCGACCGCCGACTGCACCGGCCGACCGGCGAGTTTCGCCGCCCACATTTGTCTGACATTCATCCGGGCCATCGAAGGATTGAGGATGAGGGTGCGCGCAAGAGCGAAGGGAAAACGACGAAGACGGGCCAAAGACTGGCGGCGCGGCCATCCTCGACCGCCACCCTGATCGCGCCGCGCCCGCGCTCAGACGTTGCCGTCCTCGCCCAGGCGGCCCTTGCCGCCGTTCGCCGGGAGGTGCTGCGGAAAAAAGAAATAATAGTTCATCAGCCACCAACTGCGCGAGGCCCGGTAAAACAGCATCGGAAAAACGACCGCGCCCACTCCGGCCAGCACGACGGCCGCGGTGGTGCCGATGACCTTGAAAAACGCCAGCAACATCACGGGCGTCAGATAGCCGACGAGCGTCACCCCGTAGTTCAGCGACATCGAGCCGAGGAAAAATCCCTCGTCGTTGTTGCGCTCAAACTCAAAACCGCAGGCCGAACATGACGGGTTGATCCGAAACAGCCTGCCCGGCATGAAGAGCGTGCGCGATCCGCAATTCGGACAGCAGTTGGCAAGGCCCCGGACCACAATCTGCGCGCGTGAGACTTTCATGGAAAAAGAAAAGGCGTCCCACGCAAGGTGCGGGACGCCTCAAAAACTATCCTCGATCAGGCTCAGGAGCCGAGCTGATACCGCACAAAGCGTCGCACCTGGATATTCTCGCCGATTTTGGCGATCTGCTCGCCCAGCAGCTCCTTGACCGACTTTTCCGGCAGCTTCACGAACGGCTGATCGATGAGGCACACGGTCGAGTAGTGCTTTTCGAGTTTGCCCTCGATGATCTTCTGCACGGCCGCCGGCGGCTTGCCGGCGAGCTGCGAGCTGGCGATCTCGCGCTCCTTGGCGAGTTCGGCCTCCGGCACCTCTTCGCGCGTGACGTACAACGGGCTCGCTGCGGCAATCTGAAGACAGAGGTCCTTCACAAAGGCGCGAAAGCCCTCATTCCGGGCCACGAAGTCGGTCTCGCAGTTAACCTCGATCAGGACACCCACCTTGCTGCCCACGTGGATGTAGCTCTCGATCAGGCCTTCCTTGGTGGCCCGGCTTGACAGCTTGTCGAGCTTTGAGCCCAGCTTTTTGCGCAGGATCGTGATGGCCTCCTCGAGATTGCCGTTGGCTTCAGTCAAAGCCTTTTTGCATTCCAGCAACCCGGCGCCGGTCTTGGCGCGCAGGTCGCTGACCATCTGAGCGGTGATAAGTGTGCTCATTAACAGAAAAGATAGTGTTTGGAATTATTCGGCCTTCACCGCGGGGCGCTTGGTGCGGACCAGCTTTTTCTTGGCGAGCGCGGCGACCCCGTCGGCTTCGCCCTCAATCACCGCGGCCACGTCCGCCGGGATTTCGACCTTGGACAGATCAATTTCATCGCCCACCACGGCCGAAACCGGAGCAGCCGCTTCGACCACGCCCGCGGTCGTCGCTTTCAGATCGGCCGTGCCGCGCTGGGCGCGGCGCGTGTCGCGCAGCGCGAGTCCGCTCTGAATCGCCGCCACCACCGTTTCCACGATGATGCGGATCGATTTCACGGCGTCGTCGTTGCCGGGAATCGGATGCGAAACCGTCGTGGGATCCGAATTCGTGTCGACAATCCCGACACACGGAATGCCCGCCCGCGCCGCCTCGGCGACGGCGATCTTGTGGTGATTGACATCGACCACGAACATGGCGGACGGAAGCCCGTTCATGTCGGAAATGCCCGCGAAGTTCTTCTGCATGCGCGTCATCTCCCGCTTAATCGCGGACTCTTCCTTGCGGGGCAGCTTGGCCATCTCGCCGCTGGTCTCCATCGCCTGGTATTTCTTGAATTTGGCGATGGATTTCTTGACGGTCTCGTAATTCGTAAGCGTGCCGCCAAGCCACCGGTCAACGCACATGGGCATGTTGGCGGAAGTCGCGGCTTCGCGCATGATTTCCTTGGCCTGCCGCTTGGTGCCGACGAACAACACGTTGCCGCCGTTGCCGACCGTGTCCTCGAGAAAATCGCAAGCCTTGGTCAGGGCTTCATGGGTCTTGCCGAGGTCGATGATCGTAACACCCTGGCGGTGATCGAAGATGAAAGGCTTGGAACGCGGGTTCCAGCGCTTGGTTTGGTGGCCGAAGTGAACGCCTGCATCGAGCAGGTCTTTGGGCGTTACGCTAATGCTCATATGATCTGATGTATCGTGCGAGACACAGGTCGGCCAGTGGGCCGCCTTGCGATCGATGGATGTTGTTTGGTTTTGGTTTGGACTGGTTTCTGACCGAGAGTCGGCCAACACACCGTTCGCCACTGGCGCTGGCAAGCGTGAATTCCGGAAAATCTGGAGAAAGGCGTTGACAGCACCGTGTACGAACGGGAATTTGCGCGCCTCATTCGTTGCAGGGTGGAGCAGCCTGGTAGCTCGTCAGGCTCA
>SXSC01000018.1 GCA_005792355.1 Opitutaceae bacterium
CAGGGAGACCGGTGCTAATGTCGCCGAACGCGTTCTTGTAATTTCCATTGCCGGCCAGTTCGACGATCACGGGGAACTTTTTTTCGGGACTCCAATCGGTGGGCAGATAGAGGACCACCGGCGGTGTGTTTGCGAAAAGTTTGAAGCTTACCCGTTTGCCCGGGCCCGGGGGGCCGTCGGTGAGTTCCGGGATCCGCAGATCGGCTGGCACCGTGGCCATGTCGGGTGCGGGGCCGGCTCGAAGCGCGGGGGAAGCGCAGACGACCATCGCCGCCAGAATGCAGGGCAGGCATCGCGGCGAGGAGGATGCTGGCAAACGGTGGTGCTTCATTTCTTGATTCCGGTTAGCGGTTGATCGAACTCGATCTCCCACACCCGCGACAGGTCATGCGGGGTGGCGGTGATGACAAGCCGGATGTGCTTGGTCTTCACCGGCGGGAAGGTTGTGGACCAGACGGGATTCTCGTTATTCTTGATCGCGGGAAGGATCGGCCGCCAGATCTTTCCATCGTGCTCCTCAATCGCGAAATCACCGAGCGGGTCAAAAACCCGGGAGCCATTGAACCTGCCGGAGATGATCCGGGCCGCGCCGACTTCGACCGGCTGCGGATCCGGGAGGGGTTTAAGAGGGTGACGGTTGGAATCGGAATCGGACCCCTGTAGTCCCCCAAACCTCAAGTCCGCCTGACCGGCCAACTGCGCGAAGAGCCGGTGAACGAAGGTATCCCGACGGAAACTCAGCAACTCGTCCGAATCCGGCGCCGCGCAGGCGGATGATCGGACCTTAGACTTGGCTGTCACGGTGCAAAGCGACAGGCCTCCGGCCGGGGCGGACCGAGCCCAGCGCGGCGCAGCCGCAACCAAAGTGAACACTCGCCCTTCGCTTGGCCACCCCGAGTTTTTGAAAGAGTGACTTGGAATGCGTCTTCACGCTTTCCTCGCCGATGCGAAGCTCCTGGGCGATTTCCTTGTTGCTGCGGCCGTCGACGATGAGGCGCAGCACTTCGAGTTCACGGGGTGACAGATCCTTTCGCAGCACGCGTTCCCGAAAAAGGGCGGCGACGGCCGGCGGCATCACGGTCTTGCCACGATGGACCGCCTCGATCGCCGTGACCAGTTCGGCGCTGGTAAGTCCTTTCAGCAGATAACCGCTCGCCCCGGCCTCAATCGCACGATGGATATCCTCGTCGCCGTCGAAGGTCGTGACGATCAGCACGCGCGTGGCGGGCCAGCGCTGGCGGATCGCCAGCGTCGCATCCACGCCACCGCCTCCGGGAATGCGCAGGTCCATGAGCACAACGTCGGGGCGGTGTTCGGTACAGGCGGCAATCGCGCTGGCGTTGTCCGCGGCTTCGGCGACGACCTGTAAGTGAGCCTGGGACGACAGCATCGCCGCCAGCCCGATCCGCAAGGCGAGGTGGTCGTCGACGATTAGAATGCGAATTTGCTCAGACATGAGGGACGCAGAGCTCGAGGCGAGTTCCGCCCGCGGGCTCCGGATGGAGGGAGAAGGAAGCGTGCATGGCCTCGGCGCGTTCGCGCATCCCGGGCAGGCCAAACCCACCCCGGGCCGACGGGCGGCTCCGGGCGGGATCGAAGCCTTTGCCGTCATCGCATACCACGAGGGTCACCTGGTCCGCCAAATACGATAGGGAAAGGGAAATCCGCGTCGCGCTGGGATGCCGCACAGCGTTGGTGATGGCCTCCTGGCCGATCCGCAGCAGGTTGTTTTCCACGTCGGCCGGGAGCATGCGCGGGGTGCCATCGACCCTCAGTTCGAAGGTGACGTTGCCGCCCTCAGTGAGCTGCTGGCCCAGGCGCGACAGCGCGTCGCCCAGCCCGGCCTCCTCGAGCGCCTGCGCCCGGAGGTTCCAGACTGAGCGGCGGGCCTCGTCGAGACTGCTCCGCACGAGACCTCGTGCGAGATCGAGGTGCCGCCGGAGAGTGGCCGGTGCGTCCTGCAGCCGATCATTGAGCACTTCGAGCTGGGCCGAGATCCCGGCGAAGCCCTGAGCCATGGTATCGTGGATCTCGCGGGCAATCCGGTTGTGCTCCGCGATCACCGCGACGAATTGCGCATGGGCTGCCTTCCGGGTTCGGGAGGTTTCGCGCAGCCGCACCTTGATCCGCCACCAGACCAGGACCAGCGCGCCGCCGGAAAAAACCGCGGCGGCCGCCAGCAACCAGACGACCCGCGTGAGGTTCCACCACGGCGCGGGCTGAACCAGCGTAATGGCCCCCGGATCCTGGGTCAGCAGGGAGAACCCCGTGGGCCGTCGATGCGCGACAAACGACTCCCAGTCGCCAAGCTCGACGCTGCAGACCCCCGTCGCCCGCACGATGGCACCTTCCGCCCAGGGGCGCGCCACCGTGTTTGGTACTTGGATACGACCACGCTGGCCACCCGATTCCAGAGTTAATACTACCTCCCGATCACTCTTGGTGAACTCGGTCATTCGCCCCTCCACCGTAAGCAGGCGACCGTCATGCTTCGTTGCCTCGGCCATGCTTACGGGCCGTGCCACCGGCGCGCCCTTTCCCGCGGTGGGGCGCCAGTCCGCATCGCGCAGGACGGGGGAAAACGCCCCGGGTTCGGGAAAGCCGACCACGTCGGCTGCTTCACCCGGGACCGACCGCGGAGCATCGCGCAGGAAAACCTGGATGCCGCGCGAGTCGTCTTGGAAGTAGAAGGAACCCGCGGCGAGAGTCGTGATCGTCCAACACAGCGTCAACAAACCAAGCATCGACCGCGTCGCCGGCTTCAAGGCCGAGATGGCGAAGCATCTCGGCATGAAGATTCTGGACACCCAGGAAGGACGGGGCGGCACCGACGGTTCCAAGCGGGCCATGCAAGACCTGCTCACCCGCTTTCCGGATCTCGATGCGGTGTTTCCGATCAATGATCCGAGTGCCCTGGGATGCATTTCCGCCATCGAGGCTGCCGGTCGGGCTGGACAAGTCACGATCGTAAGCGTGGACGGTTCGCGCCAGGGTGCGGCCGCGATTCAAGCCGGCAAGCTGGACGCCTCCGTGGCGCAGTTCCCGCGTGAGATCGGCCGGCTCGCGGCGGAGAAGGCCTATGCCACCTGGCCGGGCAGGCGGTGGAGAAAGACGTGAAAGTGCCAGTGCGGTTGATCACGAAGGAAACGCGGCGGCGCTGCTCGAGACGAAGTGAGCCGCGGAGGCGTTCGCAGGTCCTGCGCGTCGAGGGGACCGAGGCCCCGGTCGGCGTCGCCCACCTGCCGGCGGGCAGTGCGGGGCACTCCACCCGAATAGTGCCGAGCGGTTGCGACTCGCGCTTGACCGAGGTGTGAACCATGTTTCACTTAGGTGATGGAAACCGTGACCATTCGCGAACTCCGCCAGAACTGGCCCGCCGTTGAGAAGCGGCTCGCGGCGGTCGGAGAACTCGCCGTAACCCGCGATGGCGCGGCCGTAGCCTTGCTGGCGCCCCCGCGATCGGCGGCGGCCAAGAGATCGGCGAAGCGCTTCGAGCCGACCGCGCATGCCCGGCTCATCAGGAAGATCTGGGGGACCGAAAAACCATCCTTTACTACCGATCAAAGCCTGGCGGAGGAGCGGGCGGAGCGCGCCCTTGGCCGTAAGTCCCAGTGAGCCTCTACCTCGACACGAGCTGCGTTTGGAAACTGTTGGTGGATGAACCGGAGTCCACCCGGGTGCGGGAGTTGGTGGGTAACGAACCGGTGGTGGTGGTATCATCCTACGCGGAGTTCGAAGCCGAACAGGTCTTGCTTGCGCTTCGCCTGGGCGGGAAAATTGCCGCGCGCCAGGAGGCGCGGATCGGCCGCGTCCTGGCGGGCTTTCGCGGGATGGATCCTTTTCAGCATCGTGCCTTGCCGTACGATTTGGCCAGGATCGCCCGGCAGCAGGTCCTGAGTTCCGGCGTCTACTGCCGTACGGCGGATCGCCTCCACCTCGCCGCCATGGAAGCCCTCGGTCTGCGCCGGCTGCTCACCAACGACGAGCAGCAGGCCACCGCTGCCCGTGCCCTCGGCTTTGGGGTGTTGTTGCCGCGCTGACCGCCGCCCGAAGTCGGGACCACCGAGGCGTAACGATGCAATCTCCCGTAGCCGCCGACTGAGGAAGGGAGCGACGGGTCGATCCAGCATGATTTGAAGATTGGAAAGCAATTTCCAGCCTTCAGAAACCGACTGGCCGGGCGCGGCAGTGAGCGGAGACAGGAGACGTCGTCGCCCTTCCCCAAAATGGAGGGCCGATCCAGGGCCGATCCAGGGGGTCAGGTTGCTTTTTGTTGATCCCTGCTTGAGAGCGTGGATTTGAAACGTCGGGTCGGGCTAAGCCGTATCCATGCAGTCGAACCACCTTCCACGAACGAGCCCACGGAAACCAACTGATGTAGGTCTGGCGCTTGTCGCCACGCCGCGTTTTTCCGGCGCGCGGGAAAACCAACGGAGTCAGGCCGAAAAACGTTAGCTGCGCCTCCGCGAAACACGCTGATCAATAATGCGGGTTAACATTTTTCGGCTGACCCCATTTTTTGCACTTTCGAAAACATCGCGCCGATCGTTGCCCCGGTTGATGACGTGGTACCACACCCCTTCGTATTGAATTCGCAGCTTTCGAGCCACGAGTTGACCACTCCAAGTCTCGAGAAGGAGTTTCTTCAGGCAGCGGAAGGGGGCGCTGATGCTTCGCCGGGGCCCGTTGCCAGTGACAACCGATGGGGAGTTCACACCAGTCGATTCTTCGGTTCGCAGCCAAAGCGAAAGCCAGCAGCGCCCGGCGCGCTACTGACCGCGAAGGGAGATTTTCTCCGCCGTCGGGAAGTCGGCGGGGATCTTTTGCGTGACCCTGCCCGTGGCGGCCCACTCGGTACCGCGTTGCAGGGTGACGACGAATCCGACGCAGGCGATCGGGGAGTACGGCGGGGTGTCTTTAAAATCCGGTTTCATTCCAGTGGTTCTACCTTGCAAAGCTTCCACGGCATGGAAGTAATGCAGCATGATTCTCCGTCTGGCCGAAGCCCGCATCAGCGACCTGCTCACGCGTTTTCCGGCCGTCGCCGTGTTGGGCCCGCGTCAGGTCGGCAAGACAACCTTGGCGCGGCGGCTCGTCGAGAAGCTTGGGGCCGGGGCCGTCTATCTGGATCTGGAGCTGCCGTCACATCGGGCGAAGCTCTCCGACCCGGAGCACTACTTCAGTTCCCAGGAAGACCGCTTGGTCGTGCTGGACGAAATCCAACGCGTGCCGGGACTTTTCGAAGTCCTGCGCGGCGTCATCGACGAGCGCCGCCGCAAGGGTCGCCGCCACCAGCAGTTTCTCCTGCTGGGCTCGGCGTCGATCGATCTTCTCCAGCCGTCGTCCGAAACCCTGGCCGGCCGCATCGCCTATGCTGAACTCACGCCGCTGTGGGTGGAGGAGGTCGCGGCCAGGAAACGTGGCGACCGGGATCGGCTTTGGTTGCGGGGCGGTTTTCCCGACAGCTTTCTGGCGGCGGACGAGGCCGCGAGCGTCGAGTGGCGCGAGGAGTTTATCGGCACCTATCTGGAACGGGACATTCCCCTGCTGGGTCCGAGAATTCCCGCGGAAACGTTGCGCCGCTTCTGGACCATGCTCGCCCACGAGCAGGGCACGCTGCTGAATGCGGCGTCGGTCGCCGGAGCCATCGGCGTCAGCGGCCAGACCATCGGACGCTATTTGGATCTCATGGTCGACTTGCTCCTCGTGCGCCGTTTGCCGCCTTGGTCGAAGAACGCGGGAAAACGCCTGGTCCGTTCGCCCAAGGTCTACGTGCGCGACAGCGGTCTGGTGCATGCCCTGCTGGGGCTGCGGGACCTTGATGCCGTCCTTGGGCACCCCGTGACCGGAGGGAGTTGGGAGGGGTTTGTGATCGAAAACCTGCTGGCCGCCGCGCCGAGCGGGACGTCGGCGTGTTTTTACCGGACCGCCGTCGGGGCCGAAATTGACCTGGTGCTGGATCTGCCGCCGAAGGAACGCTGGGCCATTGAAATCAAGCGGTCTTCCGCTCCGGTGTTGTCGAAAGGATTTTATCTCGGCTGCGGCGATATCAAGGCGACGAGGCGAATGGTGGTTCACGCCGGGGAGGACACCTTTGGCCTTGGCGACGGCGTGGAAGCCGTCTCGCTCCCCGGCGCGCTCGCGGCGTTGCGAGGCCGGCACTGAGTGAACACTCCAGCCTTCGCTGGGCCACCCCGAGGCAAGCCTCGACCAACCTGCGAAGCCGGAAAGGGTCAGCCCGCTGGTGTAAGGTCTCGGGAGCAACTCCGGGGCATTTGATCCAACTACCCATCCTGTTCTCCCGCCCCTTCCCGGTTCCGGTAGCCACGAACGCGAGCGAGTGGAGCCATGAGGTCACCGACTGGCTCCCGCTGGGTTCGCAAACACGGGGTCGGGCTTCAACTGCATGCAGTCAATTCGCGTCGCGGAGTGAACGATCAAGCGTGTAATTGAAATCTGGTGTCATGCGGCAGTCATGGTGCGGCGCTGCCCGCAGGTCTGGGAGTGGTATGACCAGGGGCCACCACGCCCGTTGATTCGGCCGCCGTCAGACGACTTCCACCAGGCGGCTGCCCTGGCCGAGCAACTGCACAATTCCGGCGAGGCGCGGTTCGAGCCACGCCCGCAGCGCCCGGTTCGAAGCATTGCCCACGCGCAGCCAAACGACCGCAGGGCCGTCGCCCGTCTGCTGGGATCGCACCGCAAAGTCCTCGTCCTTGGTCAAGATCACAGCGCTCGTTTGCTGCGCGTACGCCCAAATCGCGCCGTCCCCAGCTTCTCTTAAGCCTACTTCCCGCACCGCCTGCGCTTCATGACCTTGTTCCAGCAGCCAGACCGCTAGAGCGGGTGGCAGTTGGGCATCGACCAGGAACCTCATTTTGCCAGCGAGAGAACGGCGTGATCAACCTGGGTGGCCGCGTATTCCAGGCACGCCCGGATGTCTCCGGCTTCCAAGTCCGGGAAATCCTCCAGAATCGTCTGCTCGGATTCTCCGGCCGCCAGCATGTCGAGCACATCCTTGACGCGAATGCGCATCCCCCGGATGCAAGGCCGCCCGCCGCACTGGTTCGGGTTGAAGGTGATTCGGTGCAGTTGGCTCATGCCCGGACGCTACGGCGGGCCGCTGCGGCTGCAAGCCCGCCCTTGCGACCGGCGAGCGATCGCTTCTGGCGCATCCCTCCGCTCATGCTGGCCCGCAGCCACGGGGCCGCCGCGCCGGACTCCGCCCGGCACGCGCTCGCCAGCCGGCTCACCTGGAAGGGACTCCCCACTAACCGATAGGAAACTGGATTTTCAGGGGGGGGCGGATCCGGGAGGGGTTTAGACGAGGTCGTAGTCGGCCGTCGCCGCGCGGGAGACGAAGGAAAGGACGAAAAATGCAATTGTCCCTGTGAGGAGTCTCATACCGTCGACGTTGGCAATTTGGCGGTCTGGCACCAGCCTGTCGGGCCACCTGCCGCACTGCGTTGCTTCGGTCTCAGCCGACGAAGGCGAATGCCCGTGAGATGACGCGGCATAGCGCGCGAAGGCGCTCATAGGCGACGATTCCCAACCGGGACTCGATGGAATCTTTCCGCACCGTGTAAATGTGATCGCAGTTGATCAGGGTCAATCGCTCGAGCCCGTCGGCCCCGTTGAGCGCCACATCGGTCGGGCCGACCGCACCTGTCGGTCGTTTGGTGGAGCCATAGAGCACATTGATGGTCTGCTTGCGCACGTCGGCGCAAACCGCGGATCGAGAAAGCACGACAGCCGGATGCAAGTCCTGGTCGCCCGGGCGAATACGCACGCGCACGACATCCCATTGACGCAGATCGGGGATCATGCTTCCGCGGGGCCCGCGGTTTCCGGCTGAACGAATTGCTCGATTTCGAGTGCGAGCGGACTGAGCGGGAGAGCTTCGTCCGCGGACACGGAGCGGTCGGAGGGTGCGGCCCGCGGCTCGAATTCCACTTCGCTGGCCTCGGGGAGGTCCACCCGCCCCAGCGGACGAAACACTCCGTTGGCGTAGATGGCGTGGATGGTTTTCATGGTCGAAAAGCTAGATGGGAAGCCTGCGTTGCCAACTCCGAATTGCACCGACTGCGCCTGCTCCAGCGACTACGCCGAGCCCGGGTGCTTCCACGGCGCGCACTGGCATCCGACGTAGCCGCCACTCGTGCCCAAGCCAGGATCTTGTCCACCTCGGCCAGCGCCTCCCGCTCGGTGCGCCCGCGCTTGAGCAGGTAGTAGGCGGTGGCGAGACCGTGCCACGAAATGAACATCTCGGCTCCCACCGCTTCGCAGCGCAGAATGACCGCCTCGCTGTCAGCAGCGAGCGTCGGGCGGTTCAGCAGCACGTCTAGAACGATATTGGTGTCGAGGAAGACTCGCATTCGGCTTCATCGGCCACGGCCATACTTCCCAGCGTAGTATGCCATCCTCGCGTCGTCTGCGGATTCGCCCCCGGCCAGCTTCACACTGCCACGCGCGGTCTCCAGCCAGGCGCGCCCGAGCCGGGAGCGGCGGTGTGCTCCCGGTGACTTATCTGGACGAGAACCTCCGACTTCCCCGCAGCCAGCACTTGCAGCGTGTCACCTTCGTGCAGGCCGAGATCACCGAGAATTTCGATTGGAAGCGTTTTGGTCGTGACCATATCAGACAGCTACTCTCGGCCTCGGGAATCGCAACCCGGGAGTTGCGCCACCGCCAAATCACCCTGCACCGGCCCGACCGCGTAGATCTAATGTGCCGCACTGCCTTCTTTGCTGCACCAGCGGCGAAGCCGACGGAATCTTTGTGTCGTCTGATTGCTTCCTGCCCGAAGTTTATACCGAATTGAAGCGCAATGGCCTCCGGCCGGGAATTGACGTGCGCATTATCGGATGCAGCAACGAACGGGAGTACTTCCGCGACCTTTCACCGGAGCCAGCGACAATCGATATTCGCGCGGAGGAGATCGCCGTCCGCGCCGTGCAGCAACTCTGGTGGCGCCGCCAGCATCCGGAGGGAGAACGCTTCGCCGTCATTCTCGAACCCAGGCTGGTCCGTCCAGGAGAGGCGTGACGATAGTTGATGGCACCCGACCGAATTGAACGCCGGAATCGGAGAGCGTTGAGTTCAGATCATGGACGCACCGAGCGGCCGCTTCGAGCACGGACAATTGCCATCAAGCCGTGCCGTATGCTCTCGCCGATCGACGGTCATGCCCACACGATATCGTCCAGTTCTTCCGCCCAAACCGCCATTTTTTTGATGGGAAATTCTCGATTTTCCCTTTTTGCGTATCCTGCTGCGTCAGAGCTGTTCGAGTTTGTGGGACAACCATCCAGGTTAGTTGTTTGCGAAACTACTCGATCTCCCGCGGGCCTACCTCAGCAGCGCTCCGCTAAACTCCGAGACCAGACTGTGGCCGCCGTAGCGCGGCTGACTTTGGCCTCAGGTCGAACTGCGCCGATTTCAACCCGTTCGGGTCTCGTTTGCGACGATTCTGAATTAACCGCCGACAACGCAAGCTGGCCGTTTTCGCAGGAAGAGTTTGCCCTCGGCGTACCACTCCGTCGAAACTCTAACAGCCCATGATCCGACCCCGCCTGCTTTCGTTCCTCGCCTACGCCGTCGTCGCGGCTTTCGCCGGTGCCGCCGACGCGCAACGTCCGAATGTCCTCCTGATCTGCGTCGACGACTTGAAGCCGGTGCTCGGCTGCTACGGCGACACCATGGTCAAGTCGCCGGCCATCGACCGGCTCGCCGCCCGCGGCATGGTCTTCGAGCGCGCGTACTGCAACCAGGCCGTCTGCTCGCCGTCGCGCAACGCCCTCATGACCGGCCTGCGCTCGACCACGCTCGGCATCTACGATCTGCCCACCAATTTTCGCGTCGCCGCGCCCGACGCGGTGACGGTCGCCCAGTACTTCCGCCGCCACGGCTGGCGCACGGAAGGCCTTGGAAAAATATTCCACACCGGACACGGCAACCACGATGACGCCGCCTCGTGGACCGTGCCCCATTGGCGCCCCACCGGAGGGGGAAACTACGCCCGCCCGGAGAATCGCGCCGGGGCCACTCCGCCCCGCACGCCACCCGTCGAGATCGCCGACGTGCCCGACTCCGCCTACACCGACGGGCAGATTGCCGACGAAGCCATTCGCCGGCTGCGCAGCGCCACGGGAAAAGCGTCGGAGCCGTTCTTCCTCGCCGTCGGCTTCCTCAAACCGCATCTGCCGTTTTGTGCCCCGAAAAAATACTGGGATCTCTACGACCGCAGCACGTTCCAGCTGCCCACGGTAACCACCCCGCCGGAGGGTGCGCCCGCGTATGCGCCAACCACGTGGGGCGAGTTGCGCAAATACAGCGACATGCCGCAAGTCGGCCCGCTCAACGCCGCCCAGCAACGCGAACTAATCCACGGCTATCACGCCGCGGTCAGCTACATGGACGCTCAACTCGGCCGCGTGACTGGCGAACTCGACCGCCTCGGTCTCGCGGAAAACACGATCATCGTTCTCTGGGGCGACCACGGCTGGCACCTCGGCGACCACGGCCAGTGGTGCAAACATACGAATTACGAGGAAGCCGCGCGAATTCCGATTCTCGTGGTCGCGCCCGGCGTCACGCGGCCCGGCACCCGCACAAACGCTCTGATTGAAAGCGTCGACCTCCACCCCACCCTCGCGGAACTTGCGGGACTGCCCGCCCTCGCCGGAGCGCAGCGGCTCGATGGTCGCAGCTTCGCCGCCACCTTGCGCGATCCCCAGGTGCCGACCAAAGAAGCCGTGTTTCACTCGTATCCCCGCACGCGGCCGGGAACCGGCGCGGTCATCGGCCGCGCCGTCCGCACCGCCCGCCATCGCCTGGTCGAGTGGAAGGCGCCGGGAGCCGCGGCCACCACGGCGGAGCTTGAACTTTACGATTACGTGGCGGATCCGATGGAAACAAAAAACCTCGCCGCCGCCCAGCCCGACGTCGTTGCCCGCTTGCGCCGTCTGCTCGACGCCCAACCCGAGGCGAAACCGCAGGTGCTCGCCGCCGCCAGTCCCGCAACCGGAAAGACCACCAAGGCCGCCAAGAAGAAGAAAACATAGATGATCATTCGACTTGTTCTTTTTGCCCGCTGGCTCCGGACGCCAACACTCGCGCCGACGTCCCACGATGTGGGAGCGGCTTTATGCCGCGACTCTCACTTGCCATCGCGGCCTAAGGCCGCTCCGACAGTTTTTGGAGGCAATTCGCGGCTCGCATCGGTAATATTTCCCATCATCGGCACCGCCGCGCTCGGTTCCACCACCCTTGCCGCCGCGCCGATCGACTACCAGCGCGACGTCAAACCGATCTTCACGCAGCATTGCGTGCGCTGCCACGGCACACAAAAAGAGGAGGCCGGTCTCCGCGTCGATACCGCCGAATCCATCCGGCTGGGCGGCAACAGCGGTTCCCTCGTGCGACGGCCCGCTGGACGCGAGAGTCTCCTGCTCCAAGTCGTGACCGAAACGCACGAGGACATTCCCGCGATGCCCTACAAAAAACCCCGGCTCAACCCGGCGGAGATCGACGTGCTGCGTTCGTGGGTCGATCAGGGCGCGCCAGCGCCGGAGAACGAAATCCCGGGAAAATTCGAGCACTGGGCGTTCGTGGCTCCCCAACGATCCGCGCCACCGGCAGTTCGGCAGACGGGCTGGCCGAGCAACGATCTCGATCGCTTCATTCTGGCCCGATTCGAATCCGAAAAAATCGCCCCCGCTCCCGCGGCCGATCGCGTCACACTCCTGCGCCG
Organism: Opitutaceae bacterium; assembly: GCA_005792355.1. GTDB lineage: Bacteria > Verrucomicrobiota > Verrucomicrobiia > Opitutales > Opitutaceae > ER46. The sequence goes on from SXSC01000018.1 coordinate 11,753, forward strand.
CCTGAGCCTGGACCTCATCGGACTTCCGCCCACCCCGGCCGAGGCCGATGCGTTTCTGAATGACCGCCGTCCCGACGCCTACGAACGCCTCGTTGATCGACTGCTTGCCTCGCCGCATCACGGTGAGCGCTGGGCGCGCCCGTGGCTCGATCTCGCCCGCTACGCCGACTCCAACGGCTACAGCATCGACGCCCCGCGCCAGATTTGGAAATACCGCGACTGGGTCGTCGACGCCCTGAACCGCGATCTGCCCTTCGACCAGTTTGTCGTCGAGCAACTCGCCGGCGATCTGCTGCCGAATCCCACGACCGGGCAGAAAGTCGCCACCGGCTTCAATCGCAACACCCAGATCAACCAGGAGGGCGGCATCGATCAGGAGCAGTTCCGCATCGAATCCGTGCTCGATCGCGTGAACACCTTCGGCACCGCCTTTCTCGGCCTCACCGTTGGCTGCGCCCAATGCCACGATCACAAATTTGATCCCGTCTCGCAGAAGGAATACTACCAGCTGTATGCGTTTTTCAACAACACGGTCAACGACGGGCACAGCAAGTCTACGCCCGGGGGCATCCTTGAATTTCCGCGCGAACTCCTCCCCGCCGACGGGCAGCAGGCCGAACTCAGCGAGGCGCGCGCTGATCTCGAACGTTACCTCAACACGCACGGCAGCGCGATCACGGCCTGGATCGCCGCGCTGACCCCCGAGGGTTACGGCAGCATTTCCGCCAACGCCCGCGAGGCGATCAAGATTCCCTGGGACCGGCAGACGCTCGCCCAGCAGCGCTCGGCCTATCGTTCCTTCCGGGCCAAGGACCCGGAATTCACCGCGCGCGACGCCCGGGTCACCCGCCTCGAACGGCGCGAGCCCAAGCCGATCTCCACGCTCGTGATGTCCGAGTTGCCGACGCCGCGCGAGAGCTTCCTGTTCATCAAGGGGGACTTCACCCGGCGCGGCGAAAATGTTTCGCCCGGCACCCCGGGCATCCTTCCGCCCCTGACCGCCGCGAATCCCAACCGCCTCGATCTCGCCCGCTGGACGGTCGATCCGGCCAATCCCCTCCCGGCGCGCGTGCTCGTGAACCGGATCTGGCAGCAATATTTCGGCCGGGGCCTGGTCGAGACGGAAAACGACTTCGGTTCCCAGGGCATCCCGCCCACCCACCCCGAACTGCTCGACTGGCTCGCCACCGAACTCGTGACGCAACGCTGGAGCCTGAAGGCGATGCACCGCCTGATCGTCACCTCCGCCACGTATCAGCAATCTTCCCACGCCCGTCCCGATCTCGAAATCGTGGATCCGCTCAACCGGCTGCTCGCCCGCCAGACCCGGCTGCGCCTCGATGCCGAGGTCGTGCGCGACGTCGCCCTCGCGGCGAGCGGCCTGCTGGTGCCAAAACTCGGCGGGCCGCCGGTGTTTCCGCCGCAGCCCGACGGCGTGATGAATCTCGGCCAGTCGAATCGCCCCTGGGAACCCAGCCAGGGAGAAAACCGGTATCGGCGCGGGCTCTACACGCACTTCTGGCGGGCCACGCCGCATCCGGCGCTCGCGGTCTTCGATGCGGCGGATGGCTTCAGCGCCTGCACCCGCCGCCTCCGCTCCAACACCCCGCTCCAGGCCCTCACCCTGCTGAACGACCAGCAGTTCTTCGAGTTTGCCGGCGCCCTCGCGCAACGCGTGCAAACCGAGGCGAAAGGCGACCTGCCCGCCCAAATCGACCATGCCTTTCAACTCTGCGTGGTCCGAAAGCCGTCGCCCAAGGAACGCGAACGCCTGGTCGCTCTGTTCAACGAACAGTTCGCCTCTGCGACGGGAGTGGCCGACACCGCGAAGCACACCGCGGCCTGGACCACCGTCGCGCGAGTGCTCCTCAACCTCGACGAAACCATCACGCGCGAATGAACCCACGCACGACAACATTGAAAGGTGGAACCCGATGTCCCCATCGGGTTTTGCGCCGTACATTCGCAAATCAGCCCGCTGAGGACATCGGGCTCCACCTCGACTGCGTCGCGACGGATTAATCAACCCCATGTTTCCCAGCTCCCCTCAAGACTGCGCCGCTCAACAAACCCGCCGGCATTTCTTCAGCCGCTGCGCCATGGGCCTCGGCGGCGTGGCCCTCGCGTCAATGCTCGGCCAACGCGAGGTCCGCGGGGCCGACACCGGGGCGCTCCCGAATCCGCTCGCACCCAAGCCGACTCACTTCCCGGCCCGCGCGAAGAATGTCATCTACTTGTTCATGGCGGGTGGACCGAGCCAGCTCGAGCTCTTCGATTACAAGCCGAAGCTGATCGAACTCAACGGCCAGCCCGTCCCGGCGTCGCTCATCGAGGGCAAGCGCTTCGCGTTCATGGACAGCAGCCATGGCACCAAGCTGCTCGGCACCCGGCGCAAGTTCGCGCAACACGGACGGAGCGGCGCCTGGGTTTCGGAACTTTTTCCGCACACGGCGAAGATCGTCGACGACATCACGCTGGTAAAATCCTGCCAGGCGACGCTCTTCAACCACGCCCCGGCCAAACTTTTCATGAACACCGGCTCGGGTCAGTTCGGCCGGCCCAGCATGGGTTCGTGGCTGAATTACGGCCTCGGCAGCGAATGTCAGGATCTCCCGGGTTTTGTCGTGTTGCAATCCGGCTCGCGCGGGCCGCGGGGCGGGGCGGTGAACTGGGGCTCCGGCTTCCTGCCCACCACCCACCAGGGCGTGCCGTTCCGTGGCACCGGCGAGCCGATTCTCAACCTGACGACGCCCGAGGGCATCACCGCCACCCGCCAGCGCGAGACGCTCGACGCGATCCGCGATCTCAATCTGCAGCGGGCCGTCGCCACCGGCGATCCGGAAATCACCACCCGCATCGCCGCCTATGAAATGGCGTCGCGGATGCAGTCGAGTGCGCCCGAGCTGATCGATCTTTCCTCGGAGAGTGCCGCCACGCTGGATCTCTACGGCATCGAACCGGGCAAACCGTCCTTCGGCCGCAATTGCCTCCTGGCGCGCCGCCTCGTCGAGCGCGGCGTGCGTTTCGTCCAGCTCTACCACACCAACTGGGACAGCCATGGCGGCCCCGGTGAGAATCTCGAGGGCGATTTCGAAAAGGTCTGTCGCGGGGTCGACCAGGGCCAGGCGGCGCTGGTGCAGGACCTCAAGCAACGCGGTCTGCTCAAGGACACGCTCGTCGTCTGGGGCGGTGAATTTGGCCGGACACCCATGGGCGAAAATCGCGACACCACCGGTCGCAATCACCACGTCGACGCGTTCACGATGTGGTTTGCCGGCGGCGGCGTCAAAGCCGGGCAGATTCTGGGCGAGACCGATGAACTCGGCTTCAACGCCGTCGCGGACCAGATGCATGTCCACGACATCCACGCCACCATCCTCCATCTGCTGGGCCTGGAGCACACGAAACTGACCTTCCGCTTCCAAGGGCGCGACTTCCGGCTCACGGATGTGCACGGCCAGGTCATGACCAAACTCTTCGCCTGATCCTCCTCGCAAAATGAAAATCCGCCTCATCGCTCTCCTGGCCGCCGGCCTCATCTCGGCTCCGGCTTTCGCCGCCGACCCGTCTCCCGTGCGGGCCCTCCTGATCACCGGCGGCTGCTGCCACGATTACGAATTGCAGGCCGCGGCGCTCACCGCAGGCGCGAAAAAATTCGGCGCGATCACCTGGACGATCGTCAACGAGGGTGGCAAGGGCACCGAGGCGAAAATCCCGCTCTACGACAATCCCGCCTGGGCCAAACCCTACGACGTCGTCGTCCACAACGAGTGCTTCGCCAACACCGCCGATCCCGTCTACATCCGCAAGATCACCGCGGCGCATCGGGCCGGCAAACCCGCGGTGGTCATCCACTGCGCCATGCACTCCTACCGCGCCGCGACGATCGATGACTGGCGCGAATTCCTCGGCGTCACCAGCCGCCGGCACGATCACCAGAGCGCGTATCTCGTCCATCCGGTCATCAAGGATCATCCGGCGATGCGCGGATTCCCGGCGACCTGGACGACGCCGCTCGACGAACTCTACATCATCGAAAAACTCTGGCCGACGGCGACCGCGTTGGCGACGTCGTCCAGCGAGAAGGACAATTCAGTTCATCCGGTCATCTGGACCAACAACTACCACGGCACCCGCGTCTTTGGCACAACCTACGGCCACAGCAATGCGACCTGGCACGACCCGGTCTTCATCACGCTGGTTTCGCGCGGCGTGCTCTGGGCGGCGGGTCGGGACAAGTAGATCAGCGGATCCCCGCCACACGTTGCTCCTCATGCAGCGCCGCGGCGAGATTCGCCGCGCGTTCCGCATAGCGATGCGCCGCGCGGGGTGATTTTCCGGAGACCGCGGCCGAGAGTCCGCCATTCCACGCCAGTGCGATATAATACGGCGTCGGCGGTTTCCGGCCCGCTGCGAGACCGCGCTTGAGCCACTCGTAATGCCGCACCGCGATCTGCTCCGACGTCTCGCGATCCACCGCTTGATGGAACGGAATCGCCGTGTGCATCCGCCACGTCGCGGCCCGAAACTGATAGGCGCCCAGTTCGCCCCGCGGTCCTGGCCGGGTGACGTTGTGCGGATTCTCGAGGTTGCGAATCGCCTCGAGTGTGGCCCAGCGGGTTGACGCCCCGGCGGACGCCACGACTGCCAACAACACGAACCAGAGCACGCCGCACGGGCGCACGAAACTGCCGAGATGATGATGGGTGGTATTCACAGCAGCCTCACGACCGCCACCAATGGATCTGGAGTCGTTTTTAACGAAAGTTTTTTGCAAAAATTGCGGGAACCTCCTTCGTAGTCGACGCAGGTGCGCGACTTACGGTCAGTCCACCTCACCCGTCTCCATTCAGTCGATGTGCGTTTTGCCTTTGAAAACGAAACCGCTGAAAGGCGGAACCCGATGTCCTCATCGGGTTTTTGAGCCGTAAGCTCTCAAATCATCCCTTTGGCGAACACGGTCTCCACCTCGGCCTGAATCGTTTGGCCAGGTCCAGAATTGAACCACCGCACCCGTGGAATCGCCGGCTCTCGCCCGGAGGGCGGAGAAATTGGCGCTCTGGCGGCGCTGATTACAGCAGCCGCCGGAGTGCCGGCAGATCGGCATCGCTCACGAGCACATAATGGTTGCGGGCATCCGACCAGGCGGCCGCCACGCGTTGCTTGCGCTCGAAAAACCGCGGGGCGGCTCCGGCCGGTGTATCCAGAAAATCATCCCGCCGGGCGACAAAGACATGGAATTTCTTCCCGCCGCGTTCGAAGCAAACCAGCGACACATCGCGCCCGCGAAATTCGAGCGTGCGGCAACCGAGGGCGCGCAGTTCGGTGAACTTGGCCGGCAGCACCTCCGGGAGCGGGCCGCCCCGTTCGGCCAGCCAGCTTTTCAATTCGCCGACATCCGCGCCGCGCTGCTGCAGGAGAATTCCCCGGGCCACGACGTTTACCGCGAATTCGTCCAGAGTCGCGCCACCCACCGGCAAACGCCACCACGTCACCCCACCCAGCAGCGCGACCGCGGCGGCGGCCGCGGCGAGCCACACCGGGCGCCACCAGCGCGGCCGTGACGGCGGTGGCCGGACCTGCCCGCTCGCCCGACTACCGGCAAGGATCGCTTCGCGCAGGCCCGCCGGCGGCGCAATCTCGCGCAGCTTTGCCGCCACCGCGCCGTCGTGCGCCTGCGACCGCGCCAGCCACGCGCCCAGCGCCGGATCGGCTTTGGCCTGCGTGAGCGCGGCGGACATCGCCCCATCATTCGCATCGTGCCCACCGGGCCGGTAGGCATTCAAAAGAAATCTCGCCTCGGCGTTGTTCATGCTCGTTTCCCTCCTTTCGCCGTCGAAAAAGCGACGACCTTTGCCTCCGCCAACCGCTCCTCGTTGGCCAGCGCGGCACGCAACTGCGCTTTGCCCCGCGACAGACGTGACATCACCGTTCCGATCGGCACCTCCAGGGTCCCGGCAATTTCCTGGTACGACAGATCCTCCAGATAAAAGAGCGTCAGCGGAGCCCGAAACAATTCGTCCACGCCTTGGAGGGCCACCATCACGGTTGCCGCATCCATGCGCCCGACCCGGTCGACCTCCTCCGCGGCAATTTCCTGCGCCGCTACCGGCAGGTCTTCGATCGAGGTCGCCCGTGAGTCGCGTCGCCGCCCGCGCAGGAACTCACGGTAGAGGGTCGTAAACAGCCAGGACTTCGCCTTGGCGGTGTCCCGCAGGCTCCCGCCCTTGGTCGCCCAGATGAAAAAAGTTTGTTGGACGAGATCGCCCGCATCCGCGGCATTGCGCGCCAGGCTCAAGGCAAAGCGGTAGAGCGGCGCATACTGCGCTTCCACCAAGTGCGTAAAGGCCTCGTTCGACATGTTGAGAGTGAGAGTGCGGTCGACCCCACGTTATTCCGCATCGAGAGTTGATTTTGTCGTTGCGGGTTACACAAGCGGCGAAGCAATCCCTTTGGTTCCAGCATGCTCCGCCTCCACCTGCCGCCCAACCTGGCTTCCTCCGCGCCACGCGACGCGATCGCCGTGCGCTTGGAGCTCGACCTGGCCGCGGCACCGGCCCCGGAGATATTTCCCGCCCTCGCTCTCCTTCAGCGTTGGTGCGGCGCGGGCTCCCCGCCCAAGCTGCTGCAGCTCACCCGCGCGCAACTGCGCCAGCTTGTCGAGGCCCTCCGCGGTCAGCCCGTGTTCTTCTGGGTCAACGCCGCCGCCGCACCGATCGCGTGGCAGGAGGACGGGCTCGCCGGGGTGTCGGTGTTCATCAAACCACCGGGGGGCGCCCGGCCGGTCCCTGCGCCCATCACGCCGCCACCCTGTCCCCGCACCGCGTCCGGCGCCCCGGCGCCCCTCGGCGTCGACGGCAGCGAACATTTTCTCGCGCTGACCCTGCCGTCCCGCGAACACCCCCGCTACGCCGACGCACTCGCCCTCGTCAAAGAAAACGGCTTCACGCTCGAACCCTCCAATCGCAAATGGTGGCTTCGTGATCGCCACAAGGCGCTCAACTTCATCGCCACCCATGGAGCCCGGCTGAAAACAGATTTCACGGCCGACTTCACCGCGAACTTCGTGCGGAACACCACTCATCTGCGCCCGGCCGAAATCGCCGCCGAGGTGAGCGAAACCGGCGACAGCTTCGCCGTCACGCTCAGTCTCCGCGCCGGCAGTGCCGACGAAGCCGCCCTCCGTACCGCCGTCGCGACCAATCGCGGATATCTCGAGGCGGGCGGGAAGGTATTTCTCCTCGACCGCGCCCAACTCGAAAAACTCACCGCGGCCCAGCGTGCCCTGGCCGGTGATCCCACCGCCGGGCTTGCGCCGCGCCGGACACAGCGCATCTCTGCCGCGCACGCCGCCGAGGCGCAGGAAATCCTCGAGGAGCTTTCACCCGGCTTCCAGCCGCCCGAGTCCTGGAAAACGCGCAGCGCCGCCCTGCGCAACCTCACCGCGCTCGCTCCCGCGCCGATCCCCGCGGAGTTCCACGCCCGGCTTCGGCCCTACCAGCGCCTCGGCGCCGCCTGGCTCTGGCATCTTCATCGCCACCAACTCGGCGGCATCCTCGCCGACGAATTGGGCCTCGGCAAAACCCTGCAGGCCCTCGCACTGCTCTGCGCGCTCCCACCCGCCGCGCCCCCCAAATCTTGTCACCTATTGGGTGACAGAAAATCCGCGCCCGCCGATCGCTCCAGGTCGACCGCCTTGAGCGGCGTCAGCCTCGTGGTGTGCCCCGCCTCGCTCCTCGAAAACTGGCGGCGGGAGGCCGCGCGCTTTGCCCCGCAGTTGCGCGTCTTCGTCCATCACGCGGACCATCGCCTATCTGCCGCCGAGAGCTTTGCCGCCCACGACCTCGTCATCACGAGCTATGGCACGCTCGCGCGCGATCAACTGTTATTCGCCGCGGTCGAATTCGCCACCGTGATCGCCGACGAGGCGCAGCACATCAAAAACCGCCGGTCACAAAACGCCGCCGCGCTGCGCGCGCTCCACGCCGGCGCCCGCTTCCTGCTCACGGGCACGCCGCTGGAAAATTCGCTCGACGATCTCCGGTCGCTGTTCGAGTTCGTGCTGCCCGGTTATCTGCAAAAGGTCCCGTCCGGGCTCCGCGGTGACGAACGCGGCTGGTATGACGCCCGCCTGCGCACCCAGACCGCCCGCTACATCCTGCGACGCACCAAGCAGGCCGTCGCGCCGGAACTGCCTGAAAAATTGGAGCAGGTCATCTGGTGTGCCCTGACCCCGACCCAGGCCGCGCTTTATCGCGACACGCAGGAACGTTCCGAACGCGAGCTCCTGGACCTCGCCGCCGGCGGCGCCAACGAGGCCAAACTTAAGTTCGCCGCCCTCACCCAACTGCTCCGGCTCCGCCAGATTTGCTGCGACCCGCGACTGGTCGGTCCGAAAGTGGAGGCCGGCTGCCCCCACCCGCCAAGCCCGCGCGGCGAGACCACCGCGCCCGCCGACTCCGCCAAGCTGGATGCCTTCAACGAACTGATCGCGGAATCCATCGATGACGGCCACCGCGTCCTCGTGTTCTCCCAGTTTACCTCGCTGCTCGCCCTGCTGAGGGCCGAGTTGGATGCCCAGCAAATCAGCTATTGCTACCTCGATGGCTCGATGACCACCACCGCGCGGCAGACCGAGGTTGATCGTTTCCAGACGTCGGCCGACGTCCCGCTTTTTCTGCTGTCGCTGAAAGCGGGCGGCACCGGCCTGAATCTCACCGGCGCCGACACCGTCGTGCACTTCGATCCGTGGTGGAATCCCGCCGCCGAGGCGCAGGCCACGGACCGCGCTCACCGCCTTGGCCAGCAACGCGTCGTCACGAGCTACAAACTCATCGCGTCCGGTACCGTGGAGGAAAAGGTCCTTGCCTTGCAGGCCGAGAAGCGCGCCTTGCTCGCCGGCGTGTTCGAAGCCAGTGAGGCGGTCGCCGCAAAACTTTCGCTCGACGATCTCAAGTCGCTACTGAAATAACTCCGGTAATCCGCCCTCATCCAATGCCGCGCCGAACCGCGATGCCTGCAACTGCCGCCACTGCGGGCCGCCCTCGCCCCCTCTCCCCATGATCCGTCTCTACTCCACCACCCACGGTTTGATTCTCGAACGCGCCGGCACGCACGTCGCGCCGGCTCCGTCGCTGACCCTCGACACCCTGTTTCAATCGCTCGATCCGGTTGCGTTGCTGCAAAACGCTTTCGCCACCGCCCGCCCTGCCCCCGCCCCCAACGATTTCCTTGCCCCGGTGCAATCCCAGGAGGTCTGGGCGGCCGGGGTCACCTACCTTCGCAGCAAGTCGGCTCGCATGGCCGAATCGAAGGACGCCGGTGGTGGCACGTTTTACGACAAGGTCTACGACGCCGATCGCCCGGAGCTTTTCTTCAAGGCCACGCCTCACCGCGTTGCCGCCCCCGGCACCGGCGTGCGCATCCGCGCCGACTCGCGCTGGAATGTGCCCGAACCCGAACTCACGCTCGCGATCAACTCCACCGGGAAAATTTTCGGGTACACCATCGGCAACGACATGAGCTCGCGCGATATCGAGGGCGAAAATCCACTCTACCTTCCGCAGGCCAAGGTCTACGACCGCAGCGCCGCACTTGGCCCGTGCCTGGTGGTCACCGCCACGTTGCCCACCGCCGAGACCGTCATCGCCATCGAAATTCGCCGCGGCGCCGGGCCCGTGTTCAACGGCGAGACGACGGTCGGCCGCATCAAGCGCCCGCTGCCCTCGCTGGCCGACTGGTTGTTTCGGGAAAACCGTTTTCCCTGCGGCGCCTATCTCATGACCGGCACCGGCGTCGTCCCGCCCGACTCATTCACCCTGCAAACGGGCGATGAAATTCGCATCACGATCGAACCGATCGGCACGCTCATCAACCACGTGGGGTGAGCCGAAATCACTCCAGCACCGAACCACCTGCGGGCTTGTAAGAAGTCTGCGTCCCGTCGAAAACCCTCCGCATGAATCTTCACGGCAAGAGTCTCCTCTCCGGCACTGCCGGCCAAACCGGCGGCAAGACGTTCCGCGCGGTCAACCCCGCCACGGGCGAAGCCCTGGCACCGGACTTTCACGAAGCCTCCGCCGCGGAGGTTACTCGCGCGCTCGACGCGTCCGCCGAGGCGTTCGCCGACTACCGGGCTCGTTCCGGTGCTGAGCGCGCCCGTCTCCTGGACGCAATCGCCACGGAAATCGAGACGCTGGGTGATGCCCTCCTCCAGCGCGCCAATGCCGAGACCGGCCTGCCCCTCGCTCGACTTACCGGCGAGCGTGGCCGCACCTGCGCGCAGCTCAGGCTCTTTGCGCAGGTCGTACGCGACGGCTCGTGGGTCGATGCGCGCATTGATCCGGCGCTCCCCGACCGGCAGCCGTTGCCGCGACCGGATCTGCGGCGGATGCTGTTGCCGCTCGGTCCGGTCGTCGTGTTCGGTTCGAGCAACTTCCCACTCGCGTTTTCCGCCGCCGGCGGTGACACGGCCTCGGCGCTCGCCGCCGGCTGCACCGTTGTCGTCAAGGCCCACCGCGCCCATCCCGGCACCGGCGAACTCGTCGGCGGCGCGATCACTCGCGCAGTGGCCAGCTGCGGCCTGCCGCCCGGCGTCTTCTCGCTCATTCATGGCGGCGGCGCCACCATCGGCATCGCCATGGTGAAACATCCCGCGACCGCCGCGGTGGGCTTCACGGGCTCGCACGCCGCCGGCCGCGCGCTCTTCGACGCCGCTGCTTCGCGTCCGCACCCGATTCCCGTCTTTGCTGAGATGAGCAGCTTGAACCCGGTCTTTTTGCTCCCGGAAGCGGTGCGGGAACGCAGTGCCGCGATTGCGACGGGGCTGCTCGGATCATTCACGCTTGGTGTGGGCCAGTTTTGCACCAAGCCGGGACTCGTGTTTGTCGCGCGTGGCCCGGAAGCCGACGCCTTGATCGCGAAGCTCGCGGAGGTCGTGCGCGCCGCCCCCTGCGGCACGATGCTTACCAGCGGGATTCGCGAGGCGTTTCTGGGCAACCGCGACAAAGTCACGGCAATTGCCGGCGTGCAGCTCATCGCCGCCGCCAGTGCCGCGGCCAACGCCGCCAAGACCGAGGCGGAACCGAGTGTCGCCACCACCAGCGTGCGGACGTTTCTCGCCAATCCCGCCCTCGCCACCGAGGCCTTCGGGCCTTTTACGCTCGTCGTCGTCGCGGAGAGCGTCGCGGACTTTGCCGCCTGCGCCGCCGCGCTCGAAGGCCAGCTCACGGCCACCGTGCACGGCACCGCCGCCGATCTCGCCGCGGCGCGCCCGCTGCTCGCCGCGTTGGAACAAAAGGCCGGACGGCTCGTCGTGAATGCCTTCCCGACCGGGGTCGAGGTCAGCCCCGCCATGAACCACGGCGGCCCGTATCCGGCAACCACTGACGTCCGCTACACCTCGGTCGGCACCGCGGCGATCCTGCGCTTCGCCCGACCGGTGTGTTATCAGGGTTTCGCCGACGCCCTGCTGCCCGCCGCGCTGCAAAACGCCAACCCGCTCGGCCTCCTGCGGCTGGTGAACGGTCAGCCGACGCGCGACGCCGTGTGAGGCTTGCTCGCAACAGCCGCGGCATACGTTTCCAACATAAGTTCCACCGTACCTGATCTTCTCCTCCTGCCACGACGCCGGCGCTTGGAAATTGCCGAACGACTTTGGCTGTCGGTGGCAGATGAGGGAAAAATGCCCGTGCCCGCGGCGCACCGCAACATCCTCAATGCACGCCTTGCCGCCTACCGCGCAGGCAAGTCCCGGCCATCTCTCAAGCCGAAAGTTGAGGCTTGAGAACTCGCTCCGCCAGCACCACCTTTCCGCCCGATGACCGAAGCCCTCAACGTGCAGCTTGATGAAGTCGTACGCCTCAAGTGGACGGACGCCAGCGCAGTGCTGGGCGAGGCGCGCCTGCGCGGCGAACTCACTTCCGCGCAGGCCGTCGAGCGCCTCGGCGAGCCACTGGTGGCACGAGCCGATGCCGAGTGGCAGGCCGTTCGCGACGACGTCGCGTGGGGCCTCCACGGTCGTGAGTGACGCCCCGCGGCCATCCGCTATCTGCGACGCGGGACCGCTGATCCACCTCGGCGAGATCGGCGCGGCGCGGCTGTTGCCGCAGTTTCACCCGCTCCTCGTGCCCGCGAGCGTGTGGGCTGAAGCTGTTTCGTTCCGCCCGCCGACGGATTTCGCGTGGGAAATCACAGCGGTAGGCGAAGCGGACCGTCGCGCACTCGAGGGCCGGCTCGTTACGCAACTTGATCCCGGCGAGGCCGATTGCCTCGCCCTTTGCTCGCGACACCCCGGAGCGATTTTCCTCACCGACGATCTCGCAGCTCGGCGCGCGCCTCAGCGACTAGGCATCACGGTTCATGGCTCCGTGGGAATCATCGTGCGCTCATTTCGCGTCGGACTTCTCACTCGACCAGAAGCCGACACCGCGTTAGTCGCCTTGCGGGATTGCCGCAGCCTTTTCGTGACAAAGGTCATCATCGATTTGGCACGCGAAGAACTCGCCGACGCGCCACCAATCTAGTTTCCCGTCTCTCGTTCTCTCTCTCCGTATTTACCCCTCGGCTCCATGCCCGACCCCATCCTCGACTCCGGCTCCGACGCGATCTACGCGCTCCGCACCACCGCGCCCGGCCCCGCCGGCAGCCTGCCGCTCGAGGCCAATCAGCTGCGGCACATGAGCAGCGGAGATCTCTTCGGGCTCACGCAAAACGCCGGCATGGGTTGGAATCCCGCCCTGCTGCGCGGTAAACAATTTCTCATCCTCAGCACGCAGGGTGGCATCCGCGCGCCCGATGGCTCACCCATCGCGCTTGGTTATCACACCGGCCACTGGGAGGTCGGTCTGCTGATGGAGGAAGCGGCGCGCACCTTCAGCTCGGCCGGCGCGATTCCGTTTGCCGCCTACGTGAGCGATCCGTGCGACGGCCGCACCAACGGCACCGCCGGCATGCTCGACAGCCTCGCCTACCGCAACGACGCCGCCATCGTGCTCCGCCGCCTCATCCGTTCGCTCCCGACCCGCCGCGGCGTGCTCGGCGTCGCGACCTGCGACAAGGGTCTCCCCGCGATGCTCATGGCCCTCGCGGGGACGCCCGACCTGCCCACCGTGCTCGTCCCCGGCGGCGTCACGCTCCTCGCCGAGGAGGCGGAGGACACCGGCAAGGTGCAAACGCTCGCGACCCGTTTCGCCCGCGAAGAGGTGACCCTCGATTACGCCACCGAGATGGGCTGCAAGGCCTGCGGCTCGCCCGGCGGCGGCTGCCAGTTCATGGGTACCGCCGCCACCAGCCAGGTCGTGGCCGAGGCGCTCGGCCTCACGCTCCCGCACGGCGCGCTCAATCCCTCCGGGGCGGAAATCTGGCGCGACCTCGCACGTCGCTCGGCCCGCGCGCTGCTCGCCCTCGAGGAGGGCGGCACCTCCACCCGCGACATCCTTACCGACGACGCGATCCACAACGCCATGGTCGTGCACGCCGCGTTTGGTGGATCCACGAATCTGATCCTGCACGTGCCCGCCATCGCCCACGCCGCCGGTCTGCGCCGGCCGACGGTCGAGGACTGGACGCGCACCAACCGCGCGGTGCCCCGGCTCGTCGACGTGTTGCCCAACGGCCCCACCCACTACGCCACCGTGCAGGTGTTTCTCGCCGGCGGCGTACCCGAGGTGATGCTCCACCTTCGCGCCGCCGGCCTGCTCCGGCTCAACGCCCGCACGGTCACCGGCCGAACCCTCGGCGAAAATCTGGACTGGTGGGAAAAATCCGAGCGCCGCCGCCGGCTCCGCGAGAAACTCCACGCCCTCGACGGCATCGACCCCGACAACGTCATCATGAGCCCCGTCCGCGCGCAGGAACGCGGCCTCACGAGCACGATTACGTTTCTGCGCGGCAACCTCGCCCCCGAAGGGGCGCTGGTGAAGAGCACCGCGATCGCGCCGCAGGTTGTCGGGGCCGATGGCGTTTACCGTCACGAGGGGCCGGCGCGTGTTTTCACCAGCGAAGCCACTGCCATCGCCGCGTTGAAGGCCGGTCGGGTCAAACCGGGCGACGTGCTGGCGTTGATCGGCATCGGCCCCGGCTGCGGCATGCCTGAGACCTACCAAATCACCTCCGCCCTCAAGTACGTGAAAGACGGCCAGCGCATCGCCTTGATCACCGACGGTCGGTTCTCCGGCGTGTCCACGGGCGCCTGCATTGGTCACATCAGCCCGGAAGCGTGGGCCGACGGCCCGATCGCGCGCGTGCGCGATGGCGATACGATCCGCCTGATTGTCGACACCCGGACGCTCACGGGCAGCGTCGATGTCGTCGGCCTCGACGCGGTGGAATTCGCCGCCCGCGGGCGGCATCCCGGTTTGCGTCCCGATCCACGCGTACCCGCGGACACCCGCCTCTGGGCAGCGCTCCAAAACGCCGCCGGGGGCAGCTGGGGCGGCTGCGTGTACGACGCGGACCGCGTTGCCCACCTGCTCGCACTCGGTCTCGCGGCCGAAAAACGGTCCGAGCCGACGGGATAACCGCTGGCACGCCCGGCCCACCGCGCCCCGGCACGGACCGCGACTATTTCGCCGGGGTGCCGGCGGCGCCACCGACGAGGGCTTGGTTCAACCCCGCCATGTACTCCGGCTCGATCTTGATCACGCGCCGATCGTACGTCACGAGCCCGTTGATCTCGCCTTCGACGTCGCTCGTTTGGGTGTAGACCGCCGCACAGAGTCCGCGCGCCTTCATTGCCACGACTGTTTCGATCTTTTTTTTGAAGGCCGCGAGATAGGTCTCCTTCGTCTGGTACGTCTGGTAACCCCAGTTGCGCATCTCAGGATTCCACAGATGCCCCGCCAGCGGCCAGCCCACGCCGCCGTACTCGCCGAGCACAATGGCGCGTCGCGAATCATTTTCCGCGGGCAACGGCACTTCGTCGTAGGTGTGTTTCGACGCGATGTCCCCCACCCCGCGATCGAGCCAACCCGTCGCGCCAAGCGTCAGGCGGCTGGGATCGATGGACTTCACCCATGCGGTGAGCGCGGGCGTCTCGTATTGGCCCCAACCTTCGTTGTGCACGATCCAGGTGACAATCGACGGATGGTTGTGGAGCTGGCCCATCATCCGCCGCAGTTCCAGTTCGTGCTGCTCACGGCTCACCGACAGGCGCGTCGGCTCACCCTCATCCATCCGCTGCGTGCGC
>SXSC01000212.1 GCA_005792355.1 Opitutaceae bacterium
AACGGAGGCGGAGCATTATGGCCCGCGCCGGGTGGGGGGGGGGGTGGGGGTGGGGGTGGCGGTGGTGGTGGATGCCCTGCGCCGGGCGGCGGGGGGGGCGGAGGAGGCATGCCGCCCGCAGGAGTGGCACCAGCACCGGTTGGAGGCGGTGGTGGCTGCGACGCTCCGGCCGGTGCTGGTGGCTGAGGAACCTTGGGTTTGAGCTTAAATTTCCCCCCGCCCTCGGCGGACGGTGCCGGGAGCGTCGCCGCAGGGGCGGAAGGAGGTGGCGGTGGTTGGGCAGCAATCTGCGGAGGGCTGTCGGGGACGGCCGGCGGAGTTTCAGCAGGAACGGCCGGGGCCGACGCCGGCGCACTTGGCTGAGCCCTCGGTTTCAGGCGAAAACCCGCCGGAGCTGCCACGGCCGCCGGCTCGGGTGCAGCCTCGGGTGACGAGGAGGGAAGATCCGCTTCCAAAGGAGGAGACAGGTCCGCCAGCGGCGGTTCGGCCGCGGCGGCGACGACAGCTGGTTCGGCCGCGGCGGGCGTCGCGGCAGTCATGATCCGAGGCTTGAAACGAATCTTCAGCGGGGCGGGCGGCTCGGCCGCCGCCGGCATTGGCGGAACGACAACGGGAGGAGGTGGTGGTTCGGGGGTAATCGCCGGCGGTGGAGGGGCGTCTGTCGCGGGATTTTCGGACGCAGTCGCAGCGGCGGCAGGTTCGGCTGGTCGCAGGCGGGGCTTGAGTCGCAGCGCGGGCGGCGGCGTTTGCTCGTCACTCATAACCGGGACAAAAGCGAATTTCGGCCCAAGCGCGAAAACAAAAACGATGAAAAAAATTATCGGAATGGATGCCTGGCAAGCGGAGCGGAAAAAAGTTTCCCTCGCGGTCAACGGGAATGCACTCCACGTTCACGTTTCGATTTTTCCATGACCAAGCCCACCCTCCACGCCGCCCTTGTCGCCCTGCTCCTGCTGTCGACCGGCTGCCTGTTTTCCAAGAAATCCAATCTACCGAAGGAAAGTTCGGCGATTTCCAGCGAAATTGAAGCGACGTTTCGCCAGCGATGGGTCGAGAAACGGACCGCTGATCTGGTCGCGCAGGGCACGGCCGCCGGCGCCGCGCGGCCGCAGGCTGAGCAGGAGTTTGGCGCCCGGTACGGGTTTACGCAGAAGGCGAAGCCGTAACCCGCCCGCGATCACGCCAGTTGTCGCGTGACCTCTCTCCCCGCCAACCGCGCTGACCAGGCCAGGGCCGGCGCCCTGGCCGCCGCGCTCTGCTATTTTCTGTGGGGACTGGTTCCGCTGTACTGGAAGCAGCTCGCGACGATCAACCCGCTCGAGTTGATTGCCCACCGGCACGTTTGGTCGCTGGTGCTGCTGCTCGGTCTGATTGGCGCCCAGGGAGGCTTTGCCGGGGTCGCCGTCGCCCTGCGCACCCCGCGGTCAATCGCCACCCATCTCCTCAGCGCCACGCTCCTCACGGCCAACTGGCTCGTCTACGTGTGGGGCGTCAACACCGGGCACGTGATCGAGACCAGCCTCGGCTACTTCCTCGTGCCGCTCGTCAACGTGGTCGCCGGCCGCTTTGTCCTGCACGAACACCTCCGGCGCGTCCAGTGGATCGCCATCGGCCTCGCGGCCGCGGGCGTGGCCCTGATGATTGCCCAACTCGGTCGACCGCCCTGGATCGCGCTGGTCCTCGCGGGGACCTGGGGAGGCTACAGCCTGATGCGCAAGCAATCGCCGCTCGGTTCGCTGGCCGGCCTCACCTTGGAAACCCTCCTGCTCGCGCCACTCGCCCTCGGGTTTCTCGCCTGGCAATACCACACCGGCGAGGGTGCGCTCGGCCGGGTCGACCTCCGCCTGCACACCCTGGTATTCAGCTCCGGCGTGATCACGGCGGTTCCGCTGCTGCTTTTTGCCTACGCCGCACGGCGGATTCGCCTGTCGACACTCGGGCTCCTCCAATTCCTCGCCCCCTCGGTCCAGCTCGTCCTCGGGATCTGGGTTTATCACGAGCCGTTCTCCCGCGCGCGGATGTTCAGCTTTGCTTTCATCTGGGCCGCGCTCGCGCTCTACACAGCCGACAACGTCTGGGCGCAACGGAAAAAGTGAAATTACCCGTGGCCTGATGCAGGAGCGGGTTTACCCCGCGATTTCGCCCAGCGATCGTCGCGGCGTAAACCCGCTCCTGCGCCCAACGAAGTTGCGGCGATCCCCGGTCGCCTTTGGCGCCGCTGCCAGCGGGTAAACTTCGCAGCAACGGATCCAAACGGAACGCATCAGTGCGACCAAATCAGCGCCGAACAGAGGCTCGACGTCACGCCAGAAGCCCTTTCAATTTCTCCCTCCCCATGAAAATCACCCGCCCTGCCCTGTCCGCCCTGTTTCTCGCCGCGCTGTTGCCGATGGTCTTTGCCCAGACCCCCGCGCCAGCCGTCAAAGTCGACGCCTCCGCCGCCATCGAAAAGACCGGCGCCGGCGGCGCACCCAACCCCGGCTTCCGCAGCTCCCACACCGCGTTCCTCGCCCGGGGTAAAGCCGGCCCGATCGACCTCCTCTTCATCGGCGACTCGATCACCGCCGGCTGGGCCAACCCCGCCCGCACCCACATCTGGGAAGCCTATTATGGCAAGCACCGGCCCGCTAATTTCGGGATCGGCGGCGACCAGACCCAGCATGTCATCTGGCGGATCGAAAACGGCGAACTCGACGGCATCAGCCCCAAGGTCACCGTCCTCATGCTCGGGACCAACAACACCAGCGCCGCCCCCCTCGGGCACACCGCCGCGGAAATCGCCGCCGCCGACAAGAAGATCGTGCAGCTGATTCGCGCGAAAATCCCCGGCACCAAGGTCCTCGTGCTCGCCGTCTTCCCCCGTGGCGCGCGCAAGGACCAGCAGGGCGTCATCACCGACGCCGCCATCACCGACGCCGCCCGCCGCACCGAGATCATCAACGCCGTCAATCGCGAGCTCACCAAGCTCGACGACGGCCAGAACGTCCGCTTCCTCGACATCAACGCGTCCTTCCTCGGGCAGGACGGCAAGATCCCCTTCGCGATCATGCCCGACCAGCTCCATCCCAACACCGCCGGCTACCAGCTCTGGGCCGACGCGATGAAGCCGATGCTGACGGAAATGCTGAAATAAACCCCGCGGCGGGGTTTATTCTTTGCGAAACACGAGCACGTGCTGGCGCGGCAGCGCGCGGATGTTTTCCACGAAGATCACCGGATGGACGCTCAGCTCCTTCCGCACCTGCGCGACGGTCATCTTGTGCAACAGCTTGATCGGCACCGCGGGATCTTCGCCGCGGTACTCGACCAGCACGAGCCGCCCGCCCGGCTTGAGCGCCCGGATCATCGCGCGCGTCATCTCAAAGGGAAAATCGAACTCGTGATAGACGTCGACCAGCAGGATCAGATCGACGGCCCCCTCGGGTAATCCCGGATCCTGCACGGTGCCGAGCACGGGCCGGACGATGTCGCCGACCCCGCGCCTTTTCATGTTCGCCATCAGCAGATCCAAAAACTCCTGCTGGATTTCCACCGCGTAGACCGCGCCTTTTTCCCCGACCACCCGCGCCATTCGCCACGAAAAATAACCGCTGCCCGCGCCGACGTCCGCGACCGCATCTCCGGCCTTCAACTTCAACTCCGCGAGCAGCAGGTCCGTCCGCTCCTCCTCCTCGCGCTCCGGTCGCTCGAGCCAGCTCGCGCCTTGGTGACCCATCACCTGCGCGATCTCGCGCCCAAAATAATATTTGCCGATGCCATCGCGCGTCCGCGCCCGCGTCTCGTAACGCGCCTCCGGCGTCCGGGAGTCCTCGGCCGCTGCTGCCACGGCCGAGGCTAAGACGCATGAAAGGCAAAACCGTCGAACGCGGAAACGAGAGCGCATGGGGGACAGGGGTGCACCCGCACTCAACCAGACGTCGCGCCGCTTGTCCACCGTCGGGCGCGCCACCCGGATCCGTGCGCCTCCGCCTAATCTTCACCACCAAGGCACCGAGCCACCGTGGTCCAAACCGACGAGCCCGTGGTCTCCCTTGGCGTCTCCGTCTCGCGGTGGGGAGAGGCTTTGGTCATGCCCGGAGGCACTACGCCAAACAGCTTGGGGTTGATTCTTGGTTTCGCGGCCAACCCGCGTCTCGCCCGGCGTGGCCCTACTTCTCCTTTTCGCAAACTTCATGTTTTACCTCTGGCCGCTTTCAATTGGTCGGGTTTCTACTTTCAATTGGTCAGCTTTTCACTTTCAATTGGTCAGCCTGATTTCCGGCCATTTTTCCTCCGCCATGCACCCTCGTTTCATCGCCAGCCGCATCCGGACCTCCCTGTCCGACACCCGCGTCGTGCTGCTCTCCGGCCCGCGCCAGTCCGGCAAGACCACGCTCGCGCGCGAGTTTGCGGGCGACGGCTGGCCGTTTCTCACGCTCGACGACGCCACCACCCTCGCCGCCGCGCAGCGCGACCCGACCGGCTTCATCCGCGGTCTCGACCGCGCCGTGATCGACGAGGTTCAACGCGCGCCCGAGGTGCTCCTCGCCATCAAGCAAAGCGTGGACCACGACCGCCGCCCCGGCCGCTTCCTCCTCACCGGCTCCGCCAATCTCATGACGCTCCCGCGCGTCGCCGATTCGCTCGCCGGCCGCATGGCCACCATCGATCTCCTGCCGCTCTCGCCCGCCGAGATTCGCGGCACGCCCTCGACCTTTCTCACCCAGGCCTTTCGCGGCCGCACGCCGAAGGCCGGCCCGCCCGTCACCGACGCCGCGCTCGTCGCCACCGTGCTCGCCGGCGGCTACCCCGAGGCGCTGAAACGCTCCTCGTGGCCGCGCCGCCAGGAATGGCACCTCGACTACGTGCGCGCCATCGTCCAGCGCGACGTGCGCGATCTCGCCGAGATTGACCGCCTCAATCAGATGCCACGGCTCCTCCGCATCCTCGCGCAGCACTCCGGCCAGCTTGTCAACCACTCCGGCCTCGGCGCGCCGCTCGGCATCTCGCACGTGACGATGATGAAATACGCCGGCCTCTTCGAGCAGCTCTTCCTCATCCGCACGCTCCCGCCGTGGTTCACCAACGTCCTCAAGCGCCACATCAAGACCCCCAAGCTCTACTTTCTCGACTCCGGCCTGCTGGCGTCGCTCCGCAGCCTCACGCCCGCCCGCCTCGCCGCCGACCGCGGCCCCTTCGGCGCGCTGCTCGAGACCTTCATCCTCACCGAGGCCCTCAAGCTCGCGAGCTGGTCCGGCGACGGCCCGTTCGAGTTTTTCCACTTCCGCGACAAGGAGCAGAACGAGGTCGATGTCGTGATCGAGAACGCCGACGGCCAGCTCATCGGTCTTGAGGTGAAGGCCGCCGCCAGCGTCCACCCAGCCGACTTCGGTGGCCTGCGCAAACTCGCCGCCGCCGCCGGCAAACGTTTCGTCGCCGGCTTCGTGCTCTACGACCACGACACCGTCGTCCCCTTCGGCGACCGTCTCTTCGCCGCCCCGATCGCGTCGCTCTGGGTGTGAACGTTTCGGCTCACCGGTGGTTCCTCGAACGCAGATTTTTGAAACGCGGAGGACACGGAGGACGCGAAGAAATTCCCTTCTGACTCCGCGCCCTCCGCTTGCTCCGCGTTTAATTTCCGCTGACCGAGATTGGAAACAATTCTCCACGGACAATACTCGTGTTTCTCCTCTGGCCGCTTTCAATTGGTCGGGTTTCTACTTTCAATTGGTCGGAGCGCAATGATTGCCAAATGCCGATTGGCGATTGCCGAATTTACAGAGGAGTGGCTCTCGTGGCCACGTTGCGGCGCTCTCACCTTGAGCGCTGCCCTTGGTCTGCATTCGGCAATTGGCAATCGGCAATTCTCAAAACAGCGGTTGGTTGTTCTTCGGGTCGTTGACCAGCGCCTCGAACCGCGGGTCGCCGCGCAGCGAGGCATAGGACAGATCCAACTTCAACACATGGATGTTCAGCGTGCTCGGGGTGCGCAGCAGCCGGGCAATTTCTTCGATGGCCCGGTCCTTGTCACCGGTCAGCGCCAGGACGGAAGCGCGCGCCACGCTGATCGCCGCCCCAATGGTCCCACCGGACTCCGGATAAATCTCCGCCGCCTGGGCAATCCGCCGGAGCGCCTCCTTCTTATTCCCCAAAATGGCCTCAACCTGCGCGGCCGTTCGCAACAGCTGCGTGTTCCTCGGTTCGCGCTCCAGCTCCGCACGCAATCTCGCCGGGAGGTCTCCGAGCCGGGCGCGCGCGCCCGCCATGTCGCCCTGGGCGCGGAGAACTTCAGCCGCCCCGATCGCCCGGCCCTCGCCGGGTAAACCCGCGCCCTTTTGCTTTCCCCGATCCGAATTGGTGAGGGGATTTTCCCGATCCAAACGCAAGTATTCCGTGTAGTCCCCACGGGACGCCGTCAGCACCATGCGCAGCCGAACCACCTCGGGCGGTGGTGGAATGATCGCTTCCAAGCGGGCGAGCAGTTCGTCTCCTTCCCGCCTCGAGCCCGTGGCGAGAAACGCCAACCGCGCGAGATCGATGTCGTTCGCCAGCTGGCCCGGCTGCAGCGCCATCAGTCGGCGTTGCTCGGCGATCGCCTCATCGTAGCGACGGACAAACGTGCAGATGCGCACGAGGTCGCTTGCGTATCGGGGATTGCTCGGATCGAGCAGCGCCACGGTCCGCCAGGACGCGATCGCCTCAGGCCACCGGCCTTGAGCCAACTGCGCGAGACCCAGCGCATGGCGGGTCTCGGTGTCGTTGGGCTGGAGCCGCAGCAACGCATGTAACTGCTCGGTCGCGCGAACGTAATCCCCCGTTCCAGCGGTGGAATAGCGGGCGCCGGCGCGGAGCACCTCGGGCGAATCGGGCGCAAGTGCGGTCGCCCGATCGACGGCATCTTTCGCCTTCGCCAGCCGGGCCGTCGTGGTGTCGAAGCTCACCACCTTGAATTCCAAATGCACGTTGGCCAGTTCGGCCCAGGCCAGCGCGAAGTTCGGATCAAGGTTCACGGCGGCTTGAAGCCACGACTCCCGATTTCCCAGATCGGCGCGCGTGCGGTCCGTCACCGCCCGGGCCTTGAGGTAGAGATCGAGCGCGGCGAGGTTTTCCGTCGGCCGCCGCGCCAGCAGGTTTTTCTCGTGGGGTGAAATCGCCGCCTTGAGCTCGCCGGCGATGGCCTGGGCCAGTTCGGACTGCATGGCGAAGATCCCGGCCGTCGAAAGTTCGTGGTCGAAATCCTTCGCCCAAACATGCTCATCCGTCGCCGCGCGAATGAGGTGGCCGGTGATGCGCACGGCGCTGCCCGCGCGCTGCACGCTCCCCTCCAACACGAAGGCGACGTTGAGTTCGCGCGCGATCTGCGGAATTTTCTTCTTGGTGCCACGATACTCGAGCACCGAGGTGCGGGAAACCACCTGCAGTTGGCCGATGTTCGTCAGGCTCGTCAGGATGTTGTCGTGAATGCCGTCGGTGAAGAACTCATTGCCCTTTTCGTCGCTGCGAGTCTCGCACGGCAGCACGGCGATGGACTTGGCGTTGACGACCGAAGCGGCGACCGCGGATTGCTTTTCGCCGACAGGCTTCGTCGGCGTCGCCAGCGGCTCCGGCTTGCGGTTGAGCAGAAACGCGGCGCCGAGCCCGACGACGCACACGGCGAGCGCGGCCCACCCCAACCCCGGCCGGTGTGACCTGGATTGTTGTAGGGCGGGGTCGCCGAACCCCGCCGGTTCGGGAGCACGTCCGCGTTCGCCTTGCGGCGGGGTTCGGCGACCCCGCCCTACAATTTCCGGCGGCGCCAGCAACCGCTTCACCTGCTCGCAGAAAGCCTCAAGGCCCGCATCGTCCAGCGCCTGCCCGGCGTTGCCCGCAGGGCGAAGCCGGGTCCACTGCACGCGCATGAACTCCGCCGGCACCAGCGCGCTCGCTTCCGCCGTCTCGTCGATTACCACGGGCGCGATGAACGGCACGCCCTCGGCCATCAGGTGCGTGCGCTCCGCGGCGAGTTTCCATTCCAGCCGGAAATACCCCTCGCGCCGCTCCTGCGTGTTGGCCGACACCACCGGCACGAACAACGCGCACTCCTTGATCTGCCGGCGGAGTTTCTGGTCCCACGCATCGCCACCGCGCAGCTCGCTCTGGTCGAACCATACTTCGACGCCGAAGCCGTGCAGCGCGTCGGCAATGCGGCGGGCCGCGGCGGCATCCTCGCGCGCGTAGCTGAGGAAAACCGCGCCACGCGGCGCGGAACTCTCAACGACCGACTCTGAACGCTTTACGCCCAAGGGTTGGCCTCCTCACGGTTCGTTTCCAGTTCGGTCATTGAGCGTCAATAGTTGAGCGTAGAGGTTTGATCGTTTTCCCGCCGGAAACATTGAAAGTCAGGGGCAAAAGTCGGAGCTGTTTGTGGTCGTGGGCGTGCGGAGTGGCGAGCGGATTGTGCGGGGGGCGCCTCGGCTGGCGTGCGTCTTCCGATTGACGGTGGATTATCGGAGGGCGCCGCTTGGTCGGCGCCGTTGTTTTTGAGTGGGAACACGGCTGCGACCGAGCGCCGCCCCGGGCAATCTCCGCCGGCCGCCGTCGCGCCCACCCAGCCTATTTTCACGTATTACGTTAAAAGAAACCTGGCGAGGCTCGCCGTGTATCCCGCACTCCTCCTGCTCGCATGCACCGTCGTCGGCCCACGCCGTAAGTCTTGCCTCCAAACATACTCTTCACGTAATACGTGAAAATGAAATCCCGCCTCGACCTGCCCTTGAACCCCCAGTTGCGCGCCGTGATGCAGCTTGCCGACCTCCTGGTCGTGCAGGCCGAGGACCTCGCCCGCGCGGCCGCCCGGCATGTCCTGCGCTCGCCAGCAAGACGCAACGCCACGCTGCGGCCCGGTGTAGAACGCCAGTTCATCTTCGACAGCGGCGCCAACTAGAACCCGACACGTAAGTATCTGGTTTTACGTGGGCGCCGGCCTGCGTGAGCGGTAGTGCTTGGGGCCTTTACGCAGACCCCATGATCACCCCGGCTCAA
>SXSC01000213.1 GCA_005792355.1 Opitutaceae bacterium
AATCATTCGTCGCGACCTTTCACTGAGATGCGGCCACAAAACTCGCAGCTTCTTTCGAATATCACGGACATGCACCATCTACTCATAGGATTACAGCGGCTTTCCAAAGATGTAAACCTTATTTATTGACGGGCACTAAGGTAGTGCGCCAGTGCCAGCGTGTGGACGGCCTCGCACATGCCATCGAGGCGATGACGGTCGTATCGATGGGACTCGGGGTTGACCTGCCCGTCGCGGCTGATGTACGGCAGCCCAGTCGGCGAGTCGGCATCGGGCCAGAAGTAACTGGCGAGGCTGACATAATCGTGCCTGTTCCCGCTGGGCGCAGCGAACGGTTTACTCGTCACCGTCCAAAGCTCGCCGCGCGTGTGCCGGTCGGCCCGGCGGCAGAGTTCCTTGATACTGTCATCCAAGCCTGGATCTCCCGCCAGCGCCCGGCGACGAGTCTCCATCAAGGCGCGACCGTTTAACAGATACGTCGACGGTGGGATTGATCCCGCCTCGCCCGTGGCGCCGAAGGCAACCACGGCGAGGAACAAAAAGGCCGATGCCAACTCGGGTATGACCGCAAGGGTCGGCCATGACAGGAGTCTGGCGCCGGCCAGGGCCCGACCAGCACGATTGGACAAGGCAGGGGAGGTCATCGGAGTCCTATTTACGGCCGAACTTTTCAAGAAGGTGTCGATTGGCTGGCACGACATGCTCGGCGTGCTCCGGATGAATTGTTCCGGCAGGATCGCAAAGCCCCGGTTTTACCATGCCCGAGGCCTTGCCGACCGAATCCAGGTGGCTGCAGAACCCATAACCGATGATGATTCCCGAATCGTAGACCGCCTGCAAATAATGCGGGTAAGCCGCGGCGGAATCCGCCCGGGTCTTCAAGCGGGAAGAGGTGGTAATATGGTGGTCGGAAATGAAGATCGGTTTGCCCGTCGTCTGGTGGACCGTCCGGTAAAGTCCGCCGTCGAATCTTTCGCTGAAGGGAGGCTGCACGGCGATCGCGTCCACGTGTCGGGCGGCGGACCGGACCAGGTCCAGATTCAATTGATCGTGCAACAGGCGATGACTGAAGAGCAGATGGTTGGGGTCCGCCTGCCGGATCAGCGGGCAGACAAAGTCGTAGAAATCAGCGATCAGATGCAGCGCGAACTTGACGTCGTCCTGGTACACCTCGTTTTTCTGCGGCGAGACTTGCGCCAATTCAGGCGGAAATCGCGCTGCGTTCAGCGCGAACCCATAGTTGGCCGTGAACTCCGCCTCTCTCCCCTGGTACTCGTTTCGGATCCACCTCAAGTAATCCTCCTTCCCGGGGCTTCCCTCTGGCTGGCGTCGAATGGCCTCCGCCCAGTTCAGCTCGGGATTGTCGCGGGCTGGAACGATCACGGGGACATCCCCGAGCATGTAGGCGATCAGGTTGCGGTCATCTTTCAAAGGGCCGCAGGTGGCCGCGATGGTCTTGACGACTTCCGCGCGGAAAGCGGGATCATAGGGGTCGGGGTAACGGAAAGTTCCAATCGTGTCCCCGCGCTTGATTCGGTTATACAAGCCAATGGAAATTTTGAGGAAATCGAACGGATAGACATAACTCAAGGAGCCTTGCTTGATGAAGGCCAGAGAGTCCATCCAGCCATAGGAGTTGAAGTGATATAAAGCGAGGTCACGATTGATTCTCGCTACGCCGAATCGCTGGTTCACATGGTTCAGCCCCAGGCAGAAGTACGGCTTTCCTTCCGGATCGAACAGCGTCCACCGCCCGACCTGCTTCCCCGTCGTGTAAAAACCCGTCGAGCTGCGGGGTTGACGGGTCTGGGCCGTGGCAAGCGTCAAGGCAGGTTCGACGGCTCCAGTCGGGCTGGCGGCAGGGGCGACCTGGGCACCGCCATGAAGCGGGAGGAGCGCGGCGATGAACAGAGAACATGTTTCGAAGAATTGCATATGGGGCGATGGTCTTGCGACCGGGTCAGAGATCAGAACGTGAAGCTGTTGGTCAGATACCATCTCCGTTCCGGCGCGAGCCGCACGGTGGAGATATCGCCCCAGGGCTGCACGCCAATGGCTATGGGGGTGTCATCCTCGATCAGATTGCGCACATTGAGCTGGATTTTCCAGTTGATCCGGTCCTTCCAAATTTTGCGCTCATAGCTGGCAAACCCATCGACGTTCGTCTCGGCCGGGGCATAAAACGGATGAGCCAGGTCGAATTGGACGCTGCCGTTGGTCTTGCGTGTGGTGGGGTAACCGATGCCGAGCTTGTCCTGCCAGCGGACGGCACCGCCGATACTCCAACCCTTCAGTTTCTCCCCGAATACTGAGTCCCGGCCGAAGCGGTAATGGGTCACCAGATTTGCGCGCCACTTGCGCTGCTCGGCGCTGGCCGAGCCTTCCGTGGCGATGGCGGTGGCGAAAGGACCAAAGACGTTCGCATCGAGCCAGCTGCCGAACGTCAGAACGTTAGCGGCCAACGCATCTCCCGGCTGCCAACCAAGCGGGTAGGCCGCAAACGGCCGACTCCTGAGTTGGTCCCAGGCCGGCTTCATCCGCGCGATGAGATCCTTCAGGAACGGCAGAGCGTTGCTCTGGACCGTCTCCTGTTTGGCCACGTTCGCGAGGATGCGCCAGTTTTTGGTGGGATTGCAGACAATTTCGAGCTCGGTGCCTTTTGCCGTGTAATCGGTCGTGTCGGTACTGCCCGGGACCGAGCTGGTGTAGACCACGTCCTGATTGGGCCGCACTCCAATCACGCGCCAGTCGTAGAGATTACGATAATTAGCCGGCAGCGCGCTAAACAGGAGCTCGGCATCGGCAATTCCTCGGTCAACCAGATGAGGATTCAGCAGACCTTCCGCGTACCACCGTGCGGCCGAGCGCACGATCGCGTCCATCGAGGAGATCCCGACGACAGTGGGATTGTAGCCCTGGTCCTTGACGCTGGTTTCGAACCGGTTCAGCCGCAGGCTCAACTTATCGTGCAAAGCCCACAGGTTGACGCCATACTCCTTGGTTTTGCCCGCTGGTGAGGCGATCTTTTCTCCATAACCACTGATACGGCCACCGACCGGGGTGAAATTACTCGACTCATTGTAGAAGATGCTGATGTCAGTTCCCGCGGGAAGCCGCACCAGTTTGCGTGGCCAGCGTGCGACTACGCTGTAACTCTTGACTTCACCACCGACATTCAAGGGCGGAGTGCCTGGAAACGAGAAATCATTGAACCCATAGTGGACCTTTCCGGGGTCGTTAAGGTTGGCGGGATTGGAGACAAATCTTACAATCTGGCGGACGAAATAATCTTCGTCGCGGCGCCAACCCAACATGGTCACGAGGTGATCACGCAGCCAGTAACTCTGCAGCACGGCGGCCTGGGATTTGATGACCTCCCGCAAAGCGCTCCCGCCGTTATTTCTTTCGACCTGGGTGGCGGTCGCATCGACCATCCGGCCGGGATCGGTCACGTCCGCTGCGCGCGCGAAGTAGGGAATATTCGTCGTCGGCCCGGTCGTGAGCGGCGGAATGGAAACCGCGGCGAGTTGCAGGGGATTCCGGTTCGCGATAAGCGACGGCCCGAGGTAAACAATCCGGCCCGCGCGACGCCCGGGACTTTCGATGCTGGGATCGCGGGAGCGCGCGGCCTCTCCGTCGAAGGCATAACCATGATTATAGCTGATGATCTCGGTTGAGTTTTCCTCATAAAGGCCCGTGACGGTGTGGCGGCCAAGCCATTGGGCCCACGCCGGCCGAAAATCGCTGAAGTCGAACTTCCCAAACGCCGTGGCGCGGATTGAGTCCGCGTCGATGAAGAGGTTGTTGTAGTTGACCTGCGAAGAGAGCAGGTAAGGCCGGCCAAGATTTGGATTCAGCACGCCCGTGGGCAGGGTGACATTGGGATCGATGCGAACGTGATTGCTGCCGGTGGAGGACACAAAGGAGTTTTTGCCGCGGCGGTCGATGCGTTGTCTGTCATAGGCGAGTTCGACGCCGATGCGGTCCGACCAAGCACGCTGTTCGAACGCGAGGTTGAACGTGTGGAAGCTGTCGCCTTGGATCGAACTCTCGTCGATCATCCGATTCTTGAAATCGAAGACGCTGAAATCGGTGAAACCTTGATACCTTATTCCGGCCGGGACCACGCCGGGCTGTTGTCCAGGCAGGATCTTCGCCCCGGTCCAATACGCCCCAGGCAACTCGAAGATATTCATCGTGCCATAATAGCGATTGATGTCGGCGCCCAAGTCGCGATTGAAGATCGGATTGAACGTTCCGGACAAGATGGTGTTCACCAAGTTGGTGGCGCTGCCGGGCACCTCGCTCCGGAAACCGTATGCCGGCCGCTGATCCGTCGGGTTGTTATGCACCACGACCATTTGGTTCTGGATCGTCCCCTGATTGATGAACAACGGAATGAAAAGACCGGCGTTCTCGGCCGCGGCATTGGGGTTCCGGGCTGGGTCGTCATAGAATGTCCAGTCAAACGGCATTCGCCCAGCGGCCGCCCAAGGTTCCGCGCTGTTCAGAGGCAAAATGGTGATGGGTCGATTAGCCTTCGTGTGGCCGGTCTCAAAGTTTGCCCGCAGCGCCGTCGACTTGAACGGTTCATACGCGATCGCCCCGTAGAGGCGCCGCTTGTCCTCGAAGGCCGGCCGCTGGTCATAGCGTTCATCGTCCGCCAGTGCTGCCAGCCGGATTCCGAGCTTTTGGCGGATCAACACGCGATTGAGATCGATCGAGGCGCGGTGGCTGTGGTTGTCGCCGTACCGCAGTTCGACTTTGTTCCGGTTGCGGTGGAGATCCGGCCTGAGCAAGGAAGTATCAACCACCCCCGCCGGGCTGCCGACGCCGAACAGGATGGCATTGGGTCCGCGATTCACCGTGACGCGGTCAGTGTTGTAGGAGTCGAACGCGATTCTGGTGGAGAACAGATCGCGGGAGAAGTTTGGCGAGGCCAGGCCGCGAGTCCGGCTGCTTTGCTGCGGGTCGAAGCGGGAACCTTCGCTGACGACCGAGGTGGCATTGATGTCATTGGTTGCACCGGAATAATTGCCGCCCGGCCCGGCGGCTTCCATCCCGGTCGCGAATATCAGGATGTCATTCGCATTGGTTGCGCCGAGGTCGTCTAACAGATCTTTCGTGTAGATTGAAATTGAGGCGCCGAGGTCGGCGATAGGCGTATTGAGTCGGGTGCCGGCCAGCGTCGTCGTCGCCTGGTAGCCGGTGTCCCGGGTCCGCTCGATTACGAACGGCGAGAGCACAACGACGGGCTCACTGGGTGCAGGCGCTCCGGCCTCGCGCGTGGTTTGCGCCCCGGCGGACGCGTCGAAAATGGCTCCCAGTAGCGTGGCACGGATCATGGGGAGGAACATCGGCTTCATGGTGTTTGGGGGTTGCGGCGGGCAGTCCGCCCCTGCTTCTTAAAGTGGACAGAATGATGCGGAATCATTTCCGCCCGCTCAAGATCTCGGTTACTTGACTCGTTAAATGACCGATAGGAAACTGGATTACCGATAGGAAAACTGGAAGGAAACTCGATTTTCAGGGGGATTGGATCCGGGAGGGGGTTAGCAGTCAACCGCGCGCGGCTGGGGACGCGGTGCTTGTGCAAGATCGAGCTGACCTGATGGTTCACGGTGGGCTCGGCTTTGTTGACGGCGGAGGCGATTTCCTTGCCTGTCATCCATGGCCTTGGTGACGGATGACTAGAGGGGCCGTCGAGCCGATGCACAAACACGTCGCGCTCGGAGGGCGTCAGAGCCTGGCCCGGGCACGACTCGCATGCTCGTGCTGGGTTGCGGCAGAGTGGGATTGGCCAGCAGCATCCTCACGACTTCGCGGGCGGCGCGGGCAGGTTGAACTCCTTCAGGATCGCGGTGACCTTGCCGACGACGTCGGCCGTGGGGTCGTGGGGGTTCATGCCGTTGTGGCGGACCTTCCCGGTGGGGTCGATGATGGTGAGGTGCGGGATGCCGCGCACGGCGTAGTCGGGATTGTAGACCTCCTGCTTCGAGAAGGCGACCGGCCAGCTCATCTCCTGCTTCTTCATGAACTCGGCGGTCAGCTCGTATTCGCGCGCAGGATTGCCCTTCACCTCGATGGGCTTGGGCTCGATGCCGTTCACGCGACCCTGCAGGCTGGTGACGCCGAGGACGACGACGGGCGAGCCCTTGAAATGGGCGACTTCCTTGCGGATTTTGGGAAACGCGGCGATGCAGGGGCCGCACCAGGTGGCCCAGAAATCGAGGACGACAACCTTGCCCTTGAGATCGGCGAGGGACTTGAGGCCTTCAGTCGAGGCCCAGGTGAAGTCGAGCTGGGGGGCGGGCGCGCCGATGAGGGCAGCCTGCCTGGCCCGGATGGCCTCCTTGTCGGCCTTGGCCTTCGCTTTGGCCTCGGGAGTGAGCGACTCGAGCATCTTTTTGGACGCGGTGGCCGCACGGGTGCCGGCGTAGTCGGCGACGACGGCGGCGAGGAGCTTCTCGCCCGTCTCCTCGTCACCGATCTGGAGGTAAAGGAAAGCCTTCATCATCGCGACATTGCCCGTGTCGTCGTTCTTCCCCGGATACTTGGCCAGCAGGGTGTCGAAGGCCGCTAGTTCCGCCGCAAGAGTCGCGGCGGTGGGTTTGGCGGTCTTCATCTTTTCAATGGCCTGGTTGAAGATGGCGTTCATCTCTGATTTGATGTCGGACGCGGGGCGGGCGGCTTCTTGCGCGAAGCTGCCGGCGGCGAGAAGGACAGCCAGGAGGGATTGCGTGAACAAGGGCGGGATTTTCATGGATAGTGGGGAGCGGAGGTGCGGGTTTGGTGGCGAAAGGGGCGTGGGGAGCGGGTTGGTCTTAACCCGCGCCCTGTCAGGCCGACTTGGCGGTGGCTAACCATGACGGAGTCGCTCCGCCCAGCCTGCCCCGACCGGTCCGGGGTGGGCGGAGGGAGATTTCTCCATCAGGCTTCGTCATCAGAGTGAAATCCCCGGCTCAGAACTGCCTCCGCACATTGATTGTGTAGCGGGCCAGCCGCGGGTCGCCGATGCGACTGTAGCCGGAGCCCGGTTCCACAAACGTCGTCGCCAGCACCGGGGGCCGGGTGTTGAGGACGTTCTGCACCCCAAGGGTCAGCTGGGTGTTCGCCAGCAACCACCGCCAGCCGCGCGGCTGCTCGCCCCAAGAGTAGCGGATGGAGATGTCGTGGTAGGTCTGGCTCGGGATCGTGGGCGAACCTTGACCGAGGATCCGCGCATCGCGCGACGCATTGGTAAAGGTGAAGAGGTAAACAAGGTGGGAATGGTAATACTGCATGTTCCACCCGAGCGACAGGCGGTCTTTCTTCCAGGTCAGCCCGCCGTTGCCGCGCCACTTCAATTGCGCAAAGGTGCCGGCGAACTGGGCGAAGCCCACACCGGGAATGGGCTTGGTCGAGAAGTCCGGCTGGTAGGTGGCGGCGGCGTAGGCCTCGAACTCACCCCATGCGGCGGTCTTCACCGTGTATTCGGCCTGCACATCGTAGGCGGTGACGCGCTTGCCCGCGATATTCCGGTTGCGAGAGTCGAACTGCTGGACGAGACCGCCGGTGTAGCCCAGCGCCTGATCGGCCGGGGTGAGCGGGGCGCGGACAATGCTGCCGGGCAGGAGATCCTCGATCGGCAAGAGTTGATCGGGGAACAGGGCGGCGATCTCATCCGTCTTCATGATCCGCGTGTAGTCCAGCGACAGCCGAAACCCGGGGAGGAACCGGGGCGTGAGAATCAGGCCGGCGGACACGCTTTCCGATTGCTCGGGCTTGAGGTCGGGATTGCCGCCAATCTGAAGACTGGCTAGCTCGACGACCGCCTGGTTGCCGCGTTTGGGATCGGTGAACGACAAAGGAAACGCCAATGAAGAAGCCGAGCCGAGCTGAAGCAGCGAGGGGGCCAGGAACCCGGTGCCCGCGCTGGCGCGGAGCGTGAGATCGCGCAAGGGCGAATACTTGAAACCGGCCGTGACCGTGGTGTCCGCGTAGCGGCGATTAAAATAGGTCACGCTGGGGAAGGGTCCGTCGGGGCCCGCCACCGAGATGCTGTCGGAGGGTGTGCGCATGGTCGCGGTGCTCTCATCGCGCCGGACCGCCACTTGCAGCTCAAGCCCGCGCTTCCAGCCATCCGGCGCCGTTGCGCCAAAAACCGGCACGTGCAGCTCGGCATAATAGGCCCGGTGGTTCAGGCCGACCCGTGGATTCCAGAAATAAGAGAGCGCGGAAGAGGTCGACCTGGGAACCGTAGTCAACGCGCTCGGAATCTCCTCCTCGCGGTATTGGGCGCTGGCGGAAAGCATCAGGTCGCCCGCCGGCAGGTGCCAGACCGGGCCGGAACCACGCAGCGTGAACTCGTCGCTGGCGAGCTTAAAGGCATTCTCCGTGTTGCTACGAGGCATCCGGTAGGGCGTGTAATCGAGCGGGTAGGCATTCAGGTCGCGCATCACGTCGAGCGTCCCGTTCGTCACCGCGGCGGTGTAGGAAAGCCCCGGGCCGGTGCCGTCGGGGTCGCCCAGCAATACAGTTATCGGTATGCTGGTCGGACGCCATGACTCGGACCAAACGTAGTCCAACCCGGCCGACCAGCCACGGGGCAGCTTCACCGCGAGGCCGGCGAGCAGGCGGTCGGAGCGGTTGAGGGTGCTGCCCTCCTGGCCCCGCAGGTTCGGCGCGTTGGCGGTCACACTGATCGGCGTGGTGAAAGGGTTGGTCGGCGCCGTGACCGGCAACGTGACGGTGGCGGTATGGTTGCCTGAGGAGATGGTCCCGCGGTTGTCTAGCCGGGAGGCGTCAACCATGAACTCCACCCGGTCGCCGAAGCGGCGCCGCAGGCTGACCCCATAGGACTGTTGATCCGGCACCGTCAGGAGTTCTGCTTCGCGGCCGGTGGTTATCCCAGCGGGCAGGTCGAGGTTGTATTTCCCGGCGTTGGTGGCCAGCGCCGCGCCGCCGTCCGTCGACGGGCCGCGGTAGCCGACCGGCACCGAGGTGATCGGGGAGTTGAGCGCCGTGCCGTTTTTCAACACCAGATTGGAGCCGTTCTGGCTGCGAATGTTGGTCGTGTAACCATTGGTCGAGACGGTCGGACCGACGAGGGTCGACGGGTTGTTGGCCAGTTGCCGGGCGCGGCCCCGCTGCTGCAGATCGCGGTCCTGCACCAGGAGAGCGGTGCCGTCGACCCGGCTGAGGTTGAAAGTGAGCTGGGTCTTGCCGCCTTGCAGTTGGAAGCTGCCGTTGAGTTCGAACCGGCGCGTGTAGGCGTCGCTGTCAAAGGTGTTGAGGTAGTTCATCGACGCCTCCACGCCGGCATAATCCTTGCGCGTGATGATGTTGATGACTCCGCCCGTGGCGCCGCCACCATAAATGCCCGAGGCCGTGGAGGGCAGAATCTCGATGCGCTCGATCATGCCCAGCGGGATGCCGTTCAGGTCGGGCTGAGTGGTATTGCCACTGGTGCCCCCGACCGGCGGCAGGCGGCGACCGTCGAGGAGGATGAGCGTCTGGTTCGAGCCCAAGCCGCGGAGATTGACCTCGCTATTGTT
Organism: Opitutaceae bacterium; assembly: GCA_005792355.1. GTDB lineage: Bacteria > Verrucomicrobiota > Verrucomicrobiia > Opitutales > Opitutaceae > ER46. Next base: position 9,537 of record SXSC01000213.1, read on the forward strand.
GCCCGAAAAGCCCTGCGCGTTACTCTGGGACGACTGGTTCATCGGCAGGCGCGCGCGGAAGAACTCCTCGAGGTTGGTCGCCATCGAGCTGTTGATCACCTCGCGCTCGAACACGACGTAGGGCTGCACGTCGTCGCGGGTGCGCGGGATGTCGGCGTTGATGAGCTTCGAGCCGAAGACCTCGTAGGTGCCGAGCTTCACGAGGCCGATCTCCGGCTTGTCACTTTCGCTCGGGCGGTCGCTGCTCTTTGCCTGCGCCGCCCGCGGGGCGTTTGGGTCGGTGGCCCTCGTCACCGCAATGGCGCGATTCGTTTTGCCCTCGGTGAGGACCAGCTCCGAGCCGGCCAGCATGCGCGTGAGGGCCGCGAGCGGCGTGAACTCGCCGACGACGGCGTTCGTCTTCGCGCCGGCGATGGCATCGGTCGAGTAGAGCAGTTCCACGCCGGATTGCTGCGCGAATTGTTTCAGCGTGGCGGTCGCGCTGCCGGCCGGAATGTCGAACGGCTTTTTGGCCGCCGGCTCGGCGGCGGCGAGATCGGGAGCGAGGCCAAGAAAACAAATCAGCGCGGCACAGGCCACGCGCAACAGGTTCGTCCGAAGCTGGCGGGAAGGTTGAGTCATGATGGGGATGGTTTGAACTTAGACGAACCGCGGCCGGGGCCCTAACTAGCCAAAGTGAAAATAGTTTCTCCGCTGCAAAGAGGGCTGGCAATCGCGGAGCGCCCGCGCAGTTTCGGGCACGCGACCAGCGGCCGGCCGCCCCACGGTGAATCCCACGACCTCAGCCCAAACCCTTCCTCCCGCCCACGCGGACGCCCGGTGGTTTGCCGAGGAAGTGCTGCCCCACGAGCCGGCGCTGCGGGCGTTCCTGCGCGCGAAATTCCCCGCGCTCGGCGATATCGACGATCTCGTGCAGGAAGCCTACGCGCGGTTGTGGCGGGCGAAGCAGACGGGCGAGGTGCGCCACCCGAAGGCGTTTCTGTTTACAACCGCGCGCAACGCGGCGCTGGATATTTTCCGCCGCAGCCAGGTGGTCGCGATGGAGCCGCTAGTTAGCGGCGCGGCTTCGGCCGTCTTGGAAGATAGGCCCGGTGCCGCGGAGATCGTCAATCGCGCGCAGGAAATCGAAATCCTGCGCCACGCGATCGCCGCCCTGCCCGACCGGTGCCGCGAAATCATGACGCTGCAAAAACTCTCCGGACTCGCGAACGCCGAGATCGCCACGCGCCTCGGCATCTCGATCCACACCGTGAACGCACAGCTCGTCACCGGCCTGATGCGCTGCCGCACCTACCTGAAGGCCCGCGGAGTCCTGCGGGGAAAATCATGACGACCGGCGACACCCTCCCCTTCCCGTCGGATGAGACGCAGGCCGTCGAACGGATCGCAGCGCAGTGGACGCTGCGCCAGCAACAGGGCCTCACGCCCGCCGAGCAAAAGGAGCTCGAAGTGTGGCTGGAGAGCGACCCACAGCACGCGGAGGTTTTTGCCGAGATGAACGAGACCTCGCAGCTGCTCGACCAACTGCGCGAGCCTGCCGGGGCGGAGCAGCCGGCGGCCGCGGGCGATTCGCAGCCGGCGACGACGTGGCGGCCGGGCTGGCTCGCTCCGATGCTCGCGGCGGCCGCCGCGATCATGATCGGTTGGGTCGCGTGGACGCGACACGTGGCCAGCGTCGGGCCGTATGCGGCGGCGGCCGCGACCGAGGTCGGCGCCGTGCGCGAACTCAAATTACCGGACGGCTCGGTGGTGAAGTTGAACACCGCCAGTGCCGTCGTGGTGCAGTTCACGGGCGGGGAGCGCCGCGTGCGGCTGACGAAGGGCGAGGCGTATTTTTCCGTCGCGAAGAATCCGGCGCGGCCGTTCTGGGTGGAGGCCGGGGTCGTGTCGGTGCGCGCCGTCGGCACGGCGTTCAACGTGAGGCGGCGGGACGACGCGGTCGAGGTGCACGTCACGAAGGGCAAGGTGCGCATCGAGGACGCCGGCGCCGCGCCGGGCGAGCCGACCGCCGCGCCCGCCGCCTCGCGGCTGCTCGTCGCGGGCGAACGCCTCTCGATCGCGGTGGCCGCGGTCGCGACCGCGCGGCTGGAAGTGGCAGTCGCGCCGGCGGTGCCGGTCGGGGTGCCGCGCGCAGAAATGGCGCGCGTGCTCGCGTGGCAGCAGCAGCGGCTGCAATTCGACGGCACGCCGCTGGCGGAAGTCGTCGCGGAATTCAACCGGCACAACCACCATCAGCTCGTGATCGCCGATCCGGCGCTCGCGGAGCAGCGCTTCGGCGGAGCGTTTTCGACGCAGGGCTTCGACGCCTTCCTGGAAATCCTCGAGCAGAACTTCGGCGTGAAAGCCGAGCGAAAAGAACGCGAGACGATCCTGCGCAAGGCCGGGCCGTAGGCGGCGAAAATTGCCGCGAGGGAATTTCGCTGTGCGGCGTCGAGTTGAATTCGGAGCACGTGCGCCGAATTGGCCGGACCGTCAAATTGCGCAACGTTGCGCAATTCATACCCGCTATTCGGCAAACTCTGGCTCTTGAAACGCAGAGGTCGCGGAGATCGCTGAAAAATTCCCACTTCGCCTCAGCGTCCTCCGCGTGCTCCGCGATGAATTCTTCAGTCCGAGTTCACTGGAGACACGGCCACTGTCCGGAAATCGGGAGGACCTGCCGCGTCGTAGTCGCGCAGCGGCAGAACGAAGACAAAAAGGGGAAAATAGAAAAGGGGCGGACCCGGCAACCGGTGTCCGCCCGTCACACAACCTGAAATTCCGTTGTAGGGCGGGGTCGCCGAATCCCGCCGGGTTGCGTGCAAACGAAAGTTTTTCGGCGGGGTTCGGCGACCCCGCCCTCCTATGACTTCAGCCCGAATCCCGACGAGGTCGGGGTTCGCCCGGCCGGGCCGACTCCGTCGGGGCTGACCCCGACACATCGGGGCAAGCTCGCGACTTCGTCGCTCGGCCAGCAGGCCGACGGGAATCCTCGGTGGCTGGTATTGCTACGGACGCGATTCCCGGGTTAGCAGCCGCTCTTGCCGCGCCGTAGTCTCGCGGTAGCGGGACGAAGGCAGGTCATAGTTTCAGCAGCCGCTTCACCATCTGCTCCAGCTTCTCGCCTCTCGCGTTCGTCGTCACGACTTTGCCGTCCGGGCCGATCAGGAACATCGCGGGGATGCCCTGGATGTTGTAGCGCGCGGCGATCTCGGTCTTACTGGAAGGAAACTCGATTTTCAGGGGGATTGGATCCGGGAGGGGGTTTTGCCCCCTCGGCCGCTATTTGCGGCGTACAGCGACGACGAACTCGCGTCTCTTTCCATTCCGCCCTCATTGCTGTCCCATGTGCGAACGGTCCGCCATGAAGACGACATTGACCGGCTTGAGGCCATTCTCCCCCGAGAGGCGTTCGAAGCAGTTTTCCTGCTGGGAGCGGGTTATACTGTTGAGGAGGCACGCAACGAACTCGGCATCTCGCGCGAGGCTGCCGTGGATACGACCGATTTTGCCGCCGCCGTGGAACGTATCGGCACCCGCCGCCAGTTCGTGGTCATCTCGGACGCCGCCGAGATGGAAAAGATCCTAGCCGCGCCGCTGGATCAATGGCGGGTGTTCTTGCACCCGTCGCAACGAAAGCTCGTCGAAATACAAGCCGCCGGCCCCGTGCGCGTGCTTGGCAGCGCCGGTACTGAAAAAACCGTAGTCGCAATGCACCGGGCCGTCTGGCTGGCCCGGCACGCTTGCGGACCGGGACAGAAGATTCTCTTCACCACGTTCACGAGGAATTTGGCGACCGACATCAGCGAAGCGTTGAAGACCATTTGCCGACGCGAGGAATGGGAAAAAATGGAGGTGATTCACCTCGATGCTTGGGCTCGCCGCTTTCTCGACAAGCAAGGGCTGGGTTTGAAGCTCACGTATCAAGACGACCAGGCGGAAGGGCTTTGGACAAAAGCTCTGGCCGTGGCTGGCGTTCCACCAAACTTTACTGCGCGTTTCCTGCGCGATGAATGGGATAACGCCGTGCAAGCGCACGGAGTGGAAACACTCGATGCCTACCTGACGGTTTCCCGGGTCGGCCGTACGCAGCGACTCAGCCGACTGGAGCGGAAGCAGCTCTGGCCCTTACTGGAAGGAAACTGGATTTTCAGGGGGATCGGATCCGGGAGGGGTTTACCGATGACTGGCCGTTCCTCTACCTTTACAAAAAAACGATTCCCGCCGACTACCTGCTCGCGATCGGGAGCCTGCTCGCGTTTTCCGTCGGCGCGCTCGTTACGCTGCGCCGCGGTTCGTTCGGCCGGGAGGACGGCCATTTTGTTTTTCTCGGCATGGCGTTTCTGCTGCTGGAAACGAAGAGTATCGGCGACTGCACGCTCTTTTTCGGCACCACCTGGCTGGTGACGATGGTGGTGGTGGCCGGCGTGCTGGTGATGGTCATGGCGGGCAACCTCGTCGCGGCCCGCCTCCGCCAGTTCTCGTTCTGGATGTATCTGCCGCTGCTGGCGTCGCTGCTGCTGCCCCTCGTGGTTTCGCGGGAGACCATTCTCGCGGGCGATTTTTCGGTGCGGCTGCTGTGGGCGCTGTTCGTGGTGCCCCTGCCAATCTTCTTCGCGGGACTGGTTTTCTCGACGACGTTTCGCGCGGCGAAATCGCCGTCGGCCGCGTTTGGCGCCAACCTGATCGGCGCGATGCTGGGTGGGTTTTGCGAATATCTGGGGATGGTGGTCGGCAGCCAGCGCCTCTCGCTCCTCGTGATCGGGCTGTATCTCGGCAGCCTGCTCATGATGCGCCGGGCGGGACACGGGACGAGTGTAGTCCCGGTTGCCGGTGGCCACTGATTCGAGGCGAGGTGTTTCACGGTCCTGCTTGGGCTAATCCCATGGTCATTGGCTGCGGCGGCAAGTGCGGTAGGGCTGGTTGGTCTCCACGTTTGAATCGGCAGCCGGTCCGCCGCACGAAGACGGGATCTCCATCGAGCCGGCGGGTTGAATTCCGCGACCGGTCGCGGAATCTTGGCCCACCGTCGCGGGACGCAGCAAAGAATGTCTGTCCGGTTCTGCCCTTGGCGGCTATTAGAGGGTGACCCCAACCCCATGACGGAAGATGCCGAACTGCTGCGCAGGTATGCGGAGCTTCACACCAACGCCGACTTCACCGAATTCGTCGGCCGGCATTTCAGTTTCGTTTACCATGCCGCGCTGCGCCGGACCGGCGGCCGGGCCGATCTCGCCCAGGATGTCGCGCAATACGTCTTCACGGCGGTGGCGCAGAATGCGGCGGCGTTGAGCCGGCATCGCGTGATCGCCGGCTGGCTCAACACGACCACCCGACACGCCGCGAACAACCTGCTGCGGGAGGAGCGCCGCCGCGCCACCCGTGAACAGGAGGCACATTTTATGAGCGACGCTCCGTCTCCCTCCGCCGATCCGCAGTGGCACCGCGTGCGCCAGGAACTCGACCGCGTGATGGACCAGTTGCCCGAGCGCGATCGCGAGGCGATCCTGCTGCGTTTCTTTCACGGCCGGCCGTTCGCGCAAATCGGCACGACGTTTGGCCTGAGCGAGGAAGCGGCGCGCAAGCGCGTCGATCGTGCGCTGGAGCGGTTGCGCGAATGCCTCGTCAAGCGCGGTTTCACGTCCACCTCGGCGGCGCTCGGCGCGATGCTCGCGGGCGAAGCCGCGCTGGCGGCGCCAGTTCACTTGGCCAACTCGGTCGCGAGCGCGGCGCTCGCGCAAGCCGCGTCGAATAGCGTGTCGGGACTTGGCGCCCTCTTAACTATGAGCACAAAAACCACCCTTGGCCTCACCGGTGTTCTCGCCCTCACGGCCATCGGTGTCGCCGTCTATCAAATCCGGGAGGCGCGGCAGGCGGAGGCCGCGTTCACCCTGGCCCAGCGCGATCATGCGGCCCAAGCCGCCAGCCTCGCCCAACTGCGGCGCGATGGCGAGCGGGCCGACGCGAGTGTGGCCGAGGCGCAGCGCGCGTTGGAACAACTTCGAGCGGCGGCTCAAACACGCTTGGCGGCCAATGCTTCGGCGCCCGCGGCGACACCGTCCAGAGACCCGGTAGCCGACGGCAGGAAATTTCTCGCGACGAGCGAACCGGCCCGATCAGCGGTCACGGGCATGCTCAGGAACGTCACCCAGCGGAACAATGCGCACTTCTACCGACTGGCAAAGCTGACTCCGGCGCAAATGGTGGAATTCGAAAACCGTGCCGTCGCGAACGGGCTCGAGACGCTGCAGATTTTGGGCCCCGAAAGCTGGGACATAAAGCATGCGCTGCCCGTCGATCAGGTGCGGCAGCTTTTCGGCGACGAAATCGCGGAGAAATTGACGGACTATCGACGCATGTTCTCGGCCTATTGGGTCGCAAGCCAAGTTGCACGGGCCGCGATTGATGCGGCTCAGCCAATTTCCGACGATCAGGCCGATCGGATCGCTCATGCGGTCGCCAACAACAACAGTGATTACCGATCTGGGAAGAGCATGACTCAGGCTAACCTGAAAACCGCCGCCCAGGACTGGGTCGCGGTCATGACGGCAGCAAAAGCCGCCCTTTCGCCAGAACAGTGGAAGGCAGCGGAAGCCGTGTTTGTCCAATATCGGTTCGAAGTGGAATTCGCTCAAGCCAGGCAGGCCATGATGGCAGCGGCGCCGGCGAAGCCAAAATCGTAACGCACCAACCCGATGAAAACTACAATTTGGACGGCGGCGGCGATTGTGATTCTCGTGAGCGCGGTGACCGCGTGGTTGGGATTCGATTTGGCAAACGCAACCCGTGCGGCGCTCGCCGATGGATCGACGAAACGCGCCGCCTTGGCGAAGGAAATCAGCCATGCGCGGGAGCGAAATACGGATGCCGATCGCACCATGGCCGATCTCCGTGCGGCCTTGAAGATGGCACAGGCTGAGGCTGAAAAGCAGGCTGCTGCTGCAAGCTCGACCAAGCCTACTACGGTTCGCCCACCGCGTTTTGAGGCGGTCTTGGAAGCGCATCCCGCACTGCGCGGCTTGTATCGGCAAAATTTTCGAGCGAGCCTGCGCCTCGACGATCAGATCAACGATCATTATCCACTATTCTACAAGTCAGCGGGACTCACGCCTGAGCAGATTCAGAAGTTCGAGGACCTCATGCTCGATCACGATGAGCAAGGCCTGGATCTGGAAGCGACGCTCATTGCCCAGCGCCCCGGGCGGGCGGTGATCGACAAGATGCGCCAGCAGTTGGATGAAAAACTGCAAGCCGCCCAAATGGAGTTGCTGGGCCCCGCCGGTTATCAGCGATTGCAGGAGTTTAATCGGGCAAAACCGCAGAACCAATTCGCCAGCGATGTGGTCACACAGGTCGCATTGACATCGGCTCCGTTCACCGCCGCGCAAACCCAACAGTTGCTAAATGTGCTGACGACCAGCGTCAGGGCCAACGCGGTTGTGCCGGCGAATCCACGAGACAACGGCTATCAGGTGTTGTCGAAAACGACCGACTGGCCGCGCGTCTTGACGCAGGCGGAAGCCTTCCTGTCACCAACCCAGCTTTCCGTTTTGAAAGGTAATGTCGGGCAGGTAGACCTCTATAGACTCGTGCGCGAGTTTTACCTGCGCGAAGGTATTCCGGCGGGAAAGTAAGCGGCCGTCGGCAATCACCGAAACTCGTTCCACTCCGGCGTCGAGTAGTGCTCCACGAGTGCGCTGAGTTCGTCCTCGTTCAGGTCGGGCCATGGGGTCGGCGTCGCTGCGACGAACGTCGCGCCGCGGGCGGCGTTGACAGAATCGATGAGTTACTCACCGTTGCCCCATGGCTATCGCCACGGCAAAACCGCCCGCGCCACGCGGCAACAAATCCCGCAACGGAAACCCGACCGCCATGGCTCGCCGCGTCGTGAAGCAGGCGTCCGCGCCGGACGGTCCCGATTTTGCCGCGCTCGCCGCCAACCATCGCGGGATGTTCCGCGGCCCGCGCGATCTCTCGACGCGCGAGGGCTATGGACGTTAGGCGGATTGTCGATGCCGGGCCGCTCGTCGCGTGGCTAAATCGCGACGACCAATGGCATGACTGGGCGACGACCGCCCTCGCTCGCGAACGCGGGCCGCTCCACACCACGGAAATCGTGCTCGGTGAAGCCTGTTATCACTTGGGCGGCAACTCGGCGCCAGTGCAGGCGTTGTTCGACTGGGTGCGGCGTGGTGCACTCGTGCTGCACCCCTTGTGGCCGCAACACACTGCGCGCACGCAGGAGTTGATGGTCAAATTTGAGCAAATGGACGCAGCTGACGCTTCGCTGGTTGTGCTGTCGGAGATTCATCCGCGTGCGACCGTGATCACGGTGGATGCGGGCGACTTTCGAGTGTATCGGCGGTTTCGCCGCGAGCCGTTGCCCTTGCTCGCGCCGGACGAACGGTAAGCCGCCATCAGAGCAGAGCGCAGTGGCGGAAACGCCTCCGTGCTGTTCACCGAAACTCGTTCCACTCCGGCGTCGAGTAGTGCCCCACGAGGGCGCTGAGTTCGTCCTCGGCAATGTCGGGCCACGGGGTCCGCGTAGCCGGGAGCGCGAGAACTTTTGCCAGTTCGGCGACGAAGTCGTCGTAGAACTTTTCCCAATCGATGGGCCCACCGACCGCCGGGCGCCAGATCGAGCCCTGGAAAAGCAGGCCGTTCTTATTTCGCTTTTGGGCGGCGCCGGCGATCTTTTCGCCGCTGCGCTCGTGGACGACGTCGAAGATCTCGGCGCGCTGGAAGCACACTCCGGCCGGGCCGGCTTCATTTGAGGGTGGAGCGCCTTGCCCCCAAGGCGCTGGCTCAGGGGAAAGCGCGTTGGGGGCAACGCGCTCCACCTCGCGCTGCTTTGTCACCGCGGAAATGCCCTGCGCGCGCAGGGCGGCCGCGAGCGCCTCGTGGACTTCGCGGTAACTCTGCGTGGCGCGCAGCTCCTCCAATGGGTGGCCGCGCGGGATGACGAGCGCGTAGGTCCAGTCGTCGCGGTGATCGACCAGGCCGCCGCCCGTGGGCCGCCGGCAAGTGTCGAAACGCTCGCCGGCGGGCATTTGGGTCTGAATGAACGAGAACTTCTGCGAGTAGCCGAACGTGAAGGCCGGCCCGTGCCAGCCGTAGTGGCGGAACCGCGGGGCGTTGGCGTGCGGGTAGCGCTGCAGCAGCAGAAAATCCGTCGCCATGTTTTCGGCGGCGCCGCCGGTGCGGGTGGGGAGGATTTCCAAATTCATTTTGGTCACAGAGGACACAGAGGCTGCACAGAGGTCACGGAGAAGACAAATTGCTCTGTGATCTCTGTGTCTCCTCTGTGCGCTCTGTGTCGAGTCCTCAAAGTCCGAGATACCACTCGCGGCATGGGGGTGGCACTTTCAGGCCGTCGAGTTGCTCGGCGATCGATTGCGGGCGGGTTTTCAATTTTCCGGCGAGCGGCGCGATGTCGAGCGCGAGGCAAGGCTGCCGGCGCTTCGCGACTTCGGGAGTGTCGGCCCGCGTGACGGCGGCGAGCGGCGCCTGTTTTTCCGTGAGCTTGAAATGCTCGCGCACCCGCACGCCTAGTTCGTAACGCGAGAGCAGTTACTGGAAGGAAACTCGATTTTCAGGGGGATTGGATCCGGGAGGGGGTTAGCGTAGCCGTGTTTCTTCAAGAGTGACGCGATGGTCGGGCGCGTCGTTTCGATGAGGAGCGGGTCGAGGGTGTTGGCGACGCCGCCGTGGTTGAGCGAGGTGCGCCAGCAATAACGACCGGTGACAAGCGCGTAGCGGGTGGGGGTGCAGACGGAGGATGGCGTATAGGCGTCGGTGAAGCGCCGGCCCTCGCGGGCGAGGCGATCGAGATTGGGGTGCGGATGAGCGCGGGGTCGGCGCCGTAGGCCCCGACGCTGCCGTAGCCGTAGTCGTCGCTGAGGATGACGACAATGTTGGGCGTGGCGGCCGATAGTGAATCAAGACAGGCTAGGCACGCGACGGTGGAAAGGAGCAGGAGGCGGAGTGGCGATTTCATGGAAGGAGTTTCTTCGAATATTTCCTGCCGCGGCACCTGCCGCAACCAAAGATCCCGCCAAGTCATTCAACCAGGCAGCGGGCATCGGGAAATCCCGTGGCTTGCCCGGAACTCAAAAACGACCGCGCACGCCGATCGTCCACGAGGCGCCATAGTGGTTGATGGCGCGGAGGAGGCCGGGGGTGTTGGAGTAGGTGGAGATGGGAGCGTTGAGGATGTTTCGGCCGGAAATCGTGACTTCATAGGTCGGGTTGATCCGCCAGCCACCGCTGAAGTCGAACATCAGGCGTTCATACTGCCACAGTTCCTCGCCGCCGCCTTGGGAGTTGAAGCGCGGGGCGGACCACGTGCAGCGAAGCTGGGCGTTGAACTTGCTGTTGCCGTAGCGCAGGCCGCCGTTGGCGGATTTGGGCACGTGGTTGGCGACGCGGGCGTCGGAGCTCGTGCGGGTGACCGAGCCGAACGCGCTGAAGCCGCTGAGCGCGCGCGGGAGAAACACGAGCTGCTGGCTGTATTCCACCTCGATGCCGTCGATGGTGCGAGTGCCGGGAGCATTGACGGTGCGCAGGAAACGGTAGCCGGTGAACTCGGGGTCGTCGGCGTAGCCGGCCTCGGCGGCGGTGATGGTCTGCGTGTCGGCCCCCATGTTCTCCACGCTGAGGCGGAAGGCGGAGACGCTGATCGTGCCGGCGGGTTCGAGATAGTAGTGGAGACTCGCGAAAATCTTGTCGGACGTCTCGGGTTTCAAGTCAGGGTTGGGCACGCGCACGGTCTGCGCGGCCTCGTCGATGGTGATGGTGCCGGTGAGATTCGCGTAACTCGGGCGCGAGATCGACTGGCTGCCAGCGAGCTGGAAATTGAGGCTGGGGGTGAGGGACCACTTGGCGCCGCCACTGAGGAACGTGTTGTCGTAACCGCCGTAGGTGCTCTCGCGGCGGCCGTAGCGGTATTGGTAGTCGGTGAAGGCGAGGGTGCCGGGAGTGAAGCCGGCGCGCTGCACGACGGCGGCGGGCAGGATATCCTGGGTGCGGCCGACGGTGCGGGTGCGTTCGTGGCGCACCCCGAGGTTGAAACGCACGGATTGCCAGCGGGTGTTGGCCTCGACGTAACCGGCGTCGATCTGCTCCTTCAGCGCGCGGGCGCTGTAGAGTTCGTTGATGCGGTTGGCGGTGAGCGCGGGAGCGAAATACGTCGGGTTGGAGAGCAACAGGTCGCGCGTGGCGTAGGGATCCGCGAGCGGGAGGCCGATGGTGCCGATGTTGCCGCCGACGCGGGCGTCGTAGGGCAGGAGGTTCGACGTGGGCAAGATGGTGGTGGGCGCGAGCATCGAGTTGGCGGCGCCAACGTAGGTCCATTGGAGCGCGCCGTTTTTCTCGAGGTCGTAGACGGCCAGCTTGCTCTTGGCGCCGGCGCCGAGCTGCACGGGGAGGCCGAAGAGGGTCACGGATTTCTTGGCGTCGAGATAACCGATCCAGAGTTGATTGCGCGCGGACTGCGGCGTGGCGGAGACGTTGTTGGTAAACGCGTCGGCGCGGTTGTAGTTGGCCGGATCGTTCCACGGTAGGCCGGAGAGCTGGGAAAGATTCCAATCGCCATCGGTCGGGCTGGTGCGCGTGCCGCGCCAGCTCAGGCGCGTGAGCCGGTGGGTGACGGCCTGAAAGTAGCCCTCGGTCAACTGCTCGTAGGCGGTCCGGCTGCTCGAGTAACCGCCGCCGAGCGTGAGGGAGAAGTCGCCGCGCTTGTAGTCGATCCGCGGGGTGAGGGTGAGCGTGCTGTTGAGTTTGTTGCGGCGGCTCGTGGTGTACTGGACGCGGGTGTTGGCATTGGCCGTGGCGAGCGCGGTGAGATCGGTGAGGGTGGAGGCGGGCGTGACCTGCGCGGGATTCACGAAGAACGCGATCTGGCGGAGATTCGTGCCGTCGTTGAAATGCGAGCCGGACGTGCGCAGCGAAACGGAGAGATAGGGGGAGACCTTGTAGTCGGTGTTGAGATTGAGCGAGCCGCGAGTGGTGAGCTTGGGTGCGTCGCGAAAGGCGATCTGATTGATGACGGGGCCGCGCGCGGCGTCGGCGTAGCTGAAGGTGTGTGTGACGCCGGCCTGCTCGGTGGCGAGGGTGTTCGCGCCGAGCGTGAGCTGGAGGCCGAAGCGTTGTTTGAACGAGTTGGCGTAGGAAAAGATAAAGCTCGGGCGGACCTTGTAGTCGTTGCGATTGTAGGGCCCGGGCGTGCGCTTGAGGCCCCACGAATATTCGTTGCCGGTGAGACTGACGGTGGCGGTGATCTCGCGGTGCTTGCGATCAAACGCGCTGCGGCTGCGCATATTGATCCGGCCGGCGGGGGAATCGGCGTCCATGCTCGCGGTGGTGGTCTTGTTGATCTCGATCACGTCGGTGCCGGTGATCGAGGACTGCTCAAACTCGAATTGGCGGGAGTCGCCGCCAAACGACGCGGAGGGGGCGCTGGCCATCGTCATGCCATCGACGCTCACCGAGGCGTAGCGCGGCTCGAGGCCGCTGATCCGGGCGGCGCGGGCGTCGGAATCGACGTAGTCCATCACGACGCCGGGGAGATATTTGATGAACTCGCCGACGGTGCCGCCGGTGAGGTCGCCGAAATTATCGGAGGAGACGACGCTCTTCACGTTCACGGCCGCGCGCTGCTCCATGATGGCCTTGGCGTTGCCCTCGCGCTCGGAGGAGACGGTGAACTCGGCGAGTTTGATGACGGTGCCGTCGGTGCGGGCCCGCGCGGCTGCGGCGAGTCCGGACGGGGTGATTTCGAAATCTCTCGTGGCGATGAGATCGGCGCCGACGTGCAAGGTGGCGGTGGCGGGTTCGTAGCCGGTGTAGCTGACGCGCAGCGTGACCTCGCCCGCGGGCACGCCGTTGAACGCATACGAGCCGTCATCGGCGGAGTAGGTCACGAGGTTGGTGCCGGCGACGGAGAGCTCGGCGTTGCGGACGTAGACCTGCGTGGCGGGGTTGAACACGCGGCCCTGGATCGTGCCGGTGGCGGGTGCGGCCGCGCGGGCAGAGAGCGCGAAGGCGAAGCAGAGGAGCAGGGTGGTGCGGAACGCGGGGACGAGGAGGGAAGGGCGCATGGAGGATTGGACGGAGCCGGAACGCGGGGTGAGCGCAAACCGTGACCGGATAACTACTGGAAGGAAACTGGATTTTCAGGGGGATCGGATCCGGGAGGGGTTTGCCGCGTTGTACTCGTCGAGCTTCTTCTGCCACTCGGCGGCCTTCTCGGGTTTGCTCCAGTCGGTGTAGAGTCGGACGAGGCGTTCGAGGGCTTCTTTCAGGCGCACTTTGCTGCCGGCGGGTATTATCGCCTCGCGCTGCTTCATGCCTTCGTAGCCGGACACGAGGAACGGCTCGGCCTCGGTAAGCTTTTTTTGTCCGGCCAGCGCACCTCCGAGCAGGTTGCGGGTGTTGAAGGTCTGCCATTCGTCCGGCAGCTTTTTCTCACGAATAACCAGCGCTTCGCGCAGCAATGACTCTGCCTCAGTGTACCTTTCTTGAGATAGAAACGCGCTGGCCAGATTGATCATCGACGTGAGCGTGTTGGGATGCTCCGCACCGAGCACGCGCTTCATAATCTCCAACGTCTGGGCATTGAGCGCAGCAGCCTCGGCAAACTTGCCTTGGTAGCGATACGCGCTGGCCAGATTGTTCATCGACGTGAGCGTGTTGGGATGCTCCGGGCCGAGTACGCGCTTCAAAATCTCCAACGTCTGGGCATTGAGCGCAGCAGCCTCGGCAAACTTGCCTTGGTGGCGATACGCGCTGGCCAGATCGCTCATCGACGTGAGCGTAGCGGGATGCTCCGGGCCGAGCACGCGCTTCATAATCTCCAACGTCTGGGCAACGAGCGCAGCAGCCTCGGCAAACTTGCCTTGTAAGAGATACGCGATGGCCAGATTGTTCATCGACGTGAGCGTGTAGGGATGCTCCGCACCGAGTACGCGCTTCTGAATCTCCAACGTCTGGGCATTGAGCGCCGCAGCTTCGGCAGTCTTGCCTTGGACGCGATACGCGAGGGCCAGATTGCTCATCGACGTGAGCGTGTCGGGGTGCTCCGCGCCAAGCACTCGCTTCCGAATCTCCAACGTCTGAAACTGAAGCGCAGCAGCTTCCACAAACTTGCCTTGAGCGATGTAGGTACCGGCCAGATTGTTCATCGTATAGAGCGTCTCGGGATGCTCCGCGCCGAGCACACGCTTCCTGATCTCGATCGTCTGAGACCGAAGCGCGGCAGCCTCTGCGAAATTACCTTGGGCGTAGTAGGAGCCTGCCAGATTGCTCATCGACATTAGAGTATCTGGATGCTCCGAGCCGAGCACACGCTTCCGAATCTCAAATGTCTGGGAGCGGATCCTCGCAGCTTCGTCGTACTTAGCTAGAGAATGGTAGTGTTCAGCCAGATTGTTCATCGACATTAAAGTATCTGGATGCTCCGCGCCGAGCACGCGTTTCTGTAGCTCCAACGTCGTTTTGCAGAGCGCCTCAGCCTCGACGTATTTGCGTTGGTAATGAATGGCGGAGGCGAGATCGAACATCGACTTTAGAGTATCCGGATGCTCCAGACCGAGCACTCGCTTCCGAATTTCCGCCGTTCGGGCATAAATCGCCGCAGCCTCGGAATACTTTCCTTGGTGCCAATACGCTGTGGCTAGGTTGTTCAGCGCAGAGACGGTGCTGGGCTGCTCGGCGCCGAGGATACGCTCTCGCAGTTGTAGCGTACGTTCGTGGTGTAACGATGCCTTGGCGTAGTCACCGATGCCTGTATAAGCCGACCCAATCGCGTCCCGTACTGCCGCCTCGGTTAGGGGTTGGTCCTTGAAGCGTTCGCCAACCTTCTCACCGGCGCGGTCCAACGCCTCGCGCACCTTCAGATCAGGGTTGGGTGCAGTCTTGGCATCAGCCTGCGCTCGGCTGTCGGCTTGTTTGAGGAGGTCATTAACAAGAAACTCGTTTACCGCTCTTGATATGGCTGCCTCGCCATCGGCCCGCGTGGCCTCGGTTCGGGCAATGCGTTCCGCCCGGCTGGCGCGGACGGCCTGCCAAGTGCTCACTACGACGCCGAGGACGAGTGCCGATGCGACCGCTGCACCTGCGGCGAAGAGAAGTTTGTTGCGGCGGACGAGCTTCGTCAGGCGGTACCACTGAGATGGAGGACTAGCCGATACAGGCTCGTGGTGCATGTGTCGCATCAAATCCGCCGCCAGCCCGTTGGCGGTCTCGTACCGCCGAGCGCGGTCCTTTTCGAGGCAGCGCATCACAATCCAATCGAGGTCGCCGCGGATAAGATTCAGCAGCTTCGGAGACGCTACCTCCCGTCGTTGCGCTGTGGCATCAAGTGCCTCTCCCTTCATCGTGCTGAGCCGGGTGGACGGCCGGGGTGGATCCACCTCGCGGATGTGCCGACGCATCTCGTCGATGCCAACCTTGAGGAGTTCGGCGGCGTCAAACGGCGTCCGGCCGGTGAGCAACTCGTACAGTAGAACGCCGAGGGAGTAGATGTCGGACCGGGTGTCGATGTCGATGGCGCTAACCTGTGCTTGCTCCGGGCTCATGTACGCCGGGGTACCGATGACCTGCTCAAGAGCGGTGTAGAGCGACTGGAAGGAAACTGGATTTTCAGGGGGATCGGATCCGGGAGGGGTTTAAGATGTTCTCTCTGCTGTAAAGTGCTTTTTCATGAAGATTGGGGCGAGTTGAGCGCGAGGACCCAGGAGCCATGTTGAGTTTGATTGCGGGTGTGCAGCGCCTCGTCGTAAGGCGTGCGTGACTGCCA
>SXSC01000214.1 GCA_005792355.1 Opitutaceae bacterium
CTCCGTCCGGAGTTCATCCCAGTTGCGCCCTGACCATCCCTGTGGTGAGGCATCCGGTAACATTCTTACGTGAGGCAACACGGTATCCGACACGGATTCTAGTTGGCGCTGACCTCGAAATCTAATCGGCGCTGGACACCCTGCACTCGACACGTTCTAGTTGTCGGTGCGGCTGCGTTGCGCAGCTTCCAGCGCAAAGCGGCTAGGACCTGATCGTCGCGTCTTTTCCCCGTAACCAACTGACCCAATACCATGAGCACCCACAACGCTCGGCTCGCGGGTGGCCTTCGGGCCGCCCTGTTTGGACTCGGCCTCGTCGTTTCATCCTCCGCTGGTTTTGCCCAGGCCGTGGCCCCGGCGAGGGAACCGGAAAAAAACGAACCCGCCACTCCCCCCAAAACCGAGGTCGAAGGCACCCCCGCCACCACCAGCGCCGCGGTCGCGGCGCCGAGGAAAGGCGTGGAAACCCTCGCCACCGTCGAAGTCACGGGCGAACGCATCAAGCCGTTCACCACCCACAACGTCGATATCCCGCGCACCATGGACGACGTGCAGCCGTATTTCATGTTCGACTCCTCGACGCTCGACCGCTCCGGCGCCACGAGCGTGGAGAACTTCCTCAAAACGCGCCTGACAATGAACACCGTCACGTTCGCGCTTGACCAGAGCTTTTTCATCGGCGGCGTCCGCAGTTCCGTCAACCTCCGCGGCCTCGGCTCGAACCAGACGCTCGTGCTCGTCAACGGTCGCCGCGGCTCCGCCGGTAATCTCTCGAACAACGGAGGCGGCACCCAGATCGATCTCAACGGCATTCCTCTCGCCGCCGTCGATCGCATCGAGGTGCTCACCGGCTCCGGCTCGGCCATCTACGGTGCCAGCGCCATCGGCGGCGTGATCAACGTCGTCCTCAAGCGCAGTTACGCCGGCGGCGAAGTCCGCACCACCTATCAAAACACCTTCGACTCCGACACCCCGATCAAGCGCGCCGATCTCACCTACGGATTCGCGCTCGAAAAAGGCAAAACCCAGGTGATGCTCACCGCCTCCTGGGGCGACAACTCCATCCTCTCGCTCCAAGACCGCGGGGATTTTCTGGCGGATTACAATACGCGGGTTCTTAAGAACTCGCCGTCCTACTCCGACTATCTCACGCTCGGCGCCACGCCGAACATCGTCGGTTCGCCCACGCCGGGCACCCTTCTCACCCTCAAGAACGGCGGCGGCTCCCTCAACGCCAACGGCACCTTCATCCCGCCCGGCACCTCCCCCACGACCAGCTTTGCCACCCTCGCCGCCGGCCTGCGCGCCAATGCCGGCCAGCTCAACCTGAATCCCGCCGACACCACCCAGATCAAGGGTCTGCGCGCCCCGATGGGCACCCCGAGCACCACGAAGAGCTTCGGCGCCAATGTTCGCCGGCAGATGCACCCGAAGGTCGAGATGTTTGCCGATTTCAAGGTCAGCAGCGTCAGCACCAAAAAGGACTTCACGATCAGCTACTCGATGTCCGTGCCCGCCACCTCGCCGGCCAATCCCTTCAACCAGGCGGTGAGCATGCACGTGCCGTTCCCGAACGAATTCCCGGCCGACTCAAGCGCTGTGACCCGCTCGATCACCGGCGGCTTCATCGTCAAGCTGCCCTTCAACTGGATCGCGCATACGGACTACACTTGGTCTTACGGCGGCAACAACTACGGTTCCGCCTCCAGCACGATTCAGTCGAACGAGTGGACCGCCGCCATTGCCGATGGCACCGTCAACCCCTTCGTCGATACTCAGCTCTATCCGCTGAACGTCACCCGCTATCTCGGAATGGCGAAGTGGTCGGGTTATTCGACCCTGAACGATGTCAACGTCCGGCTCTCCGGCCCCGTCTGGCGGCTGCCCGCGGGCGCGCCGTCGCTAACCCTCGGCTTCGGCCGCCGGCAGGAAGGCACGGGCGACTCCACGAGCGGCTCCGACTTCCCCAATTTTCCCGCGCGTAAAACGCTCTCCATTTCGCTGGGCAAAAAACAGATCACGGAAAGCGCCTATGTCGAGGCGCAGATTCCCATCGTGTCCGACCGGAACGATTTCATGTTCGTGCGGCAATTCGACCTCCAACTCGCCGCGCGCGCCGAGGATTTTCGCGTGCGCACCGGCACGTCGACCGTCGCCATCCTGCCGGCGCCCGCGACTGCCGTGCCGATTCTCAGCAGCCGCGCCAAATACGTGGCGACGCAGCCGACCGTGGGCTTCCGTTACAGACCGCGCGGCGACACGATGGTGCGCGTCAGCTACAGCGGTGGCTTCGTGCCGCCGTCGTTTTCGCAGTTGCTGCTCAATCCCACGCCCTCGACCACGCTGACGACTGTCACGGACCCGCGCCGCGGGTTCACGTCGCGTGCGGTGGCCACGCTCGGCGGCGGCAACCCGGACCTCGTGCCCGAGGAGTCGAAGACTTGGAATGCGGGCGTCGTGTGGGAGCCGACCTTCTCCTACCTCAAGGGCCTGCGCGTCAATGTGGAGTTTTTCTCGATCGAAAAGCGCAACAACATCGGCAGCCTGACCGCGCAGTTGATGGTGGAGAACGAGGCGAATCTTCCCGGTCGCGTGACCCGCGACCCCGTGCCAGCCGGCGATCCCTTCTCCGTTGGCCCCATCTCGCTCGTGAATCTCATGAGCATGAATCTACTGAAGTCCTTCAACGAGGGCTTCGACATCAGCGTGAACTACCGCCATCGGACGCAAAGATTCGGCAGTTTCGACGCCAACTTCCTGACCACGCTGCCGGCAAAATACATGCGGAAAACGACCATCAATACGCCGTTTTTCGACTACGTGAACTACCCCGGTTCCGGCCCGCTGGCGTTCCGTTTCAACACCGGTCTCACTTGGGACTACCGCCAGTGGACCGCCGGTTGGTCGGCGGTGTATTACGGCCGCTCGAAAGTTTTCGGTCCGCCGGTTTCCACCAGCACGACTACCATCCAAGCTCAGGGCAGCAACATGATCCCCAGTTCGATCTACCACGACATTTTCCTCTCGTATCGTTTTTCCGGAAAGGCCGCGGCTCTCCGCGATCCCCTCAATATTTTCCGGGGCATGGAACTCCAACTCGGCATCGAAAACGTCTTCGAAAGGATCCCGGGATTCAACGTCGGCGCCCATTCCTACTGGTATGACACCTTCGGCGATCTCCGCCTCCGCGAATACCGCCTCTCCCTCAAGAAACCGTTTTGAACCAAAATCCCGGCAATTTGTCGTTATTTTCCGCGCCATCTTCCGGTTTCCCAAGCCAATCCGAAAGGGTCAGGCCTTGCGATTTGTGGTTGACCG
The DNA here is from genome assembly GCA_005792355.1 of Opitutaceae bacterium. GTDB lineage: Bacteria > Verrucomicrobiota > Verrucomicrobiia > Opitutales > Opitutaceae > ER46. The sequence continues at coordinate 3,319 of SXSC01000214.1, forward strand.
TCGGTTGGAGGTCCGCAGGCGGGCGGGACCAAGGCACGCAAGCTCCGGCTCGAGTTCGAGGGCGCGATCTACCACGTCATCAACGCACCAGAGGCCCGCAAGCCGTGGCAACTATCGCTCTGCTCTCCTTCGCGACGACGGTGCCAAGCTGGCGTTTCTCGCCTATCTCGATGAAGCGTGCGAGAAGACGGGCTGGGAGGTGCACACGTGGTGCGTGAGGTCGAACCACTTCCATCTGGCGCTGGCAACGCCACGGGGAAATCTGGTGGCCGGCATGCAGTGGCTCCAGAGCACCTTCGCACTGCGCTTCAACCGGTACCGGCGCGAGTGCGGGCATCTTTTCCAGGGGCGCTACAAGAGCCTGCTCATCGATCCCGCCGACGCGCTCGGCCCACTCGGTCACTCCATTCATCTCAATCCGGTGCGAACGGGCATCACGACCGTCGAACGTCTGGGTGATGGGCCCTGGTCCAGCTTGCGGTGGCTCCTGCGCCCGAAGGAACGTGCGACGTGGTTTCGCCCGATGGCGTGTCTGCAACACGCCGGTGGCTTGGCGGACACGCCGGCTGGGCGACAGAAGTATGCCGAGTATCTGGCGTGGCTCGCCGAAAACGCGCCCGAGCAGAAACGCCTGCGCTTTGATCGAATGTCAAAAGGCTGGGCCAATCGGGCCTCCTGCGGCCCATCGCCATCGTCGAGACGAAGGTTGAAATCGAGGCCATCCTCGCGGCGTTCGGCCGATTGCGTCCGCACGAGCGACCCTTTGCGCTGCAATATCTGAATCTGCTGTTTTCTTGCGGGCGTTTTCAAGCCACAGATTTTTTGCACCGCAGAGACTCGGATTTCGGAAACGCAGAGAAAACAAATGCCTTTCTCTGCGCTCTGAAGATTGAGTCTCTGCGGTGTAAAAAGATTGGGGGCTTGAATCGCAGGCGGATCCATTCCCCGTGGCTTGCCACGTTCCTGCCTGCGATTCCACGAGCCCGATCCGCGTAGCGGTCGCTTGGCCATGATGCCCCGAGGCTTGCCTCGGGGTGGCCAAGCGAAGGGCGAGTGTTCACTTCAGTGGCGGCTGCGCCGCGCTGGGCTCGGTCCGCCCCGGCCGGAGGTCGCCGTCCTAGTCGACCGGCCTGCCGGCAGGCAGGCGCCGACTCGGGCGAACTCCACGTCCTCGACCCGCCGGACTTCCCGCCCGATCTGCCGTATCCACGGCCCCGTGACGAGCCGATCCTGTTCCGCGCCGAGGTCATGGAGCCGGGCGAGGACTTCGTTCAAGCCGACCTGTCTGCCGGCACCGCACAGGCATACGCAGCGGAATAACTTTGAAGCCTCGCTGCTCGACAGCGAGCGGCCGGAGGTGTGTCTCTTCGCATCGTGACTGCCACGACTGACGCCCGAACATTCGCCGGCGCGGCGCCGGCATCGGACGAGTTGCTGAGTTTCCGTCGGGATATCTTCGTCAACCGGCTCTTCGCGCCGCTGGCCGGTCAGGCGGACTTGACGGTTGGGGGACTACAGGGGTCCGACTCCGTTTCCGTCCGTCACCCTCCCCCTAACCCCCTCCCGGATCCAATCCCCCTGAAAATCCAGTTTCATATCGGTAACCAGCGGTCGTTGCCGTGCGTGCCGATGAGCTGGCAGCGCAAGACGTCGACGATGCCGGGATGAGCGAGCGCGGCGGTCAGCCAAGCGGCCGAGTCCGCGGCGGCTTCGGCTTCCTCCCGTCCGGCCCTAAATCACTCCGCGGTGGAGATCGATAATCGGAAAGATCATCTGATAGTCACCCCACACCAAGTCTCCGCCTTCGATGCGGAACCGCTTGAACCTCTCCACCTCCCGATAGTCGGTCGTGTCGGGATTGCGTGCCTTGGCCAGAAAAGGCCCGAAATCCACCACCCGCGTGGTGCCATCGTTGAAGGTCAGGCGGATCCGATGTCCGGCGACGTGGTTTGCCTCGGTGATCTCAAGATAATCGGTGGCGGTCGCTTTCATTTGATCCGGCGAGTGATGATTTCGGGTTTGGTGCGAATATTATGCACGAAAAAATCGATCCAGCGTTGGACGATCTCCGGCGCCTTTGCTTCTACGAGTTGCTGAAAATCCCTCAATTTCTGTCCCTCCAGCGGCCTCTTTCCAGAAACGTCGGCAATCTCGACCCTAACCACGCGCCCGGACTCCACGACGATTTCCGCCCGGCTCTCGCGCCCGGCACATTTTCCATGGACGTGAATCGGTTCATGTTCGTTCGAGTAAAAGAAGATCAAGATGCCAAGGTATTCGTACAGCTTCGGCATAATCTGCGCGCACCCTACCAACCAAGCGCGGTCGCGCAAGCGTGGTTTGATGGGAACCCGGCGCCAGCCCATGGCCGTGGAAAAACTGAGCCAATCCGAAGTTTCCGGTCCCGCACACCGTAGATGGCGATCAGGTCGCCTTCCAGCTCAGAGCGGCGGAGCCGCAACCAAAGCAAAAAACCCCTCCCGGATCCGATCCCCCTGAAAATCCAGTTTCCTACCAGCCATGGCCCGCATCGTCGCGCTGCAACCGCAGCCCGAACTCGACGTGTGAAGGTAGCGCAGCTCACTTCTCGACGATCTTCTTGATGTTCGAGAGCCCCTTTTCGAAGTCCGGCCCAATCATGCCGTCGAGAAACAGCCCGAACCAGCGATTCATCGGATTCATGCCGAGATCGCCGGCATCGACCCAGA
>SXSC01000215.1 GCA_005792355.1 Opitutaceae bacterium
AGCGAACGAAAGTCTCAACTGAAACCCTGCGGGAACCAACCCGCCCGGCAGAGCCTGACCAGTAGCCGGAAGCGAGCCTTGGCTGGCGTCCGAAATGGCGTCTTCAGCGTAGGCAGCCAACTGCAAAGCCGTGTGCTTGAGCCCCAAAATGGATTATATCGGTGGAGCCTGCGTTGTAGGAAAAACGTGGGCAGTACAGAGGCGTCGTTAAGGTCTGGCGCCGAAGTCCGCCCGGGGTTACCGACCCACGGGAGCCCGGGAGTAGTGAAGGCAGCGGTCGGGGGATGCGGGCGTGTCGTCGGCAACGCGAGCGGGACCTGTGCCCGCGTCACCGTGTTCAACTGTGCTTGGGTTCGGGCGGGGACTCCGGGAAGCGCCCGAGAAAGAGTTCAATCCCGCGTCGGGTGATTTCGGCCAGGGAGATTTCCCGCTCCGCGGCAAAGCGTTTCGCCCGCCGATGGAGTTCATCCGGCAACTGGATCTGGGTTCGCGTCATGCGGTCAATTCGACATCCTTGTCAAATGCTGTCTAACATCCAGCGCGAGGCGACCCGGCGCATCCGAACGCGTCAGCGCGCTCACCTCATCCGGTAGGCCACCCAAAAGCCGGCGACGAGGCCAACGCCACGGGACACGTGATCGCAGGTCGGCGCCGCCAAAAAAGCAGTCGCGACGGGCAGGCAAGGAAAGCAGTTGCACGGCGGGTCGGCCGGGTGGATGCCCTGCACGACTCAGGCGAAAAAGCCTTCTCCCTGAATTTGGATTTATCCGCGACCGGCCACCGCAGATTTATCCCGTCGCGGGCCGATGCTCCATGGCCGTCCGCCGCCGACAAGTTTCTCGTCGCTCTCGGCCGGCCCAATGCGCAGAAATTATCGGTCATCGCTGACCGCCAAACACCCTCCGACTCCCGCCGATTGCTCGCTGACCTCTGCTTATCGCCCTGCTTCACCAAGGCTGCGCACAACATGCCTTCCCTCTCTCTCCGATTCTCTTCGTCTCCCCCTCTCCTCTTCTCCCCCTCTTCCACCATGCGCCTCTCAACTCTCATCCTCGCCGGCACCGCCGCGCTGCTCACCAGCACCTGCGTAACCGGCACCGCCGCGCCCGCCGCGAAACCCAATGTCCTCTTCTTCTTTGCCGACGATCAGCAGGCCGCCACCATCGCCGCCCTCGGCAATCCGCACATCAAAACGCCCGTGCTCGATCGCCTGGCGCGCGCCGGCGTCTCCTTCCGCCGCGCCTGCATGACGGGCGGCATGACCGACCCGATGAAGGCGAAGCTCAGCCGCCTCGAAAACGGCAATGTCACCCCGCCCGAATTGAGCGGCATCCACGCCCGCGTCGCCACGATGACCAAGGCCCTCGCCGCCGAGAGGCGGCGCGTGGGCGACCCGCAGGAACTCACCGTCGCCAATCCAAAGTCGGCCGCGTGGTCGCCGCCGGCGACGAGGGTCGGCAAGGGCAAGACTCCGTCTTGGTCGAACGCGGCACGTTCGACGCCACCATGAGCCGCGGGCTCGGGCGAGCCGATGCCGTCGGCTTGCGGGCGCTCGCAACCACGCCGTCCAAGCCGCCGCCAGCTTCGGGGTATCGCGTCCCTTGCGCATGAAACCGCCCGCTCCGGTTGAAAAACTTTCGCTGGCCGAGGCCTTGAGTTCGGCACGGGAAACCCGCGCCCTCGTCGTCGGTCGCGGCGTGCTGGGGGAAACGGCGCGCCTCTTCGTCGAATTGTTTCCCGGTCGTTCCGCCGTCCTCGTCGGCGATGATCGGACGATGGCCGTCGCCGGCCGCGACGTCGCCACCATTCTCGACGCGGCCGGCATCCCCTGCGCGACGCCGTTCGTCTTCCAGGACCCCGCGCTTTACGCTGAATTCGGTTTCGTCTCGCAACTCGAATCCTCCCTGGGCTCGCACGACGCCATTCCGATCGCCGTCGGCTCCGGCACGATCAACGACCTCGTGAAACTTGCGGCCCACCGCGCCGGCCGTCCGTCCTACCTGTGCGTCGCCACCGCCGCCTCGATGGACGGGTACACCGCGTTCGGCGCTTCCATTACTTTCGAAGGAGCCAAGTTGACCTTCAACTGTCCGGCACCCTGCGCCGTGGTCGCCGACCTCGACATCCTTGGTCGCGCTCCACCCGAGATGACCGCGTCGGGTTACGCCGACTTGCTCGCGAAGGTTCCCGCCGGGGCCGACTGGATTCTCGCCGACGCGCTGGGTGTCGAGCCGATTGACCCGCGGGCGTGGGCGATTGTGCAGGGCGGCCTGCGCGACGCCCTCGCCGATCCCGCGGGCGCCCGGGCCGGACGCGAATCGGCCATCGCGCCGTTGGTCGAAGGTCTGATGCTCGGCGGTTTCGCGATGCAGTGGTTGCGCTCGAGCCGGCCGGCCTCGGGCGCCGAGCATCAGTTCAGTCACCTTTGGGATATGGAACACCACACGCACAACGGTGCGGCCCCGTCGCACGGCTTCAAGGTGGGCGTGGCGACGCTCGCGATCGCCCGGCTCTACGAACAACTCCTCGCCCATGATTTCACCACGCTCGACGTCGAGGCTTGCGTCGCACGCTGGCCCGGCGCGGCAATTGCCGAGGCCCGGGTGCGGGCGCGGTTCGTCGGCACCGATTTCAGCGAGACGGCGGTCACGGAAACCCGCGCCAAACCGATCGAGCCGGCGGCGCTGCGCGCGCAGTTGCAGCGGTTGCGCGAGGTCTGGCCCGAGGTGCGGGAACGGTTGCGTGCCCAGTTGCTGCCGGCCGCGGAGGTGAAGCGCCGCCTCGATCTCGTCGGGGCGCCGAGCGAGCCCGAGCAAATCGGCCTCACCCGGGAGCGTCTGCGCGAGACGTTTGCACGCGCCTACCACATCCGCCGCCGCTTCACGGTGCTCGATGTCGCGGTGCGCACCGGCACGCTCGGCGCGCTGCTCGAGGGCGTGTTCGGTCCCGGTGGCGTCTGGGACACCGGCGGACGAGCCCCACCCCTTTCTCATGATCCAAATCCGTAACTGTCGGAGCGGGTTTATCCCGCGATCACGCCGGCTCGCGTTTCGCAGGTGTCACGGCATCAAACCTCTCCTCCCTCCGGAAAGTCCCACCACCTGGCCCCAGCCCCCACGTCAATGAGTTCCCCGTTCACGCCGCCGGTCGACGCCCGTTTCGAATCCGCCACGGTGGAGTCGCGCTTCCGCTCGTGGCAAATCCGCACGCTCGTCGCGACGATGTTCGGCTACGCGGCGTTTTATTTTGTGCGCAAGAACCTGAGCTTCGCGATGCCCGCGATGCAGACGGACCTCGGCATCACCAAGGCGGATCTCGGGCTCTTCCTCACGCTGCACGGCCTGCTGTATGGAGTTTCCCGATTCGTGAACGGCCTGTGGGCCGACCGCGCCAACGCCCGCTACTTCATGGTCGCCGGGCTGCTGCTCTCCGTCTGTGCCAACGTGTTCTTCGGTTTCAGCTCCACCGTCTTGCTGCTCGGCGTGGCGTGGATGATCAATGGCTGGGTGCAGGGCATGGGCTTTCCGCCCTGCTGCCGGCTGATGACCCATTGGTTCCGACCCGAGCGGCTCGCGTCGACGATGTCGGTCTGGAACACGTCGCATTCGATCGGCGCGGCCGTCGCCAGCGTGGCCTGCGGATATTTCGTGCTGCTCGGCTGGCGCTGGTGCTTCTTCGGCCCGGCGATTCTTTGCACGGCCGCCGGCCTGATCCTTTTCATCTTGCTGCGCGATACGCCCAGCTCCGTCGGACTGCCCGAACTCGTCGTCGCGGGAGCGCAGCCGCGAGACCACGAGGACCGCAGCTCGGGCGGCTACAAGGCGTTCGTGCGGCAACAGGTCTTTCTCAATCCGTACATCTGGTGGATCTCCCTCGCAAATTTCTTCGTCTACATCTTGCGCTTCGCGATCCTCGACTGGGGCCCGACGCTGCTGAAGGAGATGAAACACTTCCCGGTGCAGCAGAGCGGCTGGATGGTTGGCGCGTTCGAAGTCTCCGGCATCGTCGGCATGCTGCTGGCCGGTTGGATCACCGATCGCGTTTTCGCGGGACGCGGTTCGCGCACCTGCGTCTTCTGCATGCTCGGCGCCTGCGGGGCGCTGACTCTCTTCTGGCAATTTGGTTCCACGCCGGCCAGCGCCACGGCGCTCCTCGCGGCCGCCGGGTTTTTCATCTACGGACCGCAGGCGCTGATCGGGATCACCGCCGCCAATCTCGCCACGCGGCGTGCCGCCGCCACCGCTGCTGGTTTCACCGGACTTTTCGGCTACGCCAGCACCCTCGTGTCGGGCTGGGGCCTCGGCCTGCTCGTGCAACACACCGGCTGGCACATCGCCTTCGGCGCACTGCTCGGGATCGGCGCGATCGGCACCTTCATGTTCATCCTCGCCTGGCCCGCCAAGGCCCACGGCTACCAAACCTGACGAGGCTGCGCCTCAGATCAGGGCACTACCGACCACGAGACCACGGACCAATCGGGGAAATTGCCCCCGCAACATGAAACCACAAAACAAACGTTCGGCGCGTCGTTCCGGCCCCGAACGCCCACCCAGCCCCACCGTGTCGCCCGCCATCCTCGCCCGCCTGCGCGAGATCACGCATCTCGCCCTCGACCTGGACGGCACCATCTACAAGGGGGGCACGCTCTTCGCGTGCACCCGGCCCTTTCTCGCGCAGCTGCGTGAACTCGGCATCGGCTGCACGTTCCTGACGAACAACCCTTCGAAGAGCTCCGCCGACTACCTCGCGCACCTGGGAACGATGGGGCTGCACGTCACCGCCGACGAACTCTACACGTCCGCCCAGGCCACGATTGACTGGCTGCGGGCGCGGCATCCCCACGCGCGGCGAATCTTCGCCCTCGGCACCCCGAGCATGCTGGCGCAGTTCAGCGCGGCGGGCTTTGTGCTCACGCGGGAGGAGGTGGACGATGAACCCGATGCGGTCGTCATCGGTTTCGATCAGGCGCTCGCCTATGCCCGGGTGTGCCGCGCCGCGTGGTGGATTCAGCGCGGCAAACTTTTTGTCGCGACGAACCCGGATCGCGTTTGCCCGACGGACCAGCCAACGGTGCTCGTGGATTGCGGTTCGATCTGTGCGATGCTCGAGAAGGCCACGGGGCGCGCGCCCGACATTGTCCTTGGCAAACCCGATCCCGCGATGCTCGACGGCATTCTCGCGCGCCACAGCCTGCGGCCCAGTCAGATCGCGATGGTCGGTGATCGCCTTTACACCGACATCCTGATGGCGCACCGGGCTGGTGCGTTTGGCGTGCTCGTGCTCACGGGCGAGGCCAAGGCGGACGACGCGGCGGAGGCGGCGCAACCGCCGCATCTCACCGTGCCCAGTCTCGCCGAGCTGGGCGCGCTGCTGGCTGCTGTGCACCTGCCCCTCCCGCGATGAGTTACAATTCGAAATGGCGCGTGAGCCAAGCCGGTTCGCTGCTGCGACGTGGAAGCGCGCCGCAACTCAGCCCCGGCTTCCGGGCACGGGATGTCGACGGACAATACCGCCTGGCGGTTTTATTTCAGCCCGCAGCAGGAGCATCGGTGTCTTGTATCCGAGTGTTACTGACATGAGAGCTTCTCATCCCCGCGCCGGAGAAACGACGCGGGAGCGATTGGTTCGGCTGCGGGATTTGCGACGAGGTCTGCCGGGGCGGGTGGCGATTTCGAATCCGCC
>SXSC01000216.1 GCA_005792355.1 Opitutaceae bacterium
ACATTGGCGTGGCTCGTGGGCACGTAGGGATTGCGCGGATGAAGCACGAGGGAAACGCCGAGCGCCTCCCAGGCCTTGCCCGCGAGCTCCGGCCGGTGCGCGGTGGCGGAGGGCGGCAACTGGGTGCCGCGGACATGGGAAAATGCGACGCCCGCCTTCTCAAACACGGCACCGTTTGCAAGGAGCCGGGTGCGGCCACCGCCACCCAGCCCGGGTTGATCAGCCTTGGCGGCTGCCGGCGCCCCCGAAGGCAAATGAACCGCGGCGCGGGTCCACTCATCAGTGCGAAACGCCTCCGGCCCACCGTCGGCAGTCTGCAGCGACCGGCAGATCGCGTCCTGCAGGGAGTGCAGATAGGCGCGGACGGCTGGTAGATCAGGTGGCATGTGGCAAAGCAGGGCAGGGAGCTTGGGGCGAGTTGCGCGCTCGGCAAGCGCGCAGCCGGGAAAGCGGACGTGAAATTGGGCCACCTTGACGACTCTGGTAGCTTTCACGTTCGACAGTCCGCGAGCTCGCGGGCTGGCTCACTGACTCCCGATGCAATCCTCCGTCCTCACGACAGTCGCCGCCACTGGCTTTACCGTGGCGTTTTTCCACGCCGCGATCCCGACGCACTGGCTGCCCTTCGTGCTGGTAGCCCGCGCGCGCAACTGGAGTCGAGGCAAGACGCTGGCGATCACGGCGCTGGCCGGGCTGGGGCACGTGGGCCTGACGAGCCTGCTGGGGCTGGCGATTGCGTGGTTTGGCTTTCAACTCGAGGAGAAAATGGAGGCATTCCCGTGGGTCGCGGGGGGCCTGTTGCTCGTGTTTTCGCTGTATTTCGTCTGGCGGCAACTCTCCGGCCGCGGGATCTGCCACCATCACCCGCCGGGTGGCCGGCACCATGCCGACGAGCATTGTGGCGAGGAAAAAGAGCACAGCCACTGGCAGGAAGAGCTGAAGGACAGCCCGCTCGTCTCTGCCCGCGCGGGCGAATGGGCTGCGATCAGCGGCCTCTTCGTGATGCTAACGTTGTCACCGTGCGAGGGATTCCTCGGGATTTATCTCTCCGCCGTGCAATTTGGCTGGCGCGGATTTTTCGTGCTCAGTGTGATTCTGGCGGTCGCCACGCTGGCGGGCATGACCCTGTTCACCTGGCTGGCACTGCTCGGTTTCGATCGCTTCCGGCTCAAGAGTTTCGAACGTTACGAGGCCGGGCTGCTGGCCGCGGTGTTCGGAATTCTCGGCGTGCTGATCATCTTGATCGAGCACGGGCACGAGCACTGAGCCGGGAAAACGTGCTACCTTTTCGGAATTGAGAACTTGATCACCGGCTCTCCGGGAGCCGGTGCCGCGGGAGCCGGCGCGGGGGTGGTCGCCGTACGTGGCGCGGGTTTGATCGGTGATTCGGATGGTGCCGGCAGCGGGGCGGCCGCGGGCAGAGCGGAGAATCCACGTTCGATCAGTTCGGCAATCTTGAGATCGCGCGTCTTGCTGTCGGGCGAGCCCATGGTCACCGCCACCACCCGCCGGCCGTTGCGCAGCGCGGTGGCGGCGAGGCAGAAGCCCGCGCCCCGGGTGAAGCCGGTCTTCAGGCCATCCACCCCCGCGAGCTTGCCGAGCAGGTGATTGTGGTTGTCCATGTCGATCCTTCTCGGACCGGGGCGAAACACGCGACGTTTGACCGACGTGTAGGTCAAAACATTTGTCGTCTGCAGCAGGTGCAGACTGAGCTTTGCGAGATCACGGGGACTCGTCAGATCGTTCTCGTCGAGCCGGCGGCTGGAAGGGGGCAGCCCGTGCGGCGAGCGGAAAGTCGTGTCGCTCATTCCGAGTTCGCGGGCGCGGGCATTCATCAACGCCACAAACGCGCTCTTGGAACCCCCGACGTGAATCGCCAGTGCCGTGGCGACATCGTTGGCCGAGGCGATCATCAGGGCGTATAACATGTCCTCGACGGTGAAGGCTTCCTTCTCGGCGAGGTACACCTGCGAACCGCCGGTGCGCGCGGCTTCGGCGCTCACGCCCACCGAGGTTTGCAGCGTGATGTCGCCGCGGGCAAGGCGATCATGAACGACGAGAAACGTCATCAGTTTGGCCACGCTGGCGGGCGGGCCGACGAAATCGGCGCGATCTTCGAAGAGGACGGCTCCGGTGGCCGCATCCAGCACAATTGCGCCCTTGAAGGCGGCCGCATCATCGGCGGACGCCCCTGGACGGGTGGGCGCGGCGCGTTTGGTCGCCGCAGCGTCGGCCGCGAACGGCAGCAGCCCGCACAAAACAAACGTCGTCAGAACTCGGCGCGGAAACAGCATCCGCGCGAGGAAGGACAATTTGCCGCGCGCGGCGAGTCGAAACGGCGCGCCGAGGGCAACGGTCGAATCGGGAGTTCGGGTTGCCGGTGGCGACCGGGAGGAAGGGCGCTGGCCCAAGCGCCCCGGCACACGCGACACGTCGGCGGTTGGGCAACCGCCGCTCCTCGTCAGGCTCGTCGTCGTGCGCGACCTACTTGCCGAGACTGGCGCGCAAGTCGGTGAGCTGACCGGCGCTGCCGAGCAGCTGATTACGGCTCGCGATGAACTTCGCGTATTCCTCGATGAAAATCTTCCCCGGTGGACGGAAATCGAATTCACCCGGCTTGTCGCGGAAGAACTCACGGTGGACGCGGGTCCAGACGAGGCGGCCGTCGGTGTCGATGTTGACCTTGGTCACGCCGAGCTTGGCCGCCGGCAGGTATTCGTTCGGGTCGACGCCCATTGAGTCTTTGATCTGCCCGCCGGCCAGGTTGATGCGGTCGACTTCTTCCTTCGGGACGCTGGAGCTGCCGTGCATGACCAGCGGGAAACCCGGGAGACGATCCTTGATCTTCTGCAGCACGTCGAAGTGCAGCGACTGACGGCCCTTGAACTTGAAGGCGCCGTGCGAGGTGCCAATGGCGGCCGCGAGACAATCGCAGCCGGTGCGGGCGACGAACTCCCGGGCCTCATCGGGGTCGGTCAGGCACGCGTTGCCGTCCTCGACCTTGATGTCCTCCTCGACGCCGCCGAGCATGCCGAGTTCCGCCTCGACCGAAATGCCCTTGGCGTGCGCCTTGTCCACCACGCGCTTCGTGATGGCGATGTTTTGATCGAACGGATCATGCGACGCATCGATCATCACGGAGCTGAAGAAGCCCGAATTGATGCAGTCATAACAGGTTTCCTCGTCACCATGATCGAGATGGACGGCGAAAACCGCCTCCGGAAAAATTTCCGCGGCGGAACGGATGATCGCCTCGAGCATGCGCTTGTCGGTGTACTTGCGCGCCCCCTTGGAAATTTGGATTATGAACGGCGCCTGCGACTGGATACAGCCCTTGAAGAGGCCCATCGCCTGTTCGGCGTTGTTGATATTATAGGCGCCGACGGCGTATTTCCCGTAGGCGTGTTTGAACAACTGCGCGGTGGTGACGATCATAGGCTGGAAGAGTTCAGCGTGAGATTCCCGGCGGGCGCCGCCACGAGCAAGGGTTTTCGGTATGCAAAATGTGCGAACCCCTGCGCGCGCCTTGTTCGGGCTGGCGGCGGGAGCCTGGGTTGGATTCCGCCGGCGCGCTGCGCTTCCTTCGAATCGTCGCAAAGAGGCACGATTCGGATGAAGAGCAGCGCACTCCGAGGGGTGCGGTTGCCGCGCTGAAAAAAAGGAGGGAGACCCTCCTGAACTACCCTCCGCCCGGGGGGCGGCGGGGATTCGAGGGCGCGGGGCCGGTCGCGGGAGTCGTGCCAGCGGGCGGAGTGGGGCGGTCCGCGCCCGGATTCGGTGGCTGGCTGGTCGCGAGCGTCTGGCGGACGAGTTGCTGCAGTTGTTGCTGGGCCTGCTGCTCCTTTTGGATTTGCTGCAAGGTCGCCACCTGGGGCGGTGCGAGGATGGTCTGGGCCTGCGCCACGGCGGCATTGGTCACCGGAGCTCCGGTCGTGCGGCCGGAGCCATCGAGAATTCCGGCGATGATGTTGCCCCCCACGGCACCGAGGGCGCCCATCATCATGCCACCGACCTCCGGACCGCGGCCGCCGCCCGGAGGGCCGACCGGAAAATCAAACGCGGCGACGGGGCCGCGATTGGGTGGCGGTCCGTCGGTCGCCGGCCCGCCGGCCGGGCGTTGGGGCGCGATGGGCCGGGCCGGCTGGTTGGTGGCGAGGATTTGCACCAACTGCTCGGTTTGCGCCGGGGTAAGCGGCGTGTTGGAATAGCTGAGACGCTGCTGGAGTTCATTGGCCACCGTGCGCTGGGGCAGCGTCTGTTCGTAGGTCTGGAGTTGCGCGAAGCCGGTTTCACCAATCACCGACTTGATGCTGCTGCTGATCTCGTTTTGGGCGTTGGTGAGCAACCGCCGGTAGCCTTCGGGATTTTCCCGTGGATCAATGCCCTGCTCCCGCGCGACGTTAATCACGTCCTGCCGGGTGTTACCCCTTTCCACGAGCAGCGCTTTTACCTTTTCCGCCTGATCAGTGGACAAGTTCAGGTTCGTGAAAAGCGCCGCGTAGCGAGCGTCGATGCCGGTCTTCTGCAGCACATTGATCATCGCCTGAACATCGGGCTTGGCCAGCAGATCGCGCACCGCCGTCATCTGCTGCACGCCCCCGTCTCCACGGCCCCGCGGGTCCACCGGGCTGCCGCGTCCACCGGCGTCGCGCGCCGGTCGTTCACCACCGGGTCCGGCGGGATCCGGCCGGCTTCCCGCCGGCCTGGCTGCGGCGAGGCGGTCCTGCAGGTCCTGGTTGAGCTTCTCCAGGTCCCAGGCGCGTTTTTGCAGATCGGCGCGTTCATTCCGGTTCATCGCGGAGGCCCGCAACTCGACGAGTTCGGAATACTGGCGCCAGGCGAGCAGCGCGCCTCCGACGGTGGTCAGGGAAAGAAGCGCGAGGAGGTATGTTTGGGGGGATTTCACGTTGTTCGGCTAGACGAGAAGCCGGGGGCGAAGTTTCCGGACAATGCCCTTCGTCCGTCAGCGCGGAGGGAATTCAAACTCCGCCTTGGCGCCGGTCTTCGACAACACGAGGTAGGCGCCAAACGGCATTCCGCGTTTGGACATGAAGCCCTGGATGAGATTTGTCCGACCTTCCTCCAGCAGGCGGACGATCTCATCCGTGGGAAGACTGAGGCCGCAAAGCTGCCGCTTGAGCGTGAGCACGATGCGGTTGTCCTGGTCCGGACGGCGGACGTAAAATGCCTCGGAAGTCTCGAGAATTTCCCCGCCCTTGTGCATCTTGCTTGTTCCGACGACGGTCGCCTGCGTGAGGTCGGGCGCCACCTTGGCCTTGCGGGGAATCGGCTTGCCGTCCTTGTCCAGCTTGGGCGCGCGCGGCGGAAACTCCCAGGAGAATTTCGGACCCTCGCGCTTCAGGATCGCGTCGAATGGCCGGCCTTTCTTCGAGATGAAGCTCTTGATCAGTTCGGTCTTTCCCTCGCCGACCAACTGCTGGGCCATCTCCCGGGTGATGGCCTTTTGACACATCAGCCGGCCGATGCGAAACGTCTGCTTCCAGCCTTCGCCGTCGCGTTCCCGCAGGATATGGCTCGAACCGACCTCGCAGAGCTGCGCTCCGGTTTTCGGATCCGTCCAATAGGGTTCGACCGTGCCGAGGTCGACTTTGTCGCCGAAATCATACTCGGCCTTGTATTTCCCGGTCTCGGCGTCCTTGGTCAGCCGGAGCAGCGCCGAAAAACGCGCGCGGGTCTTGGCCGAGATGAAACCATCGAGCGGGCCAAGCGAACCTTTGTCGACGAGCTGTCGCACTTCCTCCTCCTCCATTCTCCGGCCGCCGATGACTTTGTAGATCATGAACTCACCGTCATGCGACTTGTACCCCCGCAACGTCTCGCGCAGCGGCTTGCCGTCGGTCGGGGAGAGGATGGTCGTCTCCCGCGCGATCGAATCGTCCTCCTCGAAGCCCTTCACGCGTTCGATGATGCCCTTCGTCTGCTCGACGATTTCATCCATGAACTTTTCGCGTGAAAATTTGTTGTGCTCCATCTGCCGGAGCTTGAATTCCCACTCACCGGTCATCGCCGGACTGGTCAGCGCCTCGGCCTTCACGGCGCTGAGAAACTGGACGACCTGCTCCGCCTTGGCCGTCGGGATGAGTTCCCGCTGCGGACGGTCGATATACTTCTGGTTGATCAGCCCGTCGATGGTATCCGCCCGGGTCGCCGGTGTGCCGAGCCCGCGTTCCTTCATCGCCTCGGCCATGTCTTCGTCGTCGACAAGCTTTCCGGCGCCTTCCATGGCGGAAAGCAGTGTCGCTTCCGTGTAGCGCGGTGGTGGCCGGGTCGACTCGTGATGCAGCGCGGACTCGACCGTCCGCGCGCGGGCCGGTGCGCCATCATCGGCGCTCAGGGCCGGCAGCGCCTTCGAATCGGGGGACTCCTCGTCGACGGTCGTCTTGCCGTAGACCGCGAGCCAGCCCGGAAAGGTCAGGACCTTGCCCTCGGTCTTGAAGTCGTGTCCAGGTGCGACGGTGCTGGTGCGGGTCGTGATGTCGAATTCGGCCGGGGGAAAAAACGCCGCGACAAAACGCCGCGCAATCATGTCGAAGACCTTCGCCTCCATCTCATCGAGGTGTTTGGCCTCGTGGCTGGTGGGAATGATCGCGAAGTGATCCGAGATCTGCTCGTTGTTGAAAATGCGCTTGTTGGGTCGCACCCAGCCGGCCTCCAACACCTGATGCGCGTGGGGGGCCAGGCCGCCGTGGAGATTGCGCAGCGCCTCGCGCACCGTCGGAATGTAATCCTCGGGGAGCGCGCGCGAATCGGTGCGCGGGTAGGTGATCATCTTGTGGCGCTCGTAGAGGGCCTGCGCGATTTGCAGCGTGCGCCGCGCGGGCAACCCGTAGCGGTTGTTCGCCTCCCGCTGCAGGGTCGTGAGATCGTAGAGCCGCGGGGAGGCCTGCGTGCTGGCCTTTTTCTCCTCGGTCACGGCGGCGAGGGGAGCACCCGCGCACGCGGCGTGGACCGCCTCCGCCAGCGCGCGATCCCACAGGCGGTCGACGCGGTCGTGCTCGTCGCCTTCGTTCTTCTTGAAATCGGGGCGCTGGTAAACGCCCTCATAGCGGCCCTTGGCCACCTCAAAGGTGGCGGTCACGCGCCAGTATTCGCGGGGCTTGAAATTCCTAATCTCCAACTCGCGGGCGTAAACGATCGCGAGTGTCGGTGTCTGCACGCGGCCGACCGAGGCGACGTTGCCCGCCCGTGAACCGAACATGCGCTTGGTCAGCGCCCGCGTGCCGTTGATGCCGATCAGCCAGTCGCTCTCGCTCCGGCAGCGCGCGGCGTCCTGCAGGCCGCTCATTTTTTCGCCGTCCCGCAGATTCTTGAAGGCTTCCTGGATTCCGCCGGTCGTCATCGTCTGCATCCAGGCGCGCTTCACCGGCAGCTTGCTCTTGGTGAGCTGATACAGGTACGCGAAGATCAGCTCGCCCTCCCGCCCGGCGTCGCAGGCGTTGATGACGTGGCCAATGTCCTTGCGTGCCAGGAGTTTTTTCAGCGCGTTAAAACGCTCCTTGGATTCCGCGATCGGCTTGAGGCCGAATTTTGCGGGAATGATCGGCAGGGTCTCCAGGCGCCAGAAGCCGTATTTTTTCTTGTCGATGTCCTCGGGCATCTCGAGTTCCACGAGGTGACCGAGGGCGTACGAGACGACATACTCGTCGTTTTCGTAGTGATCCCCGTGCTTGGGAACCTTGCCGAGGGAGCGGGCGAGGTCGGCGGCGACGGACGGCTTCTCGGCGATGACGAGTGACTTCATTGACGCGAGCCGTTACCGGCGTCGCGACGAAGTGCAAGAAATTGTTTTCAGTTTCCCGCCCGGGGCGGAAAACTTAGCGACCGAGCAACATGACTGTTTTCGTGCCGTTTTCCCGCGGCAAGACGAGCAGCGGTCGGTCGCGCAACCGGGCCAGCAACTCGTCATCAGAAATGATTTCATAGCCGCGCGGCACGATCGGAACCAGCGTGGACGAGAGGGGAGGACTGTGCCGAGGAATTAGGAAAACGGCCGCGCCCAGCACCGCGGCCGTCGTCAATGCGAGCGATCCACGGCGCACGCGGCGCCGCCAGCGGGCATGAGCTGCCGCCCGCCGCGCGATCGCCGCCATCGGACCATCGCACCAATCACCGTGCAAGGTCTCGGCCAGCAGCCGGGCGCGGGGGTCAGGTGAGTCATTCATGGCGGGAAAGCGCCGCGACCAGCCGGCGGCGCAATTCGGCCCGGGCGCGGGTCAACCGCGACTCGACTGCCTTGGGCGTGAGGCCAAGCGCGGCGGCCATGCTGCGGACGTCGGCGCCGGAAAAATATTTTTGCTCGAGGAGCGATCGTTCGGACGGTTCGAGGCTTGCCAGCGCGAAATCGAGGGAGGCAAAAAGGCGATCGTCGTGGCCTTTAGTTTCGGAGGCATTCGCGAAGTCACGTGTCTCGGGTCGGCGCAAGAGCGTCCAGAAGCTTTTCCGCCGGCGGCGGCAATCGTTGAGCGCGGAGCTCGCCAGGGTCCGCAGCCAGCTGTCGAACATCGGTGCGGAATCGCACGGTCGCGCATAACGCGCGACGCGGAGATACGTCTGCTGCAACGCTTCCGCCGCCAGATCGTAGTCACCGCGTGTCCCTCCGAGCAGGTACCGAAAAAGTCCCGGACCGTAAGCGCGGTGAAACCCGGACCAGGCTGCATCGTCACCGCGCGCGAGTGCGTCCGTGAGTTCCCGCAGTCGCGAAGGCGAGGCGGCTTGCTCCATGCCGGCGAAGAGCCAGGCGGTTTGCAGTGTGGGATTGGCGGGGGAAATCACCGTTTGACGGCTTCGGGCGGGATTTTGCGTTGGGCGGGTTTGGGATCCACGTCAGGCGCTTTCATGACCTGCGAGATGATCTTGCTGACCACCATCATGGCCTCCGGCGGACCGGAGACGAGCAGGATGAACGTAGCCGGGTGGTATTTCAAGCGAAGCGCGTCGCGCTGGTGTGAAGGGTTCATTTCCCAGCCGGTGCGAATTGCATCCACGACATCGTCGATGGACTGCGTGGCGAGATGGGGCTTGAGGTAAAAAGAATCGAACAGCGCCGGCGGGGTTGGAGCCACGACTTGTGCGCCCGGATGCTTGGTCAACACGCAAACGACCGAGTTGGCTTCACCGGGGTTGGGACTTTCCCTACCGACGTGTTTCAGGTCAAAGCCACGGGGGTAAAGCAGTTTTCCCACCACCCCGATGACGGTGCCCAAGTTCGCATTTCGCAGTGAGAATGGCGGGAGTTCGGTCGCGAGGTCGCCTGGATCGCCGGCATTGACGATATTGAACGAAACGACACTGGCCTTGGAAATGATCGCCAAAAACTTCGTGATGGACCCACCCGGAAAATCGAAGCTGAGCACCCAGGGCGCCTGCTTTTCCAGCACCTCGATCTGCTTGCGCAATTCGGCTGCGTTCGGGAGGTTGACACCTTGGCGTGACGGCAAGACCTCAAGTTGAGCGCGGACTTGGGCGAGTTCGCCCGTTTCGCTGCGGGCCCAGGTCACGTCGCCGCGCGCTATGTCCCTGGCCTGTGCGCCTGCGTTTTTGACAACTGGAGAGGAAGCGGTTTGCGCGGCAGAGAGCGTGGCGAGGAGCGCGACGACGACGACGGCGAATGAAACGACGGATTTTTTCATGGGAGGTGTTTTCGGAGAGATATACGCATCGCGGTGGCGAATCCTTCGCGAAAAAAGGGCTGGAAGAAACAGATCATGGAATCGACGATGCGGGACACCAAGACTGCCGCATGTCATTTTCCCTGCACCAGCATCTTTCGAACCTCAACGCCGAGATCCAGAAGTCGTGGCTGCGGCAGGTGGGAGCGTGGGACAAGACGTTGACCAGAAAGGCGCAGTTCGTGGCGGCCATCGAGTCACAACTGCGCGAGCAGCTGGCGGGGTTCGTCGCCCGTCTGTCGGAGGCGGAAAAGCTGCTGCTCGCCGAATCCGCGCATCAGGGACGCTTGATCCGCCCTCGCGAATTCGCGGCGAAATTCGGCGGCCCGTGCCCGATGCCGAAGGGCTCCTGCGGCTACCGCGAGGAAGTTTCGCTGCTGGTCGCGGTGATCTGGTTTCCGCGTTACGCCGCCGAAGGCGATCCGGAGTTGGCGGAGGAACTGTTTGAGCCGTTGCGCCGGTTGCTGCCCAAACCGGCGGCGCCGCAACCAAGCACGCTGGCGACGCTGCCGAAGTTCTGGCCGTCCGAGCAACAGTATCAGGGCGGTGAAATTATCCGCCCGGTTCACGTCCACGAGGGCGCGCGCATCGCGCCCGCCGAATTGAGCCGGGTGCTGCGGTTGATTCAAGGGGGCAAGCTCGCGATCGCCAGCGCCAGCCGACGGCCGACGGACGCGACGACGCGGTTGATCGGCGAGGCGCTGTTGGTGCCGGACTTCGCGCTGGAGCCGCCGAAGAAGGAAATCGATCGGTGGACCGAACTGGGTGGGCCGGTTCGCGCTCATGCCTGGGGCGTGCTGGTGCAGCAATGCGGCTGGGCCAGGATGCACGGCGGCGCGCTGAAACTCACCCCGGCCGGTCAGGCGATGCTGCGCGGCTTTTCGCCGGAGGGATTTCGTACGGGCGTGAGGGCGTTTCTCGGCGACGCCGAGTTCGACGAGTTGCACCGCATCAACAACATTCGCGGTCAATCGGGCAAGGCGCGGCGATGGATCAGCGATCCCGGCGTCCGCAAGGACGCGTTGCAGGAGGCCATGAGCGCGCTGCCGGTGGGTGACTGGCTGACCTACGAAGAGGCGCGGCGGATGATCGAGGCGACTGGCGAGAGTTGGGATGTGCTGACCGAAGCCGCCGGCGTCCTTTACTTCTGCGAACTGAGATATGGCGTGATCTACGATGGCGCCGGCCTCAACAGCCAGTACCTGCGGGCCTTGTTCCTCGAATCGTTCGCCACGCTCGGCCTCGTGGATGTCGGCTTTGTGTATCCACACTCCCTCTGGCCCGACTTGGGTGATGCGTGGGGCATCGAGGACCTGAGCTTCTGCAGCCGTTATGACGGGCTGCTTTACGTGCGGATCAATCCGCTCGGCGCCTATGCGCTCGGGTACACCGACCGCTTCGAGAGCGGCGTCGATCCCGGGCCGAAATTATTCGAACTCAGGCCAAATCTGGAAATCCATCTGGCGACCGACGTGCTCAATCCGGCCGATCGCGCCTGTCTCGAATTGCTGGCCGTGCCGCAGGACGAGAGGGTTTGGGTGCTCGATGCCGGGCGCATTCTCGCGCACGTTGAAGCTGGCGGTGCCCTGGCCGAGTTGCGGCAGTTTCTGGAGGGCAACGCCGCCGATGGTTTGCCGGACGGCGTGCGTGCTTTCCTGGAATCGCTCGATCAACGCATCAAGGCTTTCCGGCGTGCGCGCGACGCGGTGCTGCTGGAATGGGAGGACGAGAACCTCGCGCGTCACCTCGCGGGCGACGCGGCGACCAGCGAGTTTTGTTATCACGCGGGCGACAACCGGCTGGTCGTGCCGAAGGAGCGTCTCGCCGCATTCGGACGCGCGCTCAAGAAGCTCGGATTTGTCATGCCCGCGGGAAAGTGAGCATGGAGACGGCAGTGAAGCGAAGGGCAAGAGTTCACGCTCTCGTTGCCTTGGTGTCTCCGCGGTTGATTTCTACCGGAGAAGTTCACCGCCGAGAATGCAGCGGACGCTTCTTTTTTTGCACTTTTTTGTGCTTTTTGTGGCCATTCCCTCCGAAGAATGGGTTTGGTTGTGGTTTCGCCGCGCCAGGTTCAGCCTGAGGCGACCTTCGGCGTCTCCGCCAGTGCCGCGCCGAACGAATTGAGCATCGCGGCGATGGTCTCGTCGGTCTCGTCGCCCATGTTGGAGATGCGGAAGGTCTTTCCCTTCAGTTTCCCATAGCCGCCGTCGATCACGAGGTGGTGCTTCGACTTGAGCGTCTTGTTGAGCGCGGCGAGGTCATAGCCGAGGTTGTTCGCAAAACAGTTCAGCGTGACCGAGCCGTAGCCCTCCTGCGGGAACAGCTTGAATCCCTTGGCAAAAACGAAATCCCGCACGGCCTGATTGAGCCGGGCGTGGCGCGCGTAGCGGTTCTCCAGCCCCTCGGCCTTGATATCGTCGAGCTTCGAACGGAGCGCGTAGAACAGGGAAATCACCGGGGTGCTGGGGGTCATGCCGGCCTCGTGGTTTTTTTGAAACTCGACGTAGTCGAAGTAATAGCCGCGGTCGCTCATCGTGGCGGCGCGAGCGAGGGCTTTTTTCGAAACCGAGAGGAACGAAAGGCCGGGTGGGAGGGCGAAGGCCTTTTGCGAGCCGGCGACAAGGACATCGATGCCGAGTTCGTCTTTCTTGATCGGCAGCGCGCTGAGCGAGCTGACGGTGTCGACGATGGCGATGACCTCCGGGAATTCGCGCACGACTTTCATGATCGCGGTGAGATCGCTCATGCAGCCACAGGAGGTTTCGTTATGGATGAGGGTGAGCGCGTCGTAAGCGCCGGTGGCGAGTTCGCGGCGCACGGCCTCGGGATCGACGGGCTGGCCCCACTCGAACTTGAGTGCCGTGGCCGCTTTTCCGCAGCGGAGCGCGACGTCGTACCACTTGTCGGAGAAAGCGCCGTTCATGCAGTTGAGCACCTTCTTTTTGACGACGTTGCGGAGCGATCCCTCCATCACGCCCCACGCGCTGCTGGTGGAGAGGTAAACCGGATCCGAGGTGCAGGCGACGGCCTGCAGTTCGGGCTGGATGGAATTGTACAGCGCCACGAAATCCGTGCTGCGGTGCCCCATCATGGGCTGCGCCATGGCGCGGAGAGTTTTCTCCGAAACGGCGATCGGGCCGGGAATGAAAAGTTTGTAGCTCATAGGTTTTTGCTGCGCAAAAACCTTAATTTGGCTTTGGCAGCAGAAGGAAGGTGAAACTGGGCGCGTGGCAGATCGACAGGCGCTGCGAAAACTGTTTACGTTCCCGAGCGCGTCAACCTTACGTTTTTGCGCAGCAAAAACCTCCTCATGTCGCAACGCTGGCTGAAGAAACACCTCAACGACCTCGAACTCTACACGGTCGACGTCATTTACGGACGTCGCGCCGGCGCCGGCCCGATGGTCTACGGCGGGTTTCTCCAGTCGCTCTCGTGGCTGTTCAATGGCATCACGCAGGCGCGGCTCTGGCTTTACCGCCACCGGCTTTTCCATGACCAGCCGCTCGGCTGTCTCGTCGTGGTGGTGGGCAACCTCACGGTGGGCGGCACCGGCAAGACCCCCGTGGTGGAGAAGTTCGCCCGGGCCCTTCATGACCGCGGTCGCAAGGTCGCGATCCTCAGCCGCGGTTACAAGAGCAAGGCCCAGCCGTTCTGGAAGAAATGGTGGTGGGCCCTGACGCACACCGAGGAACCGCCGCCGCGCATCGTGAGTGATGGCCGGACCGTGCTGCTCGACAGCGAACAGGCCGGCGACGAGCCGTTCATGCTGGCCCGGAATCTCCCCGGCGTCATCGTGCTGGTCGACAAGAACCGCGTGAAGGCCGGTGAATTCGCGATCAAGAAATTTGGCTGCGACACCCTCGTGCTCGACGACGGCTTTCAGTACCTGCCGCTCAAGGGCAGTCTCAACCTGCTGCTGGTGGACAAGACCAACCCTTTTGGCAACGGGCACCTGCTGCCGCGGGGAATCCTGCGCGAGCCGATCAAACACCTCAAACGCGCCAGTTACGTTTTCCTCACCAAGTCCAATGGGGAGCGCGACCAGGATCTCGAACGCGTCATCGAGGAGCACAACCCTGGCGTCGACATCATCGAATGTGCCCATCGTCCACAGTACCTGCGCCACTTCGGCGTCGCCGACGGGGCGCCCGGCGCCCGGGTGGCATTGTCGTTCCTGAAAGGCCGGCGGGTGCTCGCTTTCAGCGGGATTGCGACCCCGGAGAGCTTTGAAAAATTTCTGCGCGATCTCGGAGCTCTGCTCGTGGGTCGGGAACGGTTTTTGGACCACTACCGGTTCGGCGACGAGGACCTGGCGGAATTGTTTGGGCAGGGGCAGCGCGAAGGGGCGGAGTGCCTGGTCACGACCGAAAAGGACGCCGTCCGCATCAGTGAGCAGCTGTACTGCCCGCTGCCGTTGTATTACCTGAGGCTGGAGATCGACATTCTGCGGGGCGCGGCGGATTTCGACGAAGCCGTGGGCCGGCTCTGTTTTCCGCAGAGCGGCAGTCGTCCGGCGAACGGCGTGTCGGTCGGCTGACGACGGTCGGCTAATCGGGCCCCGGCCTCCGGCCTGGCGCGGACTCGGAACGCCTCCCCCAGCCCGCGTGCGTTGCGCCCGCGATCGAATCAGACCGTCACCGCCCACTCCAGGAAACATGTAACGTAATACGTTACATGTTCCCGGCGCGTAAGGGCGTCGCGCTTCAAACCGCTCGCGATGTTTATGAGCGGAAGGGGCAGCGGCCCGACCTTGCGCAGGTTTATCTGGTGCTCGATCGCCGCGAGGAGGCGATTGCGGTGCGGCGGGAAATGATGACGGGACCGTGCCCAATTGGCCCCGAACAAATCCGCCTCGATCCCCTCTGGTCGCGGCTGAAGGACGACCCGCGGTTCGAGGAGATTCTGAAACTGGCCAAGCCGCTGTGAGCGGCGGGGCGGGGGAGCACGGGGAAAACGCTCAACGCTCAACGTTAGAACGGCAGTCGTTCGGCGACCGGCGCGGCTGCGAGTTGAGGGTGTTGCGCGCGATCGGAATTTCATTCCAGCACGAGGTTGAACCGGTCTTTGCCTCGGTAACGGTAGATGCGGAAGCCGCGCTTATCCAGCGTCAGGATATCGCTCTGGCTGGCTTCCTCCGCGAGCAGGACCAACGTGGCGTCGGCGAAGTCCATCGGGGCGTCGGCATATTTTTTCATCAGCCGGGCGGCCTCGTGGAGTTGCGTCGGGCCAAAACAGTCGCGGATGTCCACTTGGGCGTCGTCGAGAAATCCCGCAAGGGCTGCGGCCCCCTCGGGCTGGCTGCCGAGAAAATGCATGGACTCGGTCACGACCGCTCCGGTGGTGAGAAGCGTTCCGGCAAAGCCTGCCAGCGCCGCCGCGCAGCGCGCATGGTGCGGATCGCGCCGATTGAGCGCCGCAACGAGCGGACCGGTGTCGAGCAGCCAGGTGGTCACGGCCGGGCATTCATTCGGCGGAGGTGCGCCCGCCACGGGTCGCCATCTCCCGCCGCCGGCGCGAAATCGAGCCGGCCGAAGTGCCGCCCTGCCCGCTCGCCCACCGTTCCTTTGCGCTGCATTTGTCCCTCGATGAGATCGCGGACAACTTCCGATTCCGTCTTGCCGGCAGCGGCGGCGCGAGCCCGCAGCGCTTTGCGATGCCTGGTGTCGAGGCGGATGGTAAGGGTCGCGTTCATGTCGGCAAAGTGGCGGACGTAAGACAGAACGCAAGACGCGATCCGGAGGCGTACCATGGCTTGCCTGCCAGTGGCGTGTCGTCCCTCCAGCCAACACGAACGAAGCGGCCCGGAAACCACACTGGCGCCTGAGATTCAAGAGTTGAGCGTTGGGCGTTTTCAAGATTGCCCGCCTTACCTTTCGCTTGCAGGCGGACGCTCGCGCGGCGTTAGTTGCATTTCCACCATGATCATTGATCCTCGTTTCCAGCAGCTTGCCGATGGGCTCGCGGGCTTTTCGACCGAACTCAAGCCAGGTGAGCGGGTGCTCATCGACGCCTTCGATGTGCCCGACGCGATGGTCATCGCCCTCATCCGGGCGGCCCGCGCCCGGGGTGCCCATCCGTATGTGCAGATTCACCGCGCCCGCGTTACCCGCGAACTCTCGCTCGGCGCCGAGGTCGAGCAGTACTCGACCCACGCCGAGGTGGAACTCGCCCGGATGCAGAAAATGGACGCGTACATCGCGATGCGCGGCTCGGAAAACATCTTCGAGGCGGCGGATGTTCCCTCGTCCAAGGTGCAGCTGGTTTCGCGCCTGATGAAGCCCGTACTCGATCACCGGGTCGGCAAGACGAAGTGGGTGGTGCTGCGCTGGCCGAGTTCAGCGATGGCCCAGCAAGCGGGCATGAGCACCGAGGCGTTTGAAGATTTTTATTTCAAGGTGTGCACGCTCGACTACGCGCGCATGGCGCCCGGCATGAAGGCGCTCGCTGACCTGATGCGGAAGACCGACCGGGTGCACATCAAGGGGCCCGGCACCGATCTGCGCTTTTCCATCAAGGGCATCGGCGCCCAGCCCTGTGGCGGTCTGCGCAACATCCCGGATGGTGAAGTGTTTTCCTGTCCAGTCCGCGACAGCGTTGAGGGTCACATTCAATACAATGCCCCCACGGTGTACCTCGGGGCCTCGTTCGACCACATCCGTCTCGCCTTCAAGTCGGGTCGGATCGTCGAGGCGACTTCGAGCAACACGAAACGGTTGAACGAGATTTTGGACAGCGATGCCGGCGCGCGGTACATCGGGGAATTTGCACTGGGGTTTAACCCGCACATTCTCGAGCCGATGCGCGACATCCTTTTCGACGAGAAGATCGCAGGCTCGTTCCATTTCACTCCCGGCCAGGCTTATGAAGGCGTGGGCAACGGCAACAAGTCGCAGGTGCATTGGGACATGGTCTGCATCCAGCGGCCCGAGTACGGCGGCGGCGAGATCTGGTTTGACGGCAAACTCATCCGCAAAGACGGCACGTTTGTTCCCAAAGCCCTGCACAAGCTGAACCCTGAGTACCTCCTGGGGACGAGCGCGGGATGAAGGACTTTATCCAGGCGCTGCCGAAAACAGAGACCCATCTTCATGTTGAAGGGGCCCTGCCGTACGAATTACTGGCGGCCTGGGACCCGCGGCGGTGGCCGCCGGATCCGGATTTTCGTGCGAGGTCGTACCGCTATGCCACGTTTCCCGAGTTCGAGCGCATCCTCCTCGAGCATGCGTTGCCGTGGTTCACCAGCGCGGAGCAATACCACGAGGCGGCGAAGTCGATTTTCGCCAAGCACGTCGCGCAAAATGTCCGCTACGTGGAAACGAGTTTCCATCTGCCGGTCACGCGCTTCATCAACGTGCCCGGTCCCGCGATCATCGCGGCGATTCGATCCGCGGCGCCGGCGGGGCTGGAGGTGCGGGTCTTTGCCGGGATGCTCCGCAGCGATATCGACGGCGAACTCCGCCCGACCATCGACCAGCTGCACACTTGGGACGGCCTCGCGGGAGTCGACCTCCACGGCCACGAGGTGATGCCGACGGCGCCGGACACCGCGGCAATCTGGGCGCGAATCCGCGCGGCGGGCAAGATCACCAAGTGCCATGCCGGCGAGTTCGATGGCGCCGGGCGGGTGCGCGAAACGCTCGAGCAACTCGGAGTCCGCCGGATTCAGCACGGCGTGCGGGCCATCGAGGACCCCGCCGTCGTGCAGCTCGCGGCCGACCTCGGCGCGACCTTCGACCTGTGTCCGCTCAGCAATGTCGGCCTCCAAGTCGTGCCGTCGCTCAGCGCGCACCCGATCCGTCGATTCATGCAGGCGGGCGTGCGCTGCACAGTCAGCACCGACGATCCGCTTTGCTTCGCCAATTCGATCAACGACGAGTACGAGGCGCTGGCCCGCGAGCTGAATTTCACCCACGCTGAGCTCGCACAGGTCGCCCGTAATGGCTGGGAGGTTGCCGAGGTCTCCGCCACCACGCGGGCCGGAATGCTCGCCGTGATCGATCGCCTCAGTCCCGCCGGTTGAGCGTACCCGCCATGCTGCAATCCTACACGCTGCCGGAAGGCGTCCGGCGCCTTCGCGCCGACAAGGCCCTGGCACTCGCGTTTCCCGAACACAGCCGCACGGCGCTGCAGCGGGCGTTCGATGCCGGGCACGTCACGCTGCGCGGCGCCGCGATCAAACGTGATGCGACGGTGGCGGGCGGGGATGTGCTGGAGTTTTCCTTTCCCGATGTCGTGCCGATGGAAATCAAGGGAGCCGACATCGCGCTCGACGTGATCTACGAGGACAAACACATGCTCGCGATCAACAAGGCCGCGGGCATGGTGGTGCACCCCGGCGCCGCCACCGGCGAGGATACGCTGGTGCATGCGCTCCTCGGGCATTGCGCCGATTCGTTGAGCGGCATCGGCGGCGTCGAGCGCCCGGGCATTGTCCACCGGCTCGACAAGGAAACGACCGGTGTGATCGTGGTGGCGAAGACGGATGCCGCCCACCGCGCCCTCGCCGACCAGTTTGCCACGCGCAGTTTGAAGAAATTCTACGTGGCGCTGGTGGCCGGCGTGCCGCAGCTGCTCAGCGGGGAAATTGACAGTGCCATCGCCCGGCACCCGACGCACCGTCATCGGATGACCATCGGAGAAGGCGGCCGACCGGCCCGCACCTCGTGGGAACGGATGGAAGCGTTTGGCGACGTGGCCGCGCTGTTGCGCTGCCAGATCTTCACCGGGCGAACGCACCAGATCCGCGTTCATCTGAAGTCGCTCGGCCATCCGATCCTCGGGGATCCCCTCTACGGCTGGAAATCGGATGCACGCCTGGCGAGTCAACCGGAGCGTGTGATGCTCCATGCCGAACAACTCGTGTTGACGCATCCCATCAGCGGCAAGCAACTGGATCTGCGCGCCCCGTTACCGAAGGATTTTATTGCGATGATCAAGACCCTGAAGACCGTGGCCAAACCCAAGCCAGTGGCCAAGCCCGCCCGGCGTGTCCGAGATGAGGATACAGTGGCCAATCGCGGATTGCGGCCGTGAGAGATCCGGATCGATTTTTGGAGGCGGGGCGCCCTCGCCCCGCGAGGCACGCGCCGCGAAATTGAAAACAGCGGGGTGGGGAACCCCGCCTCCAACTGACCTGAGCGTGTAATACTATCCCGGCGCCGCCAACGCCTCATCCGCCAGACCATGGCGCAGATTATGAAGCGAATTTTGGCAGGCGGCGAAACCACCAGCCTCCCAGAGTGCAATCAGAGTGACCAGTGCGACGGGAAAAACGTCCGCGCGCGCCGGCGGCAGACCGGCGATGCTTTTTCGTTGGGCCAGCGGCAGCGCCCCGATCCAGGCAAGCAGTTCCTGGAATTGCGCCAGCATTACCACCGGGTCCGTGGCCTCAAACGGTTTCCCGTCGCGGGCGCCGAGGATGGCGCGGACGGTGGCGACGGTCCCGCCGGTACCGATCGCGACGGCGCCGGTCGGCAGCGAATAGGTAAAACCCGAGCGCGCGATCGTCTCCCGCGTGTGCGCCGTCACCGCGTCCCGGGCGGCCGCGGTCAGCGGTTGCGACGGATCGGGCACGAATTTTTCGGTCAAGCGCACACAGCCGAGTTGGAGGCTGATCGCCTGTTCGATGCGGCGCGCGCGAAACGCGAGGCATTCGAGACTGCCGCCACCCAGATCGAAGACGTAGAAATCGCACAGGCCGCGCAGCGCGGGATCCGCGGCCAGGCCACGCCCGATGAGGTTGGCCTCCTCGTCGCCGGATAGAATCCGGATGTCGTGACCGGTGGCGGCGCGTACGCGACGGCGGAACTCGTCGCCGTTTTGCGCGTCGCGCACGGCGCTGGTGGCTACCAACCTCGTCTGCGTTGGCGAAAATTTCGCGGCGTCCGCCAGCAACGCCTGCACGGCCTGCAGGCCGCGCTCCATGCCGGCTTCGCTCAACTGGGGCGCGGCGTGGCTGAGGCCGGCGCTGATGCGGGCGTCGAGGGTGCGGGAGAGCAGGGGGCGCAGGTCGCCCCCGTCTGACCGGGTGGCCACGAGCACCTTGATGGAGTTGCTGCCGATATCGATGACGGCGATCGCGCCCGGAGACATGGGCCCACGGAACACATGGACGGAACGGAAGGAAAGATTTCGTTTTTCACGTTCGCGGGGAGGGGCGCTTGCCCAAGCGCCCGTGCCAGGCCCCGCCGGCGGCTGGGAAATCACGCCAGAGGTGGACGAGCCGCCGTTCCTCCCGGACGCGCCGCGGGGCGCTACAGCTCGAACTCAATCGGCGCAATCAGCAGGACAAATTCGCCCTTGAGGCTCGCCCTGGCGAGGCGCGCCTGCACGTCGGCGGCCGGGCCGACGAAGAACGCCTCATGCAGCTTGGTGACTTCCTTGGCGACGCAGACCACCCGCGTCTGTCCGAGGGTGGCCACGATTTCCGCGACGGCCTTGTCGATGCGATGGCAGCTTTCGTAGAGGGCGATGGTGTAGTCGAAAGCGCGGTATTTCTCGAAAAACGCGATGCGCGCGGCGCTCTTGGGCGGCAGAAAACCGACGTACAAGAATCCGTTGGTGGGCAGGCCGCTCGCGCTGAGGACGGCGGTGACCGCACAGGGACCCGGCACGGGAATGACGGGCAGGCCGCGCCGGCGGCAGGCGCGTACGACCCGGAAACCGGGATCGCTGATCGAAGGTGTGCCGGCATCGCTGACCACGGCGACGGACTTGCCCGCCGCGACCTGGTTTGCGAGGTGGTCCGCCGCGTCGAGTTCGTTGTGTTCGTGGTAGGGGAACAGTTCCTTGCGCAGGCCGATTCGTGTCAGCATCGCGCCGGTCGTCCGCGTATCCTCACACGCGACCAGATCGACGGCGCCAAGGATTGCCCGTGCGCGCTCAGTGAGATCGGTCAGATTGCCGATGGGCGTCGCCACCACATAAAGATGACCGGGCAGCGGAGTGAGCGAGGTTTTCGCTGTGCGAAAACCTGAACTCGGAACTTCGTGCAAATCACCGGCGTCGGAGACTTCACCCATGCGGGAATTCTCGGAACCTGCGATGGGTGACCTCGAACCAGTCACTTAGGTTTTCGCGCAGCGAAAACCTAGCGGCCGCTCGGCTGGCCCATGCCGGGGATCTGGCCTTCCCAACCGGCGGGGCGGCTCCACGGAATCGAGGTCTGCTTCGGAGCGTTGGTGCTGCAACCGGCGGCAAGGGCACCAAGCGCGAGGACGACAAGAGCAAAGATTCGTTTTGAAAGGTAACTCATGATTCACCGAATCAATACGGCAGAATCGCCTTTCTGCAAGACCCCTCGCAAGCTTTCCGGCAGCACCTGGGCGACGGAAAAATTGGCCCGGACGTCACTAATCTGCACGGTCGCCACCGTGGCGTTTCCTTGGTGGACGGAGAGTTTCTGCCCAAGTTGAGCCCCGCGGGCGGAGCCGAAGTTCAGCACGACAAAGGCATTTTGCGCGCCCACCGTCAGCACGGTGGCGCGACCGGCCCGGCTGGAGAAGACGGCGGTGGAGGCCCCGGCGGCGGAGGGCAGCGCGGCGCCGTTCCGGGCGGTGGCCAGCTGGCGTTCGAGCTCAGCCACCGTGTTCTTGTATGCCTGCACGGCCTCCGGCGAGGCATTCGAGGCCCGGCTCGCGTCGAGATCCCGGCGGTGCGCGGCGACCTCGTCGCCGAGGGCGCGCGTCGTGCCTTCGTAAACCGCGAGGACGCTCTTGGTATCGGACAGGTGGCGGTCGAGTTGGGCGGCGCGCGCCTCGGCCGTCTCGAGTTTTCCCTTCGCCCGCGTGAGTTCGACGTCGAGGGAAGCGACCCGGGTTCCCAGCGCGCTGTTCTGCCCGTTCGCCGTGGCCAGATCGACATCGAGCCGGGCGGCGCGTGCCGTGACGTCGTTGAGCCGGAGCTCAAGCATCTGCTTGGAGTTGCCGATGCGAAAGTAGAGCACGGCAGACAGCGTCGAGCCCAGCAACGCCACGAGGCAGAGGATCAGCGGCAGGCGGTGCATGGTGGGGTGGCAGGCCGTCAGGGGCCGACGTTAACCTGACGACTTTCCAACGCCGCAATTGCGGCCGAAGGAGGGGCGGTTTCCCAACCGCCCAAATACGGTCGGCCGACGGTCCTTCGGCGGTTGGGAAACCGCCGCTCCTGCGGGAACGGGCGAAATCGTCGCCAAACATGATCGAAATAGATTAATATCAGCCCAACGCGGCAACTGCGGCCGAAGGCTCTCGGAAATCTTGAAATCGGGCATCGCGCATCGGGCCCCAAATATCAGGAATTTCATCTTCTTCGAATATTTCAGTTGGCCAGTGAATCATCCGGGCAAAGCACCGGCCTGCGGGCGGCCGGCATCATGAGCTGCGATAAGTCGACGCAAACGCCGGGGAGCGCGCCCGTTTCTTCACGCCGCTGCCCTTGTTGGCCGCCAGATGTTCAAGAATCTTAAAGGCCAGTTCCGCCTTCTCCGGCGTGCCGACCTGCGCCGCGAGTTGCTCCGCGCTGAAGGACTGTCCCGGGGCTGCATGGAGCGCGGCGGCGAGTTTGAGCTTCAGGGCGATCACTGCGCCCGCGGCCTTTTTGCCCGCTTCCACGCCGGGCTGATGATAGGCGTTGATACCGACCAGCGAGGCATAGAGCCCGGTGACGCGTTCGTAGAGCGCGATGAGCATGCCGAGCGATCGCGGCGACACGTCGGTGAGCGTGATGGTAATCGAGTGGCGGTCCTTTTCGCTCAGGGCATCGCGGGTGCCGAGATAGAAGCCTTGCAGAAAGTCGCCGCAGGTGACGCCCGGCTCAACCTCGAGCGAAGCCTTTGCCTCGCGGTCCTTGAGCACCTCGATGAAGGTGACGAAGAAATTGTTCACGCCCTCGCGCAATTGCTGCACGTAGGCGTGCTGGTCGGTCGATCCCTTGTTGCCGTAGACGGCGAGACCCTGGTTGACGACCCGACCCTCGAGGTCGAATTCCTTGCCGATCGACTCCATCACGAGTTGCTGGAGGTAGCGGGAAAAGAGCAGCAGCCGGTCCTTGTACGGCAGCACCACCATGTCCTTCGCTCCCCGGCCGTTGGTCGCGAAATACCACATCAGCGCGAGGAGCGCGGCCGGGTTCTGGGCGGTGACCGGATAACGCGTGACTTCATCCATGGCCGCAGCGCCATCGAGCATCGCCTGGATGTCGAGACCCTGGAGGGCGGCGGGCAGGAGGCCGACGGCACTCAACTCGCTGGTGCGGCCACCCACCCAGTCCCACATCGCGAAGCGGGCGAGCCAGCCTTCCTGCCGGGCGATGACGTCGAGCTTCGACCCCGCCCCGGTGACCGCGACGAACTGCTTCGTGTGATCCAGGCCCGCGGCCCGGAAAGCCGCGATGGTCTCGAGCATGCCGTTGCGTGTTTCCGCCGTGCCACCCGATTTCGAAATCACCACAACCAGCGTCCGGGCGAGCTGGCCGCGCAGGCTCGCGAGCACGTAGTCGATCCCGTCGGGATCCGTGTTGTCGAAGAACGACACCGCCAGCTTGTCCTTGCGCGGGTGGCCGAGGGCGTGATGGACGAGTTGCGGGCCGAGGGCGGAGCCGCCGATCCCGATGACGAGGAGATGCTTGAATTTGCCCTTGGGGCCGGCGATCCCGCCGGCGTGGACCTTGGCGGCAAACTCCCTGATGGCGGCCAGGGTGGTGGTGATTTCGTGGCTGATTGCCGGGTCAGGCGCGAGTTGCGGCGCGCGCAACCAGTAGTGGCCGACCATGCGCTTCTCGTCGGGATTGGCGATGGCACCGGCTTCCAATCTTTTCATCGCCTCAAAGGCATGCTGCATCTGCGGCTCCATCGACGCGAGAAAATCGTCGGGAAACGGCATCCGCGAGATGTCGAGCGAGACGCCGAGATCGGCGTAGTGATGAAAATGAGTCTTGAAGCGTGACCAGTTCATGGGAGCGCTCATTCAACCACGGAATACTCGGATGAACACGGATAAATTCACAAAATATGTCAGGCCGGTGGGATCGCGGGGATGCCCGCCATTGCGGGATTTGCTTCGCGGTGGCGCGCGCAAATCCCCGCGGGAAAACCGGGGTCGTCGCAACCGACGTGCATCCCCGAATTTGGCGGGTGACAAATTTCTTGGTTTATCGCGGATCTTGGCTCGGTTTCAGCTGCAATGGCTCCCAACAAATGCAACCGACAACGACCAAGGGCGAGCGTGGGTCTGGCAAGCCCATCTCTGTGGGACTGACGTGCTGGCTGTGGCAACGACGGGCGCGGCCGATCGCGCAACTCGCCCAGCGCCTGGGTGTGACCCTGCAACTCACCCAGCACGTCCACGGTCTGCGCCGGGAAATCGACTGTCAGGTGTCGGGGAAAAACGTCGACCAGTTCATCGGCGAATTCATGCGACAAAGTTGAGGCAACCGGCCTGCGAAAAACGCGGCCTGCGATTTGGCGCGAAGCAGAACTCAA
Organism: Opitutaceae bacterium; assembly: GCA_005792355.1. Lineage (GTDB taxonomy): Bacteria > Verrucomicrobiota > Verrucomicrobiia > Opitutales > Opitutaceae > ER46. The sequence continues at coordinate 24,148 of SXSC01000216.1, forward strand.
CTTGGCGTGCTATCGCGTGGCGGCCGGTCGCCGGGTCCGCGCGACCAAATACACGCCGGCGATCACGAGGAAGATCGAATAGAAACTCCCGCGGCTGAGGCCAAAAACCAGGGACGCGTCCGGTTCGCGAAACTGCTCCCCGATCATCCGAACGATGGCGTAGGCGATGAGAAATTCCCCGCTCAGGCGCCCTGGCTGATCCCGCACCGCGGTGCTGCGCCAGAAACGCCACTGCATGTAGGCGAGCAGGAGCACGCCTTCGAGGGTGGCATTGTAGAGCTGCGAGGGGTGGCGCGGCAGGGCGCTGCGCAGGCCGCGATCAATTTCGTTGTGCGGAAAAATCACCGCCCACGGAGCCGTTGAGACTCTGCCGACGAGTTCTCCGTTGATGAAGTTCGCAACCCGACCGAACAGCAGGCCGGCCGGTGCCGTCGTCACGACCAAATCGGCCACGTGCAGCGTGGACACCTGGTGGCGGCGCGCCCACCACCACAGCGCCAGCAGCACGCCGATGAAGCCGCCGTGGCTCGCCATGCCGCCTTCCCACACCCGCAAGATTCCCAAAGGATCCGAGCGCAGCAGATCGATCTGGTAGAGCAGAAAGTAGCCCAGGCGTCCGCCGAGCAGCACGCCAAACACGATGGCCGTCATCAGGTCGGTTATGGTGTTGAGTCCGTACGGCGAGCGACCGCACCGATGATAGAGAAGCAGCAGACCAGACGCGGTCAGGAAGCCGGCGAGATAGGCCAGCCCGTAGTAACGGATCCCGAAATTCTCGGTGAACTTGATGAAAAACGGATCAAGATCGTGAACCCAGAAGGCGAGCGGCATGGGAGGGGATCACGTCACATCGCGGCGCGGGGTGGCGATGAGAAAGTGCGGGAGAGTTGGGCTGAAGGCCCCTCCGGGGGCTGGGGCCGACGGTTGGAAGGAACGGCCCTTTCCCGGCCGCCGATGGCATGCGGCTGACACCGCACCGGTGGTGACGCCGCCCGTCATCTGCTCCCCGCCGCTTCCTGGGCGATCGTCCGCCGAAAGTGCGGTTCTCGACGTCCGCGCGTCCTCGCTTCGAAATCTGCGGCCAGCGCGAGCAGTTTGGCGTCACTCCAAGCCCGTCCGAAAAACAGGATTCCCACCGGCAATCCTCGCACCTGTGCGGCTGGCACCGTGACACTCGGATACCCGGCAATCGCTGCCGTGCTCGCGCCACCACCGGACGGCCCTCTTTCGCCGAAGATGGGATCGGGCGTGCCGGCGGGTGAAATCAGCCCGGCCGGGGCGGCGGCGATCGACACGAGCGCGTCGAGCCGGTGCTGTTCCATGAGGCCGTCGATGGTCTCCGCTCGCGTCACGCGCCGGCAGGCTGCGAGCGCGTCAAGATAGGCGGGATCTGTCAGCGGCCCTTTCGCCTGGGCCTGGGAAAAACGCTGCTGCCCAAAAAGTGGCATCTCTTTCGCCCAGTTGTCCTCGTTGAACTTGAGGAGATCTGGAAGGGTCTTCATCCGCGCGTCGGGTCCCAGCGTCGCGAGATACGCATTCAGTCCCGCTTTCATCTCGTAGAGCATGACCTCGGTGGAGCGCAAGTTGGTGGGCAGATTCCCCACCTCAATCACCTCGGCACCCGCAGCGCGCAGCACCTTGAGCGCGTCTAAAATCACGTCGTCGAGCGTCGGGCGAAAACTTCCCCGCAGCACGCCGATGCGAGCGCCGCGCAACGCCTGGCCGGGAAGTGCGCCGGCCATAATCGCGGCCATGCCGGCCGGCGCTTCGTGGGTCGCCGGGTCGTGCGGATCCGCAGCGGTCAGCGCCGCGAGCACCAGAGCGGCATCGCGCACCGTTCGCGTCATCGGCCCGGCGGTGTCGAATGAGGCCGCGATGGGAATAATCCCGGTACGGCTCACCAGGCCGACGGTCGGCTTGACGCCCACAATTCCGCAGATCGACGATGGCGAAATGATGGAGCCGCTGGTTTCCGTGCCAATGGCCGCCACGCAAAGATTGGCCGCCACCGCCGCGCCGGATCCCGAACTCGATCCGGAAGGGCTGCGATCGAGCACGTAGGGATTGGCCGTCTGACCTCCCCGCCCGCTCCAGCCGCTCACCGATTTTTCGCCCCGAAAATTAGCCCACTCGCTCAGGTTGGTTTTGCCCAGAATCACCGCGCCGGACTCGCGCAGCCGGACGACGACGTGCGCATCCCGCGGCGGTTTTTGTCCGACGAGGGCGAGCGAGCCGGCTGTCGTCTCCAGCTTGTCCGCAGTTGCGATGTTGTCCTTGATCAACACGGGAATGCCATGCAGCGGCCCGCGCACCCTGCCGGCTTTGCGTTCGGCATCCATTTGTCCGGCGATCGCCAGAGCGTCCGGATTCACCTCGATGACGGAGTTGAGCTTCGGTCCGGCCTGATCGACCGCAGCGATGCGGTCGAGATAAGCCTGTGCCAGCGCGCTGGCGGTGAGTTCGCCGGCCGCCATCCGGCGTTGCAGGTCGTCAATGGTGGCTTCGGCGAACGGAAAGGTCGCGCCGAAACCCGCGGTGGAAAGGCTGATCCAGGCAACGAAGACAAACGGGGCCGAGTGGTTCATACGATTGAGGGAGCGGCTTCGGAAATCGGAAACCGGCAAAAGTTCAAAAGTGCAATGTTCGAAGACTGCCGTCGCGGCCGGGGTCACTCAGCGCGTGGCGCGGTGACGGAGCAGCGGGGTGGTGCGCCTGAAGCCGCTTAATCCACGTAAAGTTCGCAGATGGCCCATGGGGTGTCTTTGCGCTCGGCGGTGTTTTTGATGATCACGTAGCGACCCTTCGTGCCGGCGCGAAGGTCGATCACCGTCTTGTTGCGCTGACCCTGGCCTTTGACGATCACCGGTCCGGGAGTCTCTGGGTCATCGGTCACGTGCACTTCGAAATGTTCGGGAAATTCCGCCGCACGGCCGGTCTGATCCAGTGTGAGGCGTCGTAGCGGGCGGCTCACGCGGAAGTCGATCTCGACCCACTCCTCACCGTGTGAAGGCGCGCTCCAGCGGGTGCTGGTCTTGCCGTCGGTGGCGTTGGAGATGCCCGCCGCGGGCGCCGCCCGCAGTATGGGCGCGCCGGCCAGCGCCGCCTTGATTGCGGCGGCGGCATAGCGCGCGTCCTCCCCGAGTGTGGGGTCAGCTTGCAGCGTTTCGGCGAGATCGACCGCGGGTTGGTCGCTGGCGCGAGCCAGGAGCGCGAGGAGTTGCCGGCGGGGAATGGCATTGGTGGTGGACGCGAGGAGGCGGGCGACGAGCGCGGTGGTCGATGGGGTCCAACGGTCGCGCGTACGTTCCAGGGAGCGAATGGCGCTTTCGCGTGCGGAGTTCCGCAAGGAGGGAACGGCGGCCGTCTCCGCCACGGTGACGAGGGCGGGTACCGCCGTGACATCAGACCAGCGACCGAGGGACTCGGCGGCGGCCGTTGCCACCTTGGCGTCATTGCGGACCGCGAGCAGCGCGGCGCAATCGGCGCTGGCGGCCCCGCCCAGGCGGGTAAGCACGGGCATCAGGCGCAGCGCAATTTCCACCTCGGCGCCCGCGAGAGCTGCATAGATGGCCCGGCCGCGTTCGGCCACCGCCGGATTGCGCAGGGTCACGTTCACCAAGGCGCGCAGCGCCCGGGTTTGCTCGCCCTCGTCGGCTGCGGCGATGGCCCAGGCAAGGACGGCGGGCTGTTCTGAAAACGGTGCGAGGTCGCCGAGCGCGCCCACCGCAGCGGCGCGGATTGTGGCTTGAGCTTCGGTGCGGCATTTCAAGAGCAGGGGCAGACTCTCGGTCATGTGGCGTTGGGCGAGTTGATCGAGAAACACCGGGCGGAGGCCGGCCGCGCCGTGCTCCGCGCCCTCCAGAATCGCCGCGGCAACACCCGGACCGTTTAGCCGGGTCAGGCTTTGGCGGGCAGTCTTGACGTCGGCATTCTCGCCCCCGGCCGCGGCCGTGGCGAGGAGGGTGACGATGTCGCGGTTGCCCGGCAGAAAACCGAGGGCGGCGAAGGCTTCGGTGCGGACCCCGGCACTGGCGTGCTTGGTGGCGACAACGACTGCGGGCACCGCACGGACCTCGCCGGCCCGAGCGAGAATGGCAATGACGGCGGCCTGGGTCGGCGAGTCCCACGTGGCGAGTTTCGCGATGAGCACACCGGCGCGATCGGGCGTAAGGGCCTCGCTGGCCGCCTCGAGCGCGACCTGCTTGAACAGCCAGTCACTGGTCGCGAGTGCGCTGGCGATGCGCGCGGCGGAGCTGGCCTGGTCGAGATCGAGTGAGCGACGAAAGGCCGCGGCGCGCAGCGCGGCCGGGAGTTTCTTGTCGTCCTGCAATTCGCGTGACACGCGCTGCGCGTCGGCGGCCGGAAGCCGCGAGGTCGCCTGCAAGCGGGCCTGGCCGACCGTCGCGGGGGCAGGGTTCTTGGCGGCACGGAGGGCCGCTTCGGCGGCGGGCGTGCCGATTTCGCCGAGGGCGCGTGCCGCGGCGGTCGCGGTGGCTCCATCTTTATCGGAAAGAAGCCCGGTCAAGGCGGGCACCGCGTTCCCGACGCGACGACGGGCCAGGGTGTCGATGAGGGCGAGACGCGTGCGCCCGCTTGTCTTGGCGAGGGCGCCGGTGAACATCGATTCGACGACGGCGCCGGGAGCGGGGTCGAGTGCGAGGCGGGCGAGATCGGAATCGCGGTCGTCGAGCAGCATCGTACCGAGCGGCTTGTAACCGTCGGTGGTGGCCTTCGGTGCCGACTGGGCGAGAATCGCGCCGAGTCGCTGGCAGATGGCCTGGCGGGCGGCAAACGTCGCGTCGCTGCGGCGCAGAATCGCGAGAAGGCGGGTCTCGAGCGCGGCGAGGTTCGCGGTGTCCTGGCCGGCGGTGGCGAGCTCGGCGTCGAGGGCCACGAGCGCGGCTTGGTCACCGGAGTAGGTGAGGCTGGCGATGGCCGGCGGGGTGTCGGCCGCACGCAGTGCAACCGAGAGGAGAACGAAAGAGATCAATATCAGGCGAATCATGGTGGAAGCGATTTGGTTACCTGGGGGCCGGGTGCCCTTACCCGATACGGAGAAAGCCGGGTGGGGCACGCCGTCTCCGAGAAAGATTCAGCACGGTGGAATCACAGCACGTACCCTGCGCGGCGCGGGCGATCGAGGAGGCTGGCGGCCATGGGATCGCCGACGATTTCCTCGGTCTTCGGATCCCAGCGGATGGCGCGGCCGACTTGCGCCGCGATGACGTTGAGGTGGCAGACGGTGGCGCTGCGGTGGCCAATTTCCACGTCGGCGATGGGATGCCGGCGCGTGCGGATGCAATCGAAGAAATCCAGATGGTGGTTGTCGCTCGCGTCGAGGTGGGTGTCCTCGGCGCGCAGCGGGCGGGCCGCGAGTTCGGGAGGATCGGTCTCGAGAAAGTCTTCGCGCGAGACCCAGACGATGCCCTTCGTGCCCTGAAATTCGATCATGGATTTCGCCAGGTCGTCATCGCGCTCGACCTTGACTCCGTTGGCGTAGACGTGGGTCTGGAATTGGCAGCCTTCAAACCCTTTGGGAATAAACCCGACCGGGCCGGAGTGATTCATGCCGAGGGCGTTTTGGATGATGTCGAAATGATGGGCGCCCCAATCGCCGTTCTTGCGGCCGCCGTACTCGAAGAAGCAGCGCCAGCCGCCGCCGTAGTCGCCCTTCACCCGTTTTTCGTTGTACGGCCGCCACGGGGTCGGGCCGAGCCAGCGATCGTAATTGAAGTCGGCCGGCGTAGGTTCCTCGGGGAGGGGGAGGGCAGGGGGAAAGGTCCCGAGTCTTGTGCGGATGAGTTTGATGTCACCGATCCAGCCGTTGCGCACGATCTCGGCGGCCTTGCGGAATGACTTGTTCGAACGCTGCTGCGTGCCGGTCTGGAGGATCCGCCCGTGGCGGCGGGCGGTTTCGACCAGCGTGCGGCCCTCGCGGACGGTGAGGGTGAGGGGTTTCTCGCAATAGACGTCCTTGCCGGCGCGCATGCCGGCGGCCGCGACGGCTGCGTGCCAGTGGTCCGGAGTGCAGACGAAGATCGCGTCGATGTCGTCGCGCGCGACCAGTTCCTCATGCGTCGTGAGGATGTCCACCCCGCTCGCGCGGCTCCCGCTGTCCTTGGACTTGCCGTACGAAGTCTCGATCCGGTCACGGGCTTTCTCGGCTTTGCTGCGCATCACGTCGCAGGTCGCGACAATCCGGCAGTCGTCCGTCAGGTCGAGGAGCGTGCCAATGTGCGCCGAGCAGATCAGGCCGTTGCCAACCAGGCCGAGGCTGAGCCGGTTGCTGGGTGCGCTTTTGCCGAAGAGCGAGGCCGGAAAAAAGTTCGGGGCAACGCCGTAGGCGAGGATGCCGGCGAGGCCGCGTTTCAGGACGGTGCGACGGGTGAGGGGAGTGTGCATCGAGGGAGAGAGTTGAGAAGATTGAGCTGCGGTCGTGCCGCGCCGAGTCCGTGCGCGTTTGACGCCAACCGTGCCGAACGGGTCAAGAATCAGCCGCGCGCGGCCCGCTGCCCAGAAAATTCTTCTGCGGCGGCCGCAGACAGCATGAACGCAGCGGTCAAAGGATTAGAATGCATTCCCCGGGGGCGCGTCGTCGGGGGCGCGTCACGGAATAGCCTGTCCCTTCTGTGCTCGTGTGTGAATAGCCTGTCCCTTTTGGGAAGTCGTGATTCGACCTGTCCCTTACTCATTGGGTGCTTTTGAGCTTCGTGCCGGCTCGCACGATTTCGATTCTGGGTGCATGGACAGAAACGGATGTGACCCACGGCGGTCACGGCGCACGGTCGCCGGGCGCTGCGCCGAACTCGCGCAGGCGGGGCCGTCCGCTCTTCAGCACCGCTGCGAGACAATAATGCGAGTGGCGCGAGGCGCCAACCCTCAACTCTCCCTTTTGCTTTTTCGTGGATTCTGCTGGCGCTACCCGAACGCGCGCTGCCGCAGTCCGCGCAGCGTCGCCCAGTCGCCCCAATCGGTCCATGTCGGCAATGCGCGCGCTGCGGTGCGCTCTCGGCGGCAGGTCGTTTGGCGGTACTTGGCCAGCTGCAACTCGACAAAGGCCCGGCTGCCCAGCACGCCTCCATCCGTGAAATAGCGGAGCCGACACCGTAGGACGGTTGAAAGTGGCAGTCGGCCGCCTTCGTCGATCACGCGCTGCAAATCGGCCGCGGAAATGGTCGCCGCCTGCTCGCGGGCTCCGGCCCCGGTGCCAAAGAGCACCTCGCGGTAGTGAGCCTGTGACTCATCCCAGGCGTGGCCACCCGTTACGGAGCGGATGCCCGCTTGGGCAGCCGCGCCACCCGCCACCGCCTCCGCGTACCCGCAGAAGCGATAGTCCTTGGGATCAGTGACGAGTCCGGCGCGCACGCAATTGAGATCAATGTAGGCGGCGATGGTTTGCTTCAACCGATCCTCGCTTTCCAGCAGTTCGCTCTTGAAGCGCTCAGCCCACAGCGTGCCGAAACGCTGGTGCGACTTGTTGAACCAGATCGAGAACCGTTGCTTTAGCAATTTCATGAACTGCGAGACGTCGTCCATCAGCGCGAGCTGGCGCTGCCGCCAGGCAAGGGCTTCGGGACCGTTGGTGGCCAGCTCGGCTTCGACGACCGCGAGACGCGCGGATTGGTGCTTGGTGGGCTTGGGGTAAAGGACCTTGTAGCGTCGCAGAAGTTCAGTGTCGGAAACTGGAGCCTGCCGCGGCACATTGAGCAGCACGTGGAAGTGATTCGACATGATCGCGTAGGTCACGATCTGCACGCCACAAAAGTCCGCCACCTGCCAGATCTGTCGGCGGAGGATCTCTTTGGCCACGTCATCGAACAGCCACTCCCCGTTCACTGTGCGAGTGACGCAGTGGTACGCCGCCTCGCTCTCTGCCGGCAAAATTTTGATGCGCGCCTGTCTCATAGCCACGAGGCTGCCGTCCTGCGTCGGCGTGAACAGCGTTGGGTATACCCGAATTTAGGTATAGTTAGCCTGTCCCTTGTAGATGCCCGCAATTGACCTGTCCCTTGTAGATGCCCGGCAGGGTCTGGACCGTCTGAGGCTGCGTCTCGTCCGGTAGTGATGCGCTTTGCACAAAGCTCGCGCACCCCGCCGCCGCCCGTCATACGTTCTCCTCCTTCCCCACGTGCGAGTTTTTTCCCGAGAATTTCCCGTTTGCCTGCTGGTGGTCAGCGCAGTCACCGCTGGCTCTGACGGGCGGGCGGCTCTGCTCGAATTCAACCGCGACATCCGGCCGATTCTCTCGGAAAACTGCTTTCAGTGTCACGGTCAGGACCCCGCGAAGCGTGAAGCGAAACTGCGGCTCGACGACCGCGGAGTCGCCACAACGCCCCGGGATGGAATCGCCGCGATTGTGCCAGGCCAACCCGGGGAGAGCGAAATGATCCGGCGCATCACCTCGCGCGAGCCGAGTGAGATGATGCCGCCGCCCGAGTCGCACAAGAGCCTCAAGCCCCCGCAAGCCGCCCTGCTGCGGCAATGGATCGCCGAGGGCGCGCCGTACCAGAGGCACTGGGCCTTCGAGGTGCCGGTGCGACGCCCCCTGCCGCCGGTGCGGGCCACGGCCTGGCCGCGCACGGCGATCGACCGGTTCGTGCTCGCGCGACTCGAACGCGAGGGCCTCGCACCCTCCACCGCAGCGGCGCCCGAAGTTTGGTTGCGGCGCGCCAGCTTCGACCTCATCGGACTGCCCCCGACACTGCGGGAGTTGGATGATTTTAGCGCGGACGTTGGCCGCCGCGGCGAGCCCGCCTTTGCGAGCGCCGTCGATCGTCTGCTCGCCTCGCCCCATTTCGGCGAACGCCAGGCAATCGAGTGGCTCGATGCGGCACGCTACGCCGACACCCACGGATTCAACAACGACTCCGCCCGCACGATGTGGCGCTGGCGCGATTGGGTCATCGAAGCGCTCAATGCCAATCTCCCCTACGATCGCTTCGTCACCGAGCAGCTGGCGGGCGATCTCCTGCCGCAGCCCACGCTCGAGCAGCGCATCGCCACCGGCTTCGGACGCAATCACGTCATCAACAGCGAGGGCGGAATCATCGACGAGGAGTATCGCGTCGAGTACGTGGCGGACCGGGTGCGCACCTTCAGCACCGCGTGGCTCGGGCTCTCGATGGAATGCGCGCGCTGTCATGATCACAAATTCGACCCGGTCACGCAGCGCGACTACTACCGGCTTTTCGCCCTCTTCAACAACGTGCCGGAACTCGGAGAGGACGGTCGCGTGGCCAATGCAATTCCGATGATCCCCGCGCCGACGCGCGAGCAGCGGGCGGCGCTCGAGACGCAGGAGCGCGCTCTCGCCGAGGTCGCGAAAAAATTGCAGCCGCATCTGGACGCGTGGCGTTGGCCGGCGGACGCGCCGACGGCCGTCGAGGCTCTGCTTGCCGCCGCCCCGGCGAGCCCCGCTGAGCCGGTAGGCGCCGCGTTGGTGGAAACGGAAACCGCGGCCGACGGTGTCGCAGGGCTCTCGTGGCGAAGCGATCCGGCGCAGCCGCCCGTGATGATTCCACCGGAAAGACTGGATTTTCGAGGCAAGGAGGGAGTCACGCTTGCGTTGTGGCTCCGGCCGGACGCCGACAATCCGCGGGACGTCGCCCTGATCTCTTCGCTCAACCACCTCGGTTCGCCGGCCGACGCATCCTACGGCCGGGGCCGCGAACTCCGCCTGATCGACGGTGAATTCGAAGTGCGGCTCAGCGAGCGTTTCCCAGCCTATGCCGTCGTGGTGCGCACCGAGGGAGCGGCGATCCGCCACAGCGAGTGGCGTCACGTCGCGGTCAGTTACGCCGGAGGGAAAATCGCCGCGGCGGTGCGGGTTTATGTCGATGGCGCGGAGCTGGCGACGCGCGTGTTTCACGACGGTCTGCCGGGTGAACCGCCGAAGCGGGATTTTCTACTCGGAGCGGACAACGCCAAAGATGGCGCGCGCTGGCGCGGGGCCCTCGATGAGCTGCGCAGTTTTCCCCGCGCGCTCAGCGCCACTGAGATTCACACGGGTTTCGTGGCCGCCGCGCTGCCCTACGCGCTGCGACACGTGACGGAGCGCGTGAGCGCCGAGGCGGTGAAGGCGAGCCCGCCGGCCGTCCTCGCGCCTCCCGAGCGCTGGCTCCGCGACGCGCTCCTGGCCGGATCGGCCGCCACGCGGGAGCTCGTGGCGCAACGGGATGAGCTTTGGGCGCAGCATCTCGCGCTGCGCCGCAGCCTGCCGACCGCGATGGTCATGGAGGAAATGCCGCAGCCGCGTCCGGCCTTCGTGCTCGCGCGCGGGCGCTACGATGCGCCGTCCGATCCGGTTGAGCCGGGTGCGCCGGAGGCCCTGCTCGCCCCGTGGCCGGCGGGTGCGCCGCGCAACCGTCTCGGCCTCGCGCAGTGGCTCACGCTGCCGGGGCATCCGCTCACCGGCCGGGTGGTGGTGAATCGCTTTTGGGCGCAGCTCTTCGGCACGGGCCTGGCGAAAACGCTCGAAGACTTCGGATCCCAGAGCGAATGGCCGAGCCATTTGGAATTACTCGACTGGTTGGCGCGGGAGTTCGTCGACGGGGGCTGGAACGTGCAGGCGTTGTTCCGGACGATTCTTCTCTCCGCGACCTATCGCCAGAGCAGCGCCACCACGCCGGAGCTCGTGGCCCGCGATCCGGAGAACCGGCTGCTCGCCCGCGGCCCGCGCGTGCGGTTGCCGGCGGAGTTGATCCGGGATCAGGCGCTCGCGATCTCCGGGCTGCTGGTGCCGCGAATCGGCGGACCGAGCGTACATCCCTATCAGCCGGAAAAACTCTACGAAGGCATCGTGGTCGGCGCCGAGTACCCCGGCACCAAGTGGACGCTGAGCGCCGGTGAGGGACTCTATCGCCGCAGCCTCTACACCTTTTGGAAGCGCACGATGCCGCATCCCGCGATGACCGGCTTCGATGCGCCGGATCGCGAATTCTGCACAGTGCGTCGTGCGCGGACCAACACGCCGCTGCAGGCCCTCACGCTCTGGAACGAACCGGGTTACCTCGAAGCGGCCCGGCAACTCGGGGCACGGGTTTTGCGCGAAGGCGGCGCCGATGATCGCACGAGGGTGGATCACGCTTTTCGGCTCGCGACGGGCCGGAAGGCCGGCGGCGGCGAGGCCAGGGTCTTGGCGGAGACGTTTGCCCGTTTGCGCGCTGACTTCGCCGCGCACCCCGACGATGCCGCCAAACTCCTCGGAATTGGCGGCTCGCCGATCGATGCGTCCCTGGTGCCGGCCGACCTCGCCGCCGCGATGAGCCTCGCCAGCATGCTCCTGAGCCTCGATGAAACGATCACGAAGAACTAGCGAGGCTGCGCCTCAGACCACGGGACTACGGACCACAAGACCACGGGACTTTTCTGAAACATGACCAGCTTACAACACATACAGGCGTTCAAGGACTCCTGGCTTAGGAGCGCCAAGCACCTCATGAATGCATGACGGCCTGGTCTTCGAAGTCTCCCTCTCTCCCCGTCTCCCCATCTCTCATTCTCACCCTCCCTCCGTCTTCCGCCCACCCCATGTCCTGCCACCGCTACGAAGCCCTCCACACCCGCCGCGACTTTCTCGCGCAGACCGGACTCGGCCTCGGCACCGCCGCCCTCGCGCAGCTCTTCGGCGCGGAGGCACTCCCGGCTCTCTCGTCTCCGGCCGGCGCCGAGCCGTTGGCAGGCAGGCCCCCTCTCTCCGTTTCGCCAGCTTCATTCAATGGTCAGCCGGGGCTTCCGCATTTTGCATCGAAGGCCAAGCGGGTGATTTGCCTCTTCCAGTCGGGTGGACCGTCGCACCTCGACTTGTTCGACGACAAGCCGGTGCTGCGCGCGCGGTTCAACGAGGACCTGCCCGACTCGGTCCGCCGCGGTCAGCGCATCACCGGCATGGTCGCATCGCAAGCGCGCCTCGCCGTGCAACCGAGCAAGTGGGACTTTCAGCCGGGCGGCAACTGCGGCACCGCGATCAGCGACCTGCTGCCGCACACGCGGGCGATCGCGGATGAACTCTGCGTGATCCGCTCGATGCAGACCGAGGCGATCAACCACGACCCGGCAATTACCTTCTTTCAAAGCGGCAGCCAGCTGCCGGGACGCCCGAGCATGGGCGCCTGGGTCGACTACGGTCTCGGACGGCTGAACGAAAACCTGCCGTCGTTTGTCGTGCTCGTTTCCGTAAATGCGAAGCGCACCGGGCAGGGCCTGCTCGCGCGCCTCTGGGGCAGTGGCTTCCTGCCGAGCGCCCACCAAGGCGTGCAGTTTCGCAGCGCCGGGGAACCCGTGCTTTATCTGAACGACCCCGCCGGAATCACGCGGGAGCGCCGCCGGGTGATGTTGGACAGCATCGCGGAACTCAACCGCCTGCAGCACGCGCAGAGCGGCGACCCCGAGATCGAGACGCGCATCAAGCAATTTGAGCTGGCCTATCGCATGCAACGGAGCGTGCCGGAACTGATGGAGCTGACCGGCGAACCGGCGGCGGTGCTCGAAAGCTACGGGCCCGACGTGACGCAGCCCGGGTCGTTTGCGCGCAACTGCCTGCTCGCCCGGCGGCTCGCCGAGCGCGGCGTGCGTTTCATTCAGCTGTATCATCGCGACTGGGACCACCACGGCGGGCTGGACGAGCACCTGCCCAACCTGGCCCGCGATACCGACCAGCCCAGCGCGGCCCTGGTGCGCGACCTCAAGCAACGCGGCCTGCTGGAGGATACGCTCGTGATCTGGGGCGGCGAATTCGGTCGCACGCCGTATGCCCAAGGAGAGGCCAGTCGGGAAAAATTCGGCCGCGATCACCACGGCAAGGCCTTCTCGCTCTGGCTGGCCGGCGGGGGCGTGAAACCGGGCATCACCTACGGCGCGAGCGACGATTTTGGATTCAACGTCACCGAGCATCCCGTGCACATCCACGATCTGCAGGCGACGGTCCTGCACCAACTGGGCATCGATCACGAGCGGCTCACCTACAAATTCCAGGGCCGGCAGTACCGGCTCACGGACGTCCACGGGCAGGTCGTGAGAGGCATACTGGTGTAGGAATTGCTGGATGAGGTGCCGCGGTGCCCATCAACTTTTACCCATTGCCCGCCAGTTGACCCGAACCCTCGTCCGCCATGATCGTTCTCCCGCGCATCGTTCACGTACGGCAAAATTTCCCGGCGCAGCCGCCGCTCGATGTCGGCGCGACGCTGGCCGCTGAGTTTGCGAAACTGCGACCGCGCCTCGTGCCCGGGGCGCGCATCGCCGTTGGCGTCGGCAGTCGCGGCATCACGCACCTCGCGGAAATCGTCCTGGCGGTCCTCGCCGAGTTGCGCGCGGCGGGCACGCAGCCATTCATTATTCCGGCGATGGGCAGCCACGGTGGCGCGACGCCCGAGGGCCAGCGTGACGTGCTGGCGAGCTATGGAATTACGGAGAAAACCATGGGCGTGCCCGTCCGCGCTTCGCTCGACGTGCGCGAGGTCGGCGTATCCGCCGAGGGCGCGCCGGTGAACTGCAGCACCGAGGCGCTCGCGGCTAAGGGCATTCTGCTCATCAACCGCATCAAGCCGCACACGGATTTCCACAGCCCGACGCTCGGCAGCGGTCTGCTCAAGATGTGCGTCGTCGGCCTGGGCAAACGCACCGGCGCGGCGGCGATGCACCTGACCGCCAGCCGCGTCGGCCATGAACGCGCCATTCGCGGCATCGCCGATGTTCTCCTGCGCACGGTGCCGATCCTCGGAGGCGTGGCGATCTTGGAGAATCAATTTCACGACACCGCCCGTCTCGTCGTCGTGCCACGCGAGGAAATGGCGACCGCCGAAGACGTGCTGGTCCCCGCGGCGCGCGCGCTCATGCCACTGCTGCCGTTCGATGAAATCGATCTCCTCATCGTGGACCGCATCGGCAAGAACATCAGCGGCTCCGGCATGGATCCGAACGTGATTGGTCGCTCCGTGGACGGCTACTCCAGCTCGTTGCGGCGCGACAATCGGCCCGCGCCCTTTATCCGGCGGATTTTTGTGCGGGATCTCACCCCGGAGACGCACGGCAACGGGATCGGCATTGGCCTGGCGGATCTGACAACCACGCGCCTGATTCGCGCGATCGACGCGCGGGTCACCGGCATCAATGCCCTCACTTCGCTCACGCCGCAGTGCGCGAAGACCCCGATTCACTTCGACACCGATCGCGAGGCGATCGAGCGCGCGCTGGCGTCGCTCCCGCTCGCCGACCCGGCCGCCGCCCGCATCGTGCGGATCGCGGATACGCTCTCACTGGCTGAGCTGGAAATCTCCGAGCCGCTCTGGGCCGAGGTCCGATCGCGCCCGGCGCTCACGGCGCTCGACGAGCCGCACGCACCGCGCTTCGCAGCGGACGGCAATCTGGTTTGATCCCAACGCGGCAACCGCAACCAAGCGACCGAAGAAAAACTCCACCACGGATTACCCGGATCAACACGCATCAACACGGATCGATAACCAACGGTTGCTGCCTTGATCCGTGTTCATCCGTGTTCATCCGTGTGATCCGTGGTTTCTGACCTTCTGGGGTTTGGGCCTCCCGCAGATTCAGAAAGGCCGCAGATGGCCGGAGTTCCCACCTGAATCTGTGGGAGGCACTCGGGGCGCTGCGGTGCAATTCCAGTGTCTTTGAGTCGTCGGTTGAAACACCTCACTGATCACCACTCTGCGGGTTTGACTCAACGTCGCGGGACGTATCTTTCTTTCCACTCATGACCCCGCTTTGTTCCCACGCCCGACTGGCGCTTGCCCTGCTGGGCGGTTGGCCAGCCGCGCGTGCCGCGGAAGCGATCGATTTCAACCGGCAGATTCTCCCGATTCTTTCGGACGCGTGTTTTCACTGTCACGGTCCTGATGCGGCGACGCGGGAGGCGAAGCTGCGGCTCGATCAACGCGAGGGATTGTTTCGCCAGCGGGAGGAAGTGACCGTCGTCACGCCGGGCAAGCCCGAGGGGAGCGAGTTGTTTTTGCGCATCACGAGCAAGGAGGAGGACGAAATGATGCCTCCGCCCAAGGCGAACCGCCGGCTCAAGGCGGCCGAGATCGAATTGCTGAAAAAATGGATCGCCTCCGGTGCGCCGTGGGGGACGCATTGGTCGTATGTGCCGCCGCAGCGGCCGGTCGTTCCAGGAACCGGAACTGAAAATGGAGAGACGGCAAGACAGAGCGAGGGGGAGAAGGAGAGACAGCGAGAGCCGAATTCATCTCCGCGTTTGGTCGCGAATCCCATCGATGCCTTTGTACGGGCACGGCTCCAACGGGAGCAGCTCGCGCCGTCCCCAGCGGCGTCGCGGGCGACGCTGGTCCGCCGCGTCTCGCTGGACTTGACCGGGCTGCCGCCCACGCCGGAAGAGGTGGAGGCGTTTCTCGCCGACCGAAGCCCAGATGCTTTCGAGCGGGTGGTGGACCGGTTGATCACTTCGCCGCGATATGGCGAGCGCTGGGCGTGGGACTGGCTCGATGTGGCCCGCTATGCCGACACCAACGGTTTTCAGGGCGATCCCGAACGCACGATGTGGCCGTGGCGCGACTGGGTCGTGAACGCGCTCAACGCGAACCTGCCCTACGATCAGTTCACGATCGAACAGCTTGCCGGCGACCTGTTGCCGGGGGCGACGCAGGAGCAGAAGATCGCGAGCGGATTTCATCGTAACAATATGTTCAACGGCGAGGGCGGTCGCATCGCCGAGGAGACGCGGGTGGAAAACGTTTTCGATCGTGTCGAGACCACCGCGACGGTCTGGCTGGGCAGCACGTTCACGTGCACGCGTTGCCACGATCACAAATACGACCCGATTACGCAAAAGGACTACTACGCGATGTACGACATCTTCAACCAGATGTCGGAGACGGGTGGCGCGAGCGGAAGCCAACGCGGGGGGCAGCTGCTCCCAGTGCTGGATCTGTCGACCGACGAGGAGCGCGCGCGGGTGAAGACGGCCGGGGCGAAGATTGACGCGGTGGCGAAGGAGGTCGCGGCTTTCGAGTTGACGAAGTTTCCGCGTCCGGAGGGCACGCCGCTCGAAGAGGCGCCGGATGCGCTGAAATTACCGGGCAACCTCCGCGCGACCCTGGCCAAGACGGAGCCAAAGAGGCGGGGCGTGGACGGGTTGCTGGAGGCCATCCCGCATTTCAAGGAAATCGAACCGGATCCGGTTTACGCGGCATTGCTGCAGAAACTGCTCGATGCCGTGCGGGCGCGCGACGCGGCGAACAGCGACATCACGAAGGTGATGATCATGGATGAGCTGCCGAAGCTCCGTGAGACGTTTATTTTGACCCGGGGAAACTACGAAGCGAAGACCGACGTGAAGGTGCTCGGCGCGGTGCCGGCGATATTTCGACGCGCGTCCTCCGCTGAAGGCGGGGTGCCTTCACCCCGCAAGACCGAAAGATCGGCCGACGAATCGGGACCTGAAGCCCCTCCTGCAGTGCAAAGCCGCCTCAACCGCCTTGATCTCGCGCGGTGGCTCGTGTCACCGGAAAATCCGCTCGCGGCACGCGTCACGGTCAACCGCGCGTGGCAGGCATTTTTCGGCACGGGGTTTGTCAAAACCGCGGAGGATTTCGGCGTGCAGGGCGAACCGCCCACGCATCCCGAGTTGCTCGACTGGCTCGCGACGGAGTTTGTCGCCAGCGGCTGGGACATGAAGGCGCTGCACCGGCGCATCGTCACGAGCGCGACTTATCGCCAGTCGTCGCGCGTGACCCCTGCCTTGCAGGAACGAGACCCGGAAAACCGTCTGCTGGCGCGCGGTCCCCGCCAGCGGCTGGCCTCGTGGATGATTCGCGATCAAGCATTGGCGACGGCCGGCCTGATCAACGAGACGCGGGGTGGTCCAGCGATCAAACCCTACCAGCCGGCGGGAATCTGGGAGGAGGCGACGTTTGGCAAAAAAACCTATCAACAGGATCACGGTGACGCGCTCTACCGGCGCAGTCTCTATGTTTTTTGGCGGCGGATCGTCGGACCCACGACCTTCTTTGATGCCGGGGCGCGGCAAACCTGCACCGTGAAGGTCGCCCGCACGAACACGCCGCTGCACGCGCTGGTGACGCTCAACGACCCTGCGTTCGTCGAGGCGGCGCGCGTGATGGCGCAGCGCGTGCTCGCGACCTCCGCAAAGGACGCCGAGCGCGTGAACACTGCTTTCAGGCTCGCCACCGCTCGCGAGGCCACATCCGCCGAGCAGGCGATCTTGACGACCCGACTCGTGCGGTTGCGCGCGCAATATGCGGCGGATCCCGCTGCGGCGCGGGAGCTGACGGCAGCAGGCGAGGCTCCGCGAAATGAAGCGCTCGATCCCGTGGAGCACGCCGCCTGGACGGCGGTATGCTCCCTCATCCTCAATCTCGATGAAACGCTTTCCAAAGAGTGAGGGGTGGGTCGGGCGCATCGCCGGGGTGTCCATGCGAATCTACGAGCGGGCGGCAGGAGGGGCGCTGGTCCAAGCGCCCATGACCAGCCGTCGCCGCCCGGCGGTTCGGCAACCGCCGCTCCTTGGGTCGGGCAACGCGCACCGCCATGATCTCAATCTCAGTTTGTATCCCCCATGAACCCCTTCCGCGAAGCCAACGCCCTCCACACGCGTCGCCAGTTTTTCGGCCGCTCGGCGCTCGGGATTGGCACCGCGGCGCTGGCCACGCTGCTGGGCCGGGACGCCTTCGGGGCGGGCCTCCCGGTTGCGTCTCGCCGCGGCGTGCCGGGGCTGCCCGATCTCCCGCACTTCGCGCCGAAGGCGAAGCGGGTGATTTATCTTTTTCAAAACGGAGCGCCGTCGCACGTCGATCTGTTCGACTACAAACCCAAGCTCCGCGAGTGGCACGGTCGCCAGATTCCGGACGAGGTGGTCGGCGGCAAGCGGTTCTCCACGATGACCGGTGGGCAGACAGCGCGGCCGGTGCTCGGAGAGATCACGAAATTTGCGCAGCACGGCCAGTCGGGCGCGTGGGTGTCGAGTTTTCTTCCGCGCACCGCGGAGATCGTCGATGACCTGTGTTTCGTGAAGTCGATGCACACGGAGGCGGTGAATCACGCGCCGGCGATCACATATTTTCTGACGGGCTCGGAAATGGCCGGCCGGCCCTCGCTGGGCGCGTGGTTGAGCTACGGGCTGGGCAACGAGACCGAGGATCTCCCGGCGTTTGTGGTGATGACCTCGCGCGACAAGGAGGCGAGCTGCGGTCAGATTTTCTACGACTTTTACTGGGGCAGCGGCTTCCTGCCGACGAAATACCAGGGGGTGGCCTTTCGCGGCAGCGGGGATCCTGTGCTGTATCTTTCGAATCCCAAAGGCATGAGCAGCGAGGTACGGCGCGGCGTGCTCGATGACCTCGCGCAGCTGAACGAGCTCAAGCGCCAGGATTACGGCGACCCCGAGATTACGACGCGCATCGCGCAGTACGAAATGGCGTATCGGATGCAGACCAGCGTGCCGGAGCTCACCGATTTTTCGCGGGAGTCGGAGGCCACGCTGGCGATGTACGGCCCCGAGGTGAAGCGCCAGGGCAGCTATGCCTACAATTGCCTCATGGCGCGACGGCTGGCCGAGCGCGGCGTGCGTTTCATCCAGGTGATGCACGCGGGCTGGGATCAGCACCGGAATCTGAATACACAGCTCAAGATCCAGTGCGAGGACACCGACGCGCCGTCGGCCGCCTTGATTCGCGATCTGAAGCAGCGCGGGCTGCTCGACGACACGCTCGTGATCTGGGGCGGCGAGTTTGGCCGGACGCCGTTTCTGCAGGGCAAGATCGAGGACACCAAGCAATGGGGCCGGGATCATCATCCCTATTCGTTCGCCTTGTGGATGGCGGGCGGCGGAGTGAAGCCGGGTTTCAGCTACGGCGCCTCGGACGAGTTTGGGTTCAACGCGGTGGAGAACAAAGTCCACGTCCACGATCTGCAGGCGACGATTCTGCACCAGCTCGGTCTCAACCACGAGCGGCTCACCTACAAGTTCCAGGGCCGCAATTTCCGCCTGACCGACGTGCACGGACACGTGGTGAAGGAGATTCTGGCGTAGGCCGATCCGAAAGCGTCAGGCCTTGTGGTTTGCGGTTGGCGACGGTGAAAGGGCGTGGCGGCTGGCGCGGCCACGGCCCGCAAGTTCCGGCTCGAATTCGAGGACGCAGTTTGCCACGTCAGCAGAATGGGCGGGCCAACGCAACGTACGGCAGCAGACCACACCGCGAAAAATGAAGCGTATCACCCGCCAGGATCAAACCACGCTCGCACGTCGCCATTTTCCCGGCTCCTTCCTCGCCGCCGCCGCTTTCGCCACGCCCGGCACGTCGGGCGCCCCTCCTCCCTCCCAGCCCAACCCCCGCCGGATTCAATCTCCTTCCAACCAATCGTTGCGAAAGTTCGTACACCTCCGTGAATCCGCGACGCGATTTCTCTCCAACGAGTTACCGGAACAAGGTGGGAAAATTCTCCTACCAAGATTTTTTATCACGGAGATCACGGAGAGAAAAAAGAGGTCACCGAGCAGAATCGCGAGCGAACATTTTCAGTGGTATTCTCCAGGACCTCCTGCCGGGCCTCAGTGCCCGCCGTGACCAGCGGATTGATTCCTTCGGTGGCGGTTGCCGCGTTGGGAAATGGGCTAGTTTCCGGGGAAACGGTAGGTGGTGTTGAAGATAAGTTCGACCTTGGAGGAAAGGCGTACGCGGACTTTGATTTTTCCCCCGGTCGCGGCCGAGGGCGTGGCCCTGCCCTCGACCTGCCGTTCAGCCCCTTCCTGGCTCACGGCCCGACCGGAGAACTCAATGGCTTCGCCCCGCTCGAGTTTGCGCAGGGTCTCGTCCGAAAGCCGGATGCTGATCCGGCCCTGCTCATTGTAGAAAAAATACGGGAACACGCGGGCGACATAGGTGGACTCGAAGTCGCCGGCCGGAGTGCGACTGAAGGCCGGCATCGTCAGCGAAACCGTACCAACATAGATCGACGTCCACGTCGGCGCGACGTCGACCCGGGAAAACCGGGCCACGGCCGCCTCGCCACCGCGCACAAGCAGGGTGGGGAGGCCCAGGGCGAGAACGATGAGCCGAAGCGCGAGGCGCATATCGACACGATGGGATGGCACGGTCGCGACCCGCAAGCGCGGAGCGGTCGGCCGCCCGACGCATCTTTCGCGTTGCGCGGTTCCGGACCGGCCAGCATCTCTTGCCTCCATGGCCAAGTCTTCCCAAGTTACGTGGGGCGGGCGGTTCTCCGCCGGTCCCGCCGATTTGATGCTGCAATTCAGCGAGTCGGTCACGTTTGACCAACGGCTGGCCCTGTTCGATATCGCGGGGAGCAAAGCCCACTCCGCGATGCTGGCCCACGTCGGTCTGATCACGGCGAAGGAGCGCGGTGCGATTCACGCGGGACTGGATGCGATTCAGGCGGAGATTGTGGCGGGCAAGTTCACCTGGGAGACCAAGCTCGAGGATGTGCACATGAACATCGAGCAGGCGCTCACGCAACGAGTGCCGGCGGCGGCCAAGCTCCACACCGCGCGCAGCCGGAACGATCAGGTCGCGACCGACATGAGGTTGTTTTTCAAGCACGCCTGCGCGGAGCTGGCGAAAAAAATCGCGGCGGCGCAGAGGGCGCTGCTGACGCTGGCGGGAGCGAACCGCGATGTCCTGATCCCCGGCTACACGCATCTGCAGCGGGCGCAGCCGGTTTTTCTGGCCCATCACCTTTTTGCCTGGCTCGAAATGCTCGAGCGGGACCGGGCGCGGCTGGCCGAGGTGGCGGCCCATGCCAACTGGTGTCCGCTGGGCGCGGGGGCCATCGCCGGCACGACGCTGCCGATCGATCGCGAATTCACGGCCAAGGCGCTGGGGTTCGTCGATGCGCGGGGCCGGCCGCAGGTGACGCAGAACTCGATGGACACCGTGGCCGACCGCGACCTCTTCATCGAATTCGCCGGGGCGTGCGCGCTCTTTGGGGTGCATGTCTCGCGCATTGCCGAGGACCTGATCCTCTGGAGCAGCGCGGAGTTCAAGTACGTCGAGTTGCCCGACGCGTTCTGCACCGGGTCGTCATTGATGCCGCAGAAAAAGAATCCCGACTCCTGCGAGTTGCTGCGCGGCAAGTCCGCGCGGTTGCAGGGCAACCTGCACACTTTGCTCACGCTCACGAAGGGCTTGCCGCTCACCTACAATCGCGATCTGCAGGAGGACAAACCACCGGTGTTCGACAGCTTTGATCAATCCGCGCTCTGCGCGGAGGTGCTGGCCGGCACGGTCGGTGGCATCACGCTGCACCGCGACCGGTGCGCCGCCGCGGTGCGCGACCCGGCGCTCCTCGCGACTGATCTCGCGGATTATCTGGTGCGCAAGGGCGTGGCCTTCCGCGAGGCGCACCATGCGGTGGGGGCGGTCGTCCGCCTGGCCGAAAAGAACAATGTGCGGTTGAACCAGCTTGCGCCCGACGACGTGCAGGCGGTTCATCCGGCATTTGGGCCGGACTGGCTCGACGTTTTCGATTTGCAGCGTGCGCTGGCGAAGCGCGAAGGCACCGGCATGCCGGGACCGAAACAAATCGCGCGGCAATTCGCCCGCTGGCGGAAGGTGCTCAAGTGAGCAGAGACTGAGAGAGCGAAGAGCCGAAGGACTGAGACCCGGCTTCGGTGTTTTCCTGGTCGCGCCGGGCTTCGGCGGTTCAGCCCCGCAGCCTTGCAGTCATTCCGGGCGATGACCTGTTTTGTGAAGCTCGTCGAGCTGGGACCGCGGATCAAGCCCGAGTCCAAATCGCCCGAAAGCCGAGGCGCGGTGTTGACGCAACGCGCGCAAAACCCGACGAAGTAGGGAACGCACGCATGGCCAAAGTCCGCATTCTCCCCGACCGGGTCGCCAACCAGATCGCCGCCGGCGAGGTGATTGAGCGTCCGGCGGCGGTCGTGAAGGAACTGGTGGAGAATGCGCTCGACGCCGGCGCGACGCGCGTGGAGGTCGAGTTCCGGCACGGCGGCCGGTCGCTCATGCGCATCGAGGACAACGGGCATGGCATGTCGCGCGACGACGCGCTGCTCGCGTTGGAGCGGCACGCCACCAGCAAGATTGCCGAGGCCACGGATCTGGATCGGCTCGCGAGCTACGGGTTTCGCGGCGAGGCGCTGCCGTCGATTGCAAGTGTGTCGCGCTGCGAGCTGCAAACGCGGGAGGCGGGGAGCGACGCCGGCACGGAAATTCTGGTGAACGGCGGAAAGTTTGTGCACGTGCGCGACTGCGGGCGGCCGGTGGGCTCGCGGATTGAAGTCACGCATCTGTTCAATTCCGTGCCGGCGCGCCGCAAGTTCCTGAAGAGCGATCCGACCGAGGCGGCGCACATTGTGCACTGCGTGCGGCTCTATGCGCTGGCCTGCCCGGGCACGGCGTTCACGCTGATTGAAGATGGGCGGGTGATCTTCCGCTCACCGGAATGTCGGACGCTCGGGGAGCGGATCGCGGAGATTTTCGGGCGCCAGATCGCGGAGTCGCTGGTGCCGATCGAAGTGGCGGAGCCCGGGATGCGCCTGGGAGGACTGATCGGTAAACCCGGGGTGGGGCGGACGACTCGCCACGAGATGATCGTGTTTGTAAACGCGCGGCCGGTGGACAGTCGGACCCTCAACTATGCGCTGATCGAGAGTTATCACGAGTCGCTGCCGAAGGGCCGCTATCCGCTCGCGTTTGTCTTTTTCGACTGCGATCCGGCGGCGGTCGACGTGAATGTGCACCCGGCAAAGCGCGAAGTGCGCTTTCGCAGCGAAGTCCAGGTGCGGGGCTTCGTCATCCGGGCGGTATTGCAGCGCCTCCGGGAGTTGAGCGCGCCGGCGGGGCCGATCGCGTTGCCCCCGGGGCCGACGGGGCTGGGAGCGGACGTTGAACGCTTGCGAGCGGGCGAAACATTCCGAGCCCCGACGGCCCTCGCGGTCGCGGGAATGCAGCGGGCGCCGACCGAGCCGCTGCGCCCGAGTGTGGCCGCGGCGCGAACGGGGAAATCTCCCGCGCCGGGGTCGCCTCCGGTTCAGCCGGCGATCGAAAATCAGAAGTCGAAAATGGCCTCGCCCGGGCCGGCGTGGCGGTTCGTGGGGCTGGCCCATGGCAACTACGCGCTGTTCGAGACGGCCGCGGGGGTGGTGTTGTTGGACCGGCGGGCGGCGCATGAGCGGGTATGGTTCGAGCGGCTGCGGGAGCAGTTTCGCGCCGGGACCGTGCCCAGCCAGCGACTGCTGCTGCCGGTGCCGATTGAACTGGATGCGATCGCTGCGGCGCTGCTGATTGATCGGCTGAAATTTCTGGAAGCTCATGGCTTTGAGATCATGGAATTTGGTCGGAATTTCTTTCGCGTGGAGGCGGTGCCGGCCTGGATGGAGCCAGCCGACACGGAGCCGTTTCTGCGTGATTTGATCGGCGCGCTGCGCGAAGGCATCATCCCGGACCGGAACATGGAGATCGCCCGGGAGGAACTGGCCCGGCTCGCCGTGGCGAAGGCCGTGCGCCTGCCGGCGGCGGGCGGCGAAATCGAATTGCGCGCTCTGGTGGCCCAGCTATTTGCCACGGCGACCCCATTGGCGAGCCCCGGCGGGCGCCCCACCTATATCGAATTGAATCACGGCGAACTGGCGCGGCGCTTTCAGAAATAGCCGCAACGTCGCGCTCGCCCTTGCACGATTCGTGCTATTAACCTGCGATTTTCCATGTCATCTCCTGCCAAATCCAAGTCAGCCCACTCCCACCCATCCGCGGCGACGTCCGGATCTCCGGCGGTTCCGCCCCCGGAGGCCGGCGCCAGCACAGTGCCGTTCGTCCCTTCGCCCGGTTTTAGTTCCATTCACAATCCCCATGGGACCTCCGACTCGCCGGAAGCAGTGATGCGGTCGCTGATTCAGCGACACTTGGTTTCGACTCTGGCCCGGCACACCGGCTCGGCGTCCCCGCATGACTGGTGGGTGGCGACCGTGCTCGCCTTGCGCGACACCATCCACGAGCGGATGATTGCAACGCAAGGCGTGCATAACGCGAAAAACGTCCGGCGGGTTTACTATTTTTCCCTCGAGTACCTGATGGGCCGCCTTTTTGGCAACAACCTGCTCGCGGCCGGGATGTTCGAGACCGCGCGAACGGCACTGGCCGGGCTCGGCCAGGACTTTGATGCCATCCGGGTGTCCGAGGTCGACATGGGTCTCGGCAACGGCGGCTTGGGCCGCCTGGCGGCGTGTTTTCTCGATTCGCTCGCGACGCTCGATTACCCGGCGCTCGGCTATGGCATCTACTACGAGTTTGGCCTCTTCAAGCAGGAGTTTGTGAACGGGCATCAAGTCGAGCATCCCGACAACTGGACCATTTTCGGCGATCCGTGGGAGGTGATCCGCCCCGAGTACAGCCAGCGGGTGCAGCTGTATGGCCGGGTGGAGAATGTGTTCGACGATCGGGGTAACTCCCGTCCGCGCTGGATCGAGACCCGGACGATTTTAGGCGTGCCCCGCGACATCCCGATCGCCGGATTTGGCACCAAGACGGTCAATTTGCTCCGGCTCTGGTCTTCGAAGGCCACCGAGGACTTCGACCTCGCGGCGTTTAACAGCGGCGGTTATGTCGAGGCGGTGCGGGAGAAGGCCGTGGGCGAGACGGTCTCGAAGGTGCTCTACCCGAATGACAAGACGGAAAACGGCAAGGAACTGCGGCTCGTGCAGCAGTATTTTTTCGTGGCCTGCTCGCTGCGCGACATCATTCGCCGCCACCTGCGCACGCCGGGGAATTCCTGGGGCAATTTTTCCGACAAGGTGGCGGTGCAGCTCAACGACACGCATCCCGCGATCGCGCTGGTGGAGTTGATGCGGATCTTGATCGACGAGGAGAAGATGGAATGGTCGGCGGCCTGGGGGATCGTCGGCAGGACTTTTGCGTACACCAACCACACCCTCTTGCCCGAAGCTCTCGAAAAATGGGGCGTGCCGCTGTTTGAACGCGTACTGCCGCGGCACCTGCAGCTCATCTTCGACTGCAACGACCAGCTCATGCGCACCGTGGAGGCCCGCTGGCCGGGCGACAACGAGAAGAAGCGGGTCTGCTCGATCATCGAGGAAAACGGCGGCAAGTCCGTGCGCATGGCCAATCTGGCGGTCATGGGCTCGCACACGGTCAATGGCGTCGCAGCCCTCCATACCGCGTTGTTGCGGAAGAACCTTTTCCCCGAATTCGACGCGCTCTATCCGGGAAAATTCCAAAACAAGACCAACGGCATCACCCCGCGCCGCTGGCTGCTGAAGTGCAATCCGCGCCTCGCCGCGCTGATCACCGCCCGGATTGGCGACGACTGGCCGCGCGATCTCGACCAGTTGCGGCGGATCGAAAAATACGCGGACGATTCCGGATTTCAGCGGGAGTTCATGGCGATCAAGCATGCGAACAAGATCGACCTGGCCGCGACGATCAAGGCGGAGTGCGGGGTCGTGGTCTCCCCGGCGGCGCTCTTCGATGTGCAGATCAAACGGCTGCACGAGTACAAACGGCAGCATCTGAATCTGC
>SXSC01000217.1 GCA_005792355.1 Opitutaceae bacterium
CAACTCCGATCTGGACAAGGGAAGAATGGCTTGCGGGCGATCATGCCCCGGTAGATGGAACCCCAGGCGACCGATGCCGTTCTCGCCAATCAGGGCGTGCACCTCGCCGGGCGCAAGGTCGAACGAAACCCCCCGCAGCGCGCGGGTCGCACCGAAGGCCTTGGCAATCGCCGTGAGACGGAGGGCGGGAACGACGGCGACGGCGCTCACTTCAGGTACTTGTCGAGCGGCGGCTTGACGATCTCCGCCATCTCCGGGGAATTGAAATTCGCCTTCGTCACGAAGCCCACCCCGGTGTCCATGACCGGCGCGACTTTTTCACCGCGCAGCACCGCGACCATCGTCTTCACCCCGAGGTAACCCATGCGCATCGGGTTCTGCACGACCATGCCCTGGATGTCGCCCGCCATGAGCCCGGCATTGAGCGTCTCCCCGGAATCGAACGCGACGAGTTTGACCTTGCCGCCCGCGAGGCCGGCGTCGCGCAGCGCGAGGAGCATGCCGGCGGAACCGGATTCGTTGCAGGTGAAGATCCCGTTCACCTGTTTGCCGAAACGATTGAGGAGATTCTCGCTGACGGACTTCGCCGTGTCGCGCGTGGCGCCCGCATGCTGGTCGGTGGAGAGCAGCTTGATGTTCGGAAAATCTTTCTTCATCACCTCGAGAAAGCCCTCCTCGCGCGCCTCCGTACTCGCCGAGCCGACCTGGAGACGCAGCATGATGACGTTGCCCTTGCCCCCGAGCAGCTTGCCCAGCTCGCGCCCCGCGATCCGGCCGCCCTCGCGATTGTCCGTGGCGATGTAGCTCGCCGGCGCCTTCGACTCCAGGCCCGAGTCAATCACGACCACCGGAATCTTTCCGCGCACCGCGGACTCCACCGGAGCAACGAGGCCCCGCTTGTCGAGCGGAGCGAGCACGATGCCGCTGACGCGCTGGCCGACGAAATTCTCCACCACCTGAATCTGCTGCTCGCGGTCATCCTCCTTGAGCGGGCCCTTCCAGATGATCTGCACGTTGACGCCCTGCGCCTTGAATTCCATCTCGGCTTTCTTGGCGCCGGCATGGATGGACTTCCAGAATTCGTGCGTCGTCCCTTTCGGGATGACGGCAATCTTGTAGGATTCAGCGGCGGTGACAAAGGAGACAGCGGTCGCAGTCAGGGCGAAGATGGGAAGGAATTTTTTCATGGGTAAGGGCATCGAGGGAACGGGGAGGTTAGACGTAAAGGCAGCGGAGGAAAATGGATAATCTCGACCGCCGCATGATGATTCTTGGCGCCGCCCGGCGCGTCAAGGCCAGCGGCGACCAATTCGGGCGCGGCCCGGCCCGACGAAGGCGCGGGCCGTTCCGGCGCCAAGGGTTGCCGGAAAACGCAGGCGGACACTCCCGGTCAGTCCGCCGGGCGCGCGGCCGCTTCCGGTCAATGGCCCCGCCGCCCGCCGGCCGTCTGGGCCGATCGGTTTTGCCGCCGGCGCTACTTTTTCTCCGGCAGCACGGTGACGCGCGAGACGCGTTCGCGGCCGAGATAGGACTTGGCGAGCGCGGTCAATTCGGCCTCCGTGATCGCCTCGATGTCCGACAGGCGCGTGCGCGACCAGTCGAGCATCTCCGGTTTTTCCTGCGCGCGCGCGAGCACGTTGCCCAGCCAGTACGCGTTGCTGCGCAGAGATTCCCTCGTGGCGGTGAGCATGGGCTGGCGGGCGCGGTTGAGCTCCTCCGCCGTCACGCCGTTTTTCGCGAGATCGTCGGCGAGCGCGATGGCGGCCTCGGCCACCTTGTCCGCCATCGGCGGATCGACGTCGATCGAGGTCGTGATGTAACCGTAGCCCGTAAACGTGTCGCTCGGACTGCTGCCGGCGCGCGGGCTGTAGGTGCCGGCCATCTCCTCGCGGATCTTCACGCGCAGGCGATCGCTATAGACACTCGCCAGCAAGCTCAGCCGGCGGGTGCGCTTCACGTCGGAGGCATCGGTGGTCGGCCAGTAGAGCGTGACGAGCCCCTTCGGCAGCTCGGACGAAATTGCGTAGCTCTTCGTAAACGGCTGCGCGGGGAACGAAACTTTGCGCAAATCAGCCAGCGCCGGCTTCGGCTCGCGGGGCGGGAGCGCTCCGAGTGTCTGCGCCACGGCGGCGATCGTGGCGTCCGCGTCGAGATCGCCGACGACCGCGACCTCAATCGCTCCTTTGGCGAACTGCGGTGTGAGCCAGGCGCGGACCTCGTCGAAGTTGCGCGCGAGCATGAGCTCCTTCGGAGGGACGCCGAAGCGCGAATCGCCGCCCGCGATCAGATTGGCAACCTCCATGGACATCGGACCGTTGGGCGTGTGGGCGAAGCCGAGATACATCTGCTCGAGGCCCTTCTGCGCCTGGCGCAGCGCCTCGGGCCGGTAGCCGGGATCGGTCAGGTGCGCGGTGAGCAGTTGGAGCGTGAGCAACAGGTCGTCGCGGTTCGTGCTCCCCTGCCCCGAGGAGAAAGTGAACGCGTCAGCGGCGAGGCCGAAGCCGACCGGCGCGTTGCGGCCGGCGAGGACGCGGCGCAGATCGTCGACGCTGAGCTTGCCGAGACCGCCGGCGTTGAACGTGCCGCCCGCGAGTGAGGCGAGGCCGCGCTGGTCGCGGGGTTCGGTCATCGCGCCGTTGCCGACGCGGGCGCTCAGGCGGACGCGGCCGACCTCGAAGTCGGTTTTCTTGAGGTTGAGGCGGACGCCGTTCGCAAAGGTGACGAGGGTCACGTCAAGATCGGCGACCTGCTCGCGTTTCGCGACCTTGCCGGGTGCGCCGAAATTCGTGTAGGCCCAGGCGCTCGCCTCTTCCTTGGGCGGCGCCTGGACGGCGACGGCGCGGGCGGCGTCGTAGGCGGCGGTGATCGCGGCGACGGCGTCACCGGGGATGGTGGCGTTGCCGGTGACCATGACGTAGCGGCCGTTGCCGGCAAACGCGGCGCGCAGCGCGGCGGTGCAGTCGGCCGGCGTGACCTTGTCGAGCGCCGGCCTGAACAGCGCCTGGCTGGTGGAGGGATGGGTGAAGACGTTGTCGTTGAGAATCGTGTTGGCGATCTGGTCGGAGAGCGCGCCGGAGCGGCGGCTGGCGGCGGTCTTCACGGCTTGGTCGAGGCTGTTGGCGAGGTTGGCGGCAGCCTCCTTCAACTCGGCGGGCTGGAATCCGTGCTCGAGCGCGCGGCGCAATTCCTGTTCACCGAGGGCGAGTGCGGCCGTCCACTGTTCGGGCTTGCAGGCGAGGTCGACGGAGGCTTCGCGGAAGATGTCGAAATTCTCCGAGACCGAGGCGCGGGCGGCGCTGAATGGCGCGTTTTCCTTCTTCGCGAGCACGGAGAGGCGGCGGTTGAGCATCGCGACAGCGAGCTGCCGCGGGAGGCGCTTGAGGCGGTTCGCCGCGGTGTCGGGCTCGGCGGTGATGGACGTCATGCAGGCCAGGCCCACGCTGGTGGCGGGTGCCTCGGCCTCGCGGTGGAAACCGGCGCGCACGCCTTCAAACTTCGTCACCGCGCCGCGCGATGGCACCGGCTTGGCGGGGCCGCGCGCCGTGACCGTCGAAAACGCCGCCGCGATCAGCTTCTCCATCGCGGACACGTCGACCTCGCCGACCACGACCACGGCGATATTTTCAGGGCGATACCACGTGTCCCAGAACTCGACGAACCGCTCGCGCGGCGCCTTTTCGATGACCTCGGCCAGGCCAATCGGGATGCGGGCGGGCAGGCGCGTGTCGCCGAGCATGAAGTTGAACTGCGCGATCTGGGTGCGAAAGGCGATGCTGTCGCGCACGCGTTTCTCGCTCATAATGATGCCGCGCTCCTTGTCGATCTCCTCGCTTTTCAGCAGGAGGCCGTTGGCGTCGTCGGCGAGAACGCGCAGGCCCTCCTCGAGCGTCTCAGTCTTGGCGTCGGGGAGTTCGAGGACGTAGAGCGTGCGATCGAAGCCGGTGGAGGCGTTGGTGTCGCCGCCGAAGCTCATGCCAATGCGCTGGAAAAACTCGACGAGCGTCCCGGGCGGGAAGTGCTTGCTGCCGTTGAACGCCATGTGCTCGAGGAAGTGCGCGACGCCACGCTGGTTTTCCTCCTCGTGGAGCGAACCCGCGAGCACGAGCAGGCGCATCGACACGCGGCCCTTGGGCTCCCGGTTCGGATGGACCACGTAGCGCACGCCGTTCTCGAGGACGCCAAATTTGGCGGCGGGATCGGGCTTGAGGTCGCTGGTTTCGTGCGCAAAGCGCGGCGCCGGCGAGGCCGCGGGCAACAGCGAGCCGAAGGCCAGCGCGGTCGTGAGGAGCAAAAGCCGGCGGAGCCGGGAGCGGGTGGAGGTCGACATAAACCGCGGACAATAGGCGGGGCCCGGCGCCGCTGGCAATCAGCCAAAAGAACTAAATGGGGCAAGGAGATTGCCTTCGTGCGAGCGAACTCGCGACGGGGCGCGCCCGAAGTCGCGAGCAAGCTCGCTCCCACAAGCCAGTCACCACACTCACCGGTTGTTCGCCCTTCGCCCCCAGCCTCTCGCCGGTGATTTCCGCCACCCCTTCACTTCGCGGCCGGCGCTGCTGGTTTCTTCGGGGCGTCGTCCGCTGCGAGCTGCACCCCAGCCATGGTGAGCAGGCTGGCGAGCGCATCGTGCGCCGCCGGGCCGTAACCGACGTAGCTGCCGACGAGCTGACCCGCGCGGTTAATGACCAGCGTGGTCGGCAGCGGCGTCATGAACCCGCGCGAGAGCTGAAACATGATGGTCTTGGCCGAGGCCTCCTTGTCACCCGTGGCGGGTTTTCCGATCGGATCGAACACCGTTTGGAAGGTATATTTGCTCCGGTTGTCCGTGAGCCATTTGGCGTAGAGCTCGCGGGTGTCGAAGCAACAGACGCCAAGGATCACGACGCCCTTGTCGCGATATTTCCGGTGCAGCGCCTCGTAGTGCGGCATCGCCTGCTGGCACGGGCCGCACCACGTGGCCCAGAAATCGAGCACGACGGTCTTGCCCTTGGCGTAGTCGGAGAATTTCGCGGACTTCCCTTCCGGCGTGATGACGTCAAAATCGATGATCGCCTCACCGGCCTTGAGTTTGCCGTAGCTCTCGCGAAACGGCGGCGGGGCCTTCTTCGCGGCCGCGGGGGCGGCGGGAGCGCCGCTGGTCTGGGCACAGAGCTGGCCCGCGAGCAGCAGGCTGGCGGTGAGAGTGATGAGGTGGAGGGAACGGGGCTTCATGGGCGAGATATTGGTCAAAGTGTGGGAACCAGAATGCGCGGAGCAACCAAGTTCGCGCGCCACCGCCGGCACCGGAGGCCACCGCCGCCTTGGGCCACTCGCCATAAGCCTAAATGAAAAGCGTGCCGGCGTGGGGCGGGGTCGACGACCGCCGACCCTTTGGAAGCAGGCGGCGGTCGGGCGACTCTGTCGGGGCTGACCGCGACCCTGCCGAGATGTCGTTCTGCCAATACTCGCCGTCGAAATGCTGGATGAGCCACCCATCACCCACGTCTACGGCAGGTGCTTCGCGAGGAGGTCGGCCAGCGTCTTGCCGCGCGCCTCGCGCGAGAGGACCTTGCCGTCGGGGCCGATCAGGATGCACGTCGGATAGGAGTTCACGTGAATCACCTCGATAGCGACGCGCTCGATGCTCTGCTGCGTGGCCTGCGGCCACTTGTGCCCGGCCTTGGCGATGAAGGCGCGGACTTTCTCGACGTCGGCGGCATACTGTTCCGCCGTGAGCCGGCCGGAGGTTTTTTCCATGTTCATGCCGATGACCTCGAAGCCGCGCGCGCGATATTTTTCGTAGAGCGGATCGAGTTCCTTCATTTCGGCGATGCACGGGCCGCACCAGGTGCCCCAGAAGTCGAGCAGCACGACCTTGCCCCGGTAATCGGAGAGCTTGTGCCGGCCGCCGGCGAGATCGACAAACGCGAAGTCCGGCATCTCCTGCCCCGGGTGCGCCTCGAAACGCGTGAAGTCGGACGCCGGCCTCTCCTCCAGCACGATGACGCCGGTGGCCATGTCGACGGACTTGGGCGCCAGATAGCGCGCGCCCACGCGGAAGACCGGGAGTTTGCCGGAGGGGTTCTCCGATTCGCCGATCGCCGGCTCGATCTTGCCGTTGAAATTTGCGTCCATCGAGATCCGGGCCGTCAGCAGGTTGATGGCGACCTCGGCGGGCCGCGGGGCAAAGGTCAGGCGCAGCGGCCGGCCGTCGATGTCGACGGTGCCGCCGTAGATGACGTTGAAGTTGTAGGTGACGCCCTCGAGCTTTCCAGGCTCCGGCGGCCGGCCGTCGGCGGTCGGGTTGGCCCCAGCGCGGCTGACGCTGAGTTGAAGCGGGAATTCGCGGTAGAGGCCGTTGTCCCACGGCAACGTCAGGTTGACTTCCCGCCCACTCGCCGGAATCGGCCAGCGTTCGTCGGCGCCGAACTTGCCGTCGCGATTGCGATCAAGCCAGAAGGTGGCGCCGGCGGCCGTCGAGACCACGGCAAGGGAATAGGTCGTGCCCTTGATCTCGAACGGCCGCTTCAGCACCCAGACCCGTTCACCGGCGGCGGGTGGTGTGGGCAGGAGGGCGACCACGTCGGCCGGCGCGTCCACCACCTGCACATAGGACCTGGTGCCCAAGGCGGGTTGCGAGTCGAGCTGGCCGCGGAAATCAGCGGCGCCAAGGACGGCGGTGGGCACGATGGCTGCCGCCAACGTCACCAGACACAAACTGCGGAGTAGCAGAGGAGGGGTCACGGGCGGGAGGGCTTAGAACGATTTCTTGACCTTGAAGTAGACATACCGGCCGCGCGGGTCATCGAAGGTGCTGTAGAAGCTGCGGAAGTTCTGGCCGCCGGGATTAAAGACGTAGGGCGGCTCGTTATCGAAGAGATTGTTCACGCCCAGCGACCATTGCGTGCCCTGGACGGCATTCCGCCAGCGCTCGCGGCCGGTGCTGACGGGAAAGTTGTAGACGAGCTGAAGATTCGTCGTGAGTGAGTTGTCCACCGGCACGTTGAGCGAGTCGCGATAGGATTCGATGTAGGCCCACGAGGGGGTGACGGTCCAGTTGCCCTTGCGCCAGCTGATCGTCCCGAAGCTGCGGAAATGGAGGGGCGCGAGGATCTGGTCAAGGGTGTCGGTGATCGGGGTGTTGGGCCGCAGGCGGCTCTTGAACTCACGCGTGTTGGTCGCGCGCAGCACGAAGTTGAACATGCCCAGGTTCTGGGTCTCCATCCGGTAGCGGACACTGGTGTCGAGATACTGGGTCCACACGTTGCCAGTGTTGAAGCGACGGACATCGGCCTGGGTGATCTGGCCGGCCCAGCCCAACGCGGATTCGGCGGCGGTGGGCGCAGCGCGCACCACGCGGCCGGGAAAGTACTGCTCGTTGGCCAGCAGGGTCGTGATCGACATGCTGGTGATGCCGCTGACCTTTTCGATGAAGCCGTAATCAAACGAGGCGGAGAAGCCCTTGAGCTGGCGCGGCTCGAGGATGAGGCCGAAATTCCAAGTCCGGGTCTCCTCGGGCTGGAGGTCGGGATTGCCGCCGCCGAAACTGGTGTAGCTGCCGATCGCGGTGTTGCCTCGGCGGGGGTCGGGCGTTGTCTGACCCACGAGATCAGTGAACACGCTGTCGACGGTCATGAACTCCTGGGCCGGATAGGTGCCGGAGCCGAAGGAGGTGCGGAGCGTCGCATCGCGGATGGGGGAAAAGCGCAGTCCGAGATTGTGCGCGCTGAACGGCTTGCCGTCGGTGATCGTCGTGCGGCTGGTGGAGGCCACCAGATCGAACGCGCGGATGCCGAGGAGGGTCCAGGACTTGCCCAGCACGGGGATGACGAATTCGGCCCCGCCGTTCACGGTCGCGCGGGTGGTCGCATTCGCCGAGCCCGAGGGCGAGAAATTCTGTCCGCTGCCGATGGTCAGGCCGTATTCGTTGGCGACCGAGGTCTCGATGCGGTTCTTGAAGATGTTCTGATACCACTGGGAGCTGTATTCGCCGAGGAGCGAGACCGCAATTGGACCGGCGGGCAGATCCCAGGCATGGCCGTTAAGCCGGAATACGCCGGAACCGAGCCAGATGTAATCGTCGTTCTGGCGGAAGCTGGTGTTGGTGAGTTTCTGGGCGGCGGTGGTGTTCCGATTGTTGATGTGGTCGGCAAAAAACTGATAGAGGCCTCGCGCCACCGCGTTGGTCGCGCCGGCATTGACGAAGGAGTTCAGCAGTTGGTCCGGCGTATAGCCAAAGGCCTTGCGAGCGTTGTAGTCGGAGGAGCCGTCCAAGGCCCACTTCCAATCGTGCCCGAGAAGCGAGAACTTGCCGTTGAAGCCGGTCACGTAGCGCACGGTGATATTGCGGGTGTGCTGGGACGTGCCGGGGAGGTCCGCCGGGTAAGAGTAGAGCTGGATGCGCTGGCCCGCGTAGCCGGGAACCACGCCGGTCCGGAACGGATTGCGCACATCGGTTTCCGTGAGGATGATGCTGCGGGGCTGAGGCGGCGACTCGAACTGCATGTCCGTGTAGCCCAAGCCAAGCTCGGCATACCAGCTCAGGCGGTCCTTGATCAGCTCGTGGTTGAGGGTGGCGTTGAGGTTCACGCTCTTCGACGGATTGAACATGGCGAACCGGCCGTAGACGTCGCTCGGCTGAATCTTGTTCGCCCCTGCGACAAACGAGGCCGGGGTGAGGTTCGTGCCGTCCTGATTCGTGGGCACGGTCGCGTAATTCACCACGCCCGTGGTGCCGGGGATGTTGAGCGGGGTGAGCGCATTTGTGGTGCTGCGACCAACGATGACGCCGGGCTGGGAGACGAAATTGGACATGCCGCCGGAGTTGATCCAGTTCGTGAGGTCCCCACCGTCGGCGGGCGATTTGTTGTGGTCGAGGAACCGGCGGAAGAGCGGCCGATCACGGTAATACATCGGCTGGCGGTTGCGGAGATCGAGCGTCCAGGTGAGGTTGGCCTTGCCGCGGAACAGGGTGCGGCCCTCGGTGTAGGTCAGGCCGATTTCTTCGGCGCCGCCGGAAGCGACCTGCGCGTAGGACATCGTGAGTTCGCGGCCCACATATTCCTTGCGGAGAATGACGTTGATCACGCCGCCCATCGAGTTGGTGCCATACATGCCGCCGCCGGAACTGGGCAGCACCTCGATCCGCTCGATGGCGGACAGCGGGATGCGGCCCAGGTCAGGGCCGCCGTTCTGGGTTTCGCGGACGAGCGGCAGGCGCCGGCCGTTGACGAGGATGGTGGTGCCCGCGCTGGTGAAACCGCGCAGGTCGATCTTGGTGGCGGGCGTGACGCCCGCGCCGAAGGTGGCGAAGCCGCGCTGCGATAGCAGACTCTGCGACTCGCTCTCGAAGGCCGCGACTTGCGGCATCTGGCGAAAGACCTCGTTGATGTCGGTCGCACCCGAGGCCTCGATCTCATTGCGATCGAGCACGGTGAACGCGATGGCTTCCCGTTCCTGACGGGGAATGATGCCCTGGTTCACCAAGCCGGTGACGCGGGTATCGACGATCTCAAATTTCTCGAGCGTAACCGTGCCTTCATTCCGGTTTGCCGCCGGGCTTGCGGCCTGGCGGCTCACGCCGTTTTTTTCCGGGTCTCCTTCACGGCGCACGGCGAGCGCGCCGGTCTTTTCGTCCTGCACGAGCCGCAGGCTCGTGCCAGCGAGCATCTGCCCGAGGGCGTCGACGACCGTTAGGTCGCCTTTCACCGCCGCGGTGCGCACGCCCGACACAATAGCGGCAGGGAACATGATTTCGCGACCAGCCTGCTGCGCGGCGATCTGCAGCGTGTCGGCTGCGGTGCCGGCGGGGATGTTGAAGGTCTTCTTCGGCAGTTCGGCGGCGAACCCGTTCGACAGGCTCAGGGCCAGGAGCAGAAACACCAATCGGCGCAGCACGCTGAGCGGCGGGAGGAAGGACGAAGCGGGATGGTTCATGAGATGGTGTTGGGTTCTGCCTCCAAGACGAACTCGCGGTGCAAACACGCTAAAGGAATTCGGCGGAGCCGAATTCCTAAGTTGAAAGAGCGCATACACGCTGATCGGCCAAGACGGTTTTGAACGCTAATCTTCGCTAATCTTCGCTAATAGAATTCCAAAAACACCTGACGGCTTTCGAGCTTCGCCGATTAGGTGAGGCACGCACATTCTCAGTCCCACCCTCGATTGCTGAAGATTAGCGAAGATTAGCGTTCCCCAACTTCAGGGCGCTTTGCGCAGCGTGATCGTGTCGCCGGTGCGCTCGGCGGTCACGCCGGAGGTGGCTTCGAGGAGGCGGACGAAACCCTCGACGTTGTCGGCGCGGAAGCTCGCGACAATCGGCAGGTTTTCCAACTCCGCATCGGCGATCGACAGTTGCACGCGGTTGCCGCGGTTGAATTCCGCGACCACCAGCGCGAGCGGGGCGGACTGAAATTCCAGCAGCCGCGCAGACGATCGCGACACGGCCGCCTGCCCGGCCGGCCGCGGCAGTGGCACCGACATCACGGCCGGCGGCCGCGGCACGACGGCGCGCTCGCCGGCTGCGACCAGAGTTTCAGAGGACCGAGGACGGAGGGCCGAGGGCCGATCTTCCGGGCTGTCTCCCGACTTCCGTCTTCTGTCTTCCGGGGTCACGACAGCGACCCGGCCCTCGGTCACCTGCACCTCGACCGACTGCGCATCGAGCCGGACGTTGAAGGCGGTGCCAACCGCGCGGACGTTGACGCCGCCGGCGTTGACGATGAAAGGCCGCGCGGGATTTTTCGCGACCGTGAAGAACGCCTCGCCACGCATCAGCCGCACGTGGCGCTCATCGGTGCTGAACCGCACCTCGATGGCCGAGCCGCGCGCGAGGTCGACGGTCGAGCCATCCTCGAGCACGCGGCGCTCGAAGGCGGGCGCGACGGCGGTGGGTTTTGCTTCGGAGGTCGCGGGGAGTCGCGACCAAGGTCGCTCCCACGTGAGGAGCAGCGCAATGGCCGCTGCGGCGGCGAGCAGCGCCGGGAAATAAATCAACGGGGGAAGGAGTCGGCGCGATTTCTTCGCCGCGGGTTTCGCCAAGAGATCGGGATTCGGCTCGGTGGCGTGCTCAGGGCGCCACTGGGCGAGCAGGTTGAGATCCTGCCAGGTGGCCTGATGCTGCGCGAACCACTCGCCGTGACGGGGATCGGCGGCGAGCCACGAGAAAAACTCGTCCTGCTCGGCGGGCGTGAAGCCGCGGTCGCGGCGGATCATCCACTCGGCCGCTGCGAGATCGATTTGGCGCTGAGCTTCGCCAGGGGCGTGGCCGCCCGCGGGTTTTAGATTCTCGTTCATGTTCTGCCCTCCGAACCGCGGCGGAGCCGCGTGAAAAATTCCGTGCACTTGTGCAGGCCGATGGTGAGTTGCGCGGAGACGGTGTGCTCCGACACCCCGAGCTGCGCCGCGATTTGCGCCTGCGGCAGCCCGTAGATCTTGCGCAACGTGAAAATCTGCCGGCAGCGGTCGGGCAGTGACTGGATCGCCTCGGTGAGCAGCGCGAGTTCCTGATTCCGCTGAACGGTCTCCGGCACGCCGGCCGTCTCGTCGAGGAGGCCGGCCTCGTCGCTGTCGGTGAGCGGCTCGGCGCGCAGGACGTTCTGGCGGCGGACGTAGTCGAGCGCGAGGTTGCGGGCGGTGGCGAAAAGAAACGCCTTGGGCGCGCGGAGCTCGCCGCGCAGCCGCGCCTGCCAGACGCGGGCGAACGACTCCTGCATGATGTCCTCGATCTCCGCGTTACCCGGAAACTGGCTGTGCAGCCACGCGCGGAGCGTGGGCTCGTGCGGCTGCACGTGCTCGGCGAACCACTTTCGCGGTTGGAGGTTTTCGGACATCAAAGAGGAGGCGGAGCGAGCATCGCCGGGGCGGGAGCCGCGGCAACGCATTATCGTTCCACCCCCAAGACGAACGAAGGGCGGAAACACACTAAAGGAAATCCGCGGAGCGGATTTCTGCTCGGCGATTCAGCCCGGATCCCGACGAGATCGGGGTTCGCGCGTCAGGGCCGACGCTCGCCGCGACGGAGTCGGGGCGGTCGGGGCTGACCGCGACACATTGGGCGTCAGCGAAGTCACCAACGCGCAATTCCGCCGCTTCAATCCGGACTTCACGCCCAATTATTACGGACGGCGGCACGCGACCGAGGACGATCAAGGATTCCCGCTCGACGCCCCGGACCAGCCGGTCGTGCGCGTTTCGTGGCACGACGCGATGGCGTTTTGCGCCTGGCTCTCGTCGCGCTCCGGCCGCCCGTGCACGCTGCCCGCCGAGGCGCAATCGGAATGGGCCTGCCGGGCGGGCGGCGTCACGCCCTTTTCGTTTGGCGGCGCTGAGACCGACTTCTCGGCGTGGGCCAATCTCGCCGATCGCTCCTTCGCCACCGGACCCCAGCCCGGGGGCAAACAGGTCACGGGCGGCTTGGAACATCTCATGCTCGACGGCGCCGATCTGAGCGACCGGCGGTGGGACGATCACGCGATCGTGACCGCCCCGGTCGGCCGGTTCCGGCCCAACGCCTGGGGCCTGCACGACCTGCATGGCAACGCCGCGGAGTGGACGCGGTCGGCCCCGCTCCCGTATCCCTAATTCGCAGCGGCGCATCGCTGTCGCCGTTGTCGCGCAGGTCGGCGCAGACCACCGTGTGGGTTCGCGCGAGGCCTGGCGCGATCCTCCCGCACATCAAGCGATCCTGGGGAAACCCCTGCTACAACCTAGCCCGGACATTTCACACTCTGCTCGCGAGCGGAGTCACACGGTGTTCGAGATCTTCTTCTGCGTTCGCGGTCCTCAGGGATGTCCGGGCTAAGTTCAAAACCGCCTGGCGGTTTTGTTTTAGCCCGCGTGAACCCCA
>SXSC01000218.1 GCA_005792355.1 Opitutaceae bacterium
AGCAGCAACTCGTCGGCATCGCCCGCGCCCTCGTGGCCCGGCCCGGACTTCTCCTCGCCGACGAACCCACCGGCAATCTTCATTCCGACCAAGGCCGTGAAATCATGGAGCTGTTCCGCAAACTCAACCAGGAGGACGGCGTCACCATCGTCCAGGTCACCCACTCCAACGAGAACGCCGCCTACGGCACAAAGATCCTGCGACTCGCGGACGGCATGATGGTGAAATGACCCGTGGAATGACCAATGCCCAATTCCCAATGAAACACCGCGGTCGTATCGCCGCCCACCTGCGCCGCGCTTGGTCATTGGCCATCGGTCCGTGGTCCGTTGTCTGTAGTCCGTGGTCCGTCGTCCGTCGTCCGTTGTCCGTCGTCCTAGGACATTGGACATTTTGCCTCCTCGCCTTCGCTGTCACCTCCTCCGCATTCGCCACTCCACTCACCGTCGACTCCGCCATCCGCCTGGCGCTGCAAAACAACCAGAGCCTCAAAGTCAGCGCCTTCACCCCCGAGATCGCGCGCGCCGGGGTCCTCGCCGAATCCGGGCGCTTCGACCCCGCGATCACGTTTCGCCGCGCGTACAGCGAGGGCGAGACGCCCGTCAGCACCACGCCCCTGGTGCGGTCCCTCGCGCAAACCGACGACTACGCGCTTTCCCTCGGAGGCCTGACGCCCTGGGGCCTCAGCTACAACCTCATCGCGACGGCGGAGAACCAGCGCGGTACGTTCAACCGGTTCGCGGACAACTTTGTCACTTTCGGCGGCGTCTCGATCACGCAACCCCTGCTCCGCGGTTTCGGGTTTGGCGCCAATCTCGCCGGGCTGCGCATCGCGAAAACCGATCGCAACCTCGCCGACTGGCAGCACCGGCAGACCATCATCGACACGGTCACCTCCGTGATTCTGGTTTACAATGGGGTCGTGCAGGCGCGGGAAAATGTGCGGATTGCCCAGCTCTCGCGAGGTCTCTCCGCCCAGCTCGTCGAACAAAACGAGAAGCGCAATCGTGTCGGCCAGATCTCGGATGCCGACGTGCTGCAGGCCCGGGCCCGCCTCGCCGGTCGCGAGGAGGCCGTGGTGCTGGCCCAGCGCTCGGCCGCCGATCTCGAAAACCAGCTCCGCCGGCTGATGGGGGAATCGTCCTACCCGGTCGACGGCCCGCCCTTGGAAATCGAGCTCCTCCCGCCGCTGCCTCCGCTCACCGTCAATCCCGCCGCCGATCTCAAACGCGCCTACGAATTGCGGCCCGACTATCAGGCCGCGCGGCTGGGCATCGTCCGCCGTCAGGCGGACAGCGCCCTCGCGCGCAATCAACTGCTGCCGCGGCTCGATTTCGTCGGCAGCTACGGCCACGGTGGAGTTGACCGGGATTTCAGCACGGCGCGCCGGCAGGTGCGCCAAGAAGACACCCGCGCCTACTCCGCGGGAATGGTCGTCACGATTCCCCTCACGTTTGCCGAGGGCCGCGGCCGCGCGCGAGCGGCGAAGCTCAGCCTGCGCCAGTCCGAGGCCGAACTCGTGCGGGTCGAGCAGGGCATCGCGATCGATGTCGCCGCCGCCGCCGGCCAGATTGCATCCACCCGCCAACGGGTCGAGGCCACGCGCCAGGCCCTGGATCTCTCGCAACAGTCGCTCGAGGCCGAGCAAAAGAAATTCACCGCCGGCTCGAGCACGACCTTTCTCGTCCTGCAGGCCCAGGAGCAGCTGGCCCAGGCTCAGAGCGGCCACGCCCGCGCGCTCGCCGACCAGCGCCGCGCGCTGGCCAACTACGAACGCGAACTCGGCACAACCCTGGTGAACCGGAAGATCGCCGTGGAAGATTCGACCACCGCGGGCGGCCCGGGACGTTCGCGGTAGCAGGCGATCTCCGCGCCGTATCTCCGCGAGGTGGGTGACCTGAAAAACGCGAACCGATCCCGAGTCTCGCCACTCCGGCCATAGCTCCGCTCGTCCGCGGCCCCTCACCCTCCCTGTCAGTGATTGCCCAGTGGGGAGGAGGAAGCGCTTCGACCCGCAGGGCGCTCCCCATCCGCCTGCGTTTCGGACCGGCGGCGGTATTTCGTTTGGGTTACGGTGGAGAAAGTGCACGATCTGTTGAGGCCGTAGACCACTCCACTTCTTCCCCATGAACTACGTCAGCTCCACCCTCCTCCTCGCCCTCGCCACCGCCACCGCCGCTGCCGCCGTTGCGGCGGCATCCTCCGCCGGCTCGGCGAGGGAGGGCCGCCCCAATTTCGTTTTCATCCTCGCCGACGATCTCGGCACTCCGCCGGTCGCAGCCTACGGCAACGCCTACTACCAGACGCCCAACCTCGATCGCCTCGCCCGCGAGGGCCTGCGGTTCACCGACGCCTACGCCGCCTGCCCGGTCTGCTCGCCGACCCGCGCCGCGTTCATGACCGGCCAGTATCCGGCACGCACGCGCGTCACGGATTTTATCGCCGGCGGCCAGTTTCCCTTCGCCCGCCTTCAGCAACCCGAGTGGCAGAAGTTCCTCCCGCTCTCCGCCCTCACCCTCGCGGAAGCTCTCTCCGCCCGCGGCTATGCCACGGCGCTCTTTGGCAAATGGCATCTCGCCAGAGCCTACGTCGGTCCCGAAAGCGTCGCCGAGGGTCCCGATCGCCAGGGCTTCGCGGAAAATTTAATCACCCACAAGCCGAAGAAAACCGACGACCCAGAAAAGGACGCCCACGGCGTCGAAGCCATCACCACGCACGCCCTCGACTTTCTCGAGCGCCATCGCGACCGACCGTTCTTCCTGTATCTCCCGCACAACTCGATCCATTCGCCCATCATGGCGCCGCGCGCCCTCGTCGAAAAACACCGCACCCGCCCCGGCAGCGATCGGCCGGAAAACAATCCGGTCATCGCCGCCATGATGGAGGTGCTCGACAATTCCATCGGTCGCGTCCTCGCCAAACTCGACGCGCTCGGCCTCCGCGAAAATACCCTCGTCATCTTCAACGGCGACAACGGCGGCCTCCTCGGCGACGCCGCGCAGATCCCCTGGCGCGGCGGCAAGGCCCAGCTCCACGAGGGCGGCATCCGCGTCCCGCTCCTCGCGCGCTGGCCCGGCACGATCGCCGCCGGCCGCCTGAGCGCCGCCCCCGTCACGACCGTCGATTTTTTCCCGACCTTTCTCGAACTCGCCGCTTCAACCCTTTCGCCTCTCCGTCCTTCATCCCTTACCACCCTCGATGGCGTGAGTCTCGCGGCGCATTTGCGCGGCGGCCCGCCGCCTGCCCGCGACGCGATTTACTGGCACTACCCCCACTACCACTCGTCCGGCGACGGCGGCCCCGCCGGTGCCGTGCGCGCGGGTGAATGGAAACTCGTCGAATACTACGAACACACCCTTACTGGCTCCGGCCGCGCCCCCGAGCTCTTCAACCTCCGCACCGATCCCGCGGAGAAGAAGAATCTCGCTTCCGTCGAGCCCGCCCGCGTCGCCGCCCTCCGGGCGCAACTCGCCGCCTTCCACCAATCCACCTCCGCCCAGATGCCCACCGTCAACCCCGCCTACGATCCCGCCCGCGGCAAAAAATCCAGCGGCAAAAACCCGGACTAATCCGTCTCCAGGCATTCGGACCACTGCAGGGTGGAACCCGATGTCCTCATCGGGCTTTGGATTGCACGTTCTCAGATCAGCCCGTTGGGGACGACGGGCTACACCTCGGACTGAATCGTTTGAGAAGCGCCCGCGCCAGCGATCAGAAGCTCACGGTGGTCGTGAAATTGTAACTGCGCGGGACGATGAAATTGAATCCGGCAGGTGTCGCGACGCGGGCGGGATTGG
Source organism: Opitutaceae bacterium (assembly GCA_005792355.1). Classification (GTDB taxonomy): domain Bacteria; phylum Verrucomicrobiota; class Verrucomicrobiia; order Opitutales; family Opitutaceae; genus ER46. The sequence continues at coordinate 3,798 of SXSC01000218.1, forward strand.
TGAGGTCGCCGCCTGGCGGGCGCTGGGTGGTCGCGAAATAGAGCAGTTTGCTCTCGTTGAAGAGATTGCTCACCCGGAAATCAACTTTCACGCGAACCTTCGGAGTGAGTTTGAAGCTGTAACCCAGCACGCCGGTCCAGAGGGTATAGGGGTCGCGAAAGACTGGGTTGGTGGCATCAACCGCGGGGTCGTCGGCGGCCGTCGTCGGGCCGGTGCGGATGGTATCGCCGCCGCGATAGCCGATGACCTCCTTGCCGCGGTAATTAAAGCCGCCACCAATGCGAAGATTCTTCAACCGGCCCTCCTTGATCGTGTAATCGGTGAAGACGTTGCCGGTGCCTTCGACGAGACGCGCGACTTTCTGCTCGGCGGAGGTGAGATTGCTGGCGATCTGGTGCATCAGGTTGTAGGCGTTGAGGACGCCGGCCGAATCGGGCGAGTTTTGCGCGGTCGTGCCGGCATTCAGGACGGCTTGGCCGGCCACAACACCGACGCCGGCATCGGCGAGGATTTGGCGGAAGAGAGGGTCGTTCTGCGCGACGTAGGCGCGGGTGTCGGCATAAGCGCCGACTTCATTGGCGCTTTGGAGCGCGTAGTTGGCCGAGACGCGCCACTGGGAGGTGACATTCGCGGTGAGCTCAAACTCATAGCCCTTTGATTTGCGGCTGGCAGTGTCGAGGTAGTTGGACGGCACGGGCTGCATGCCGCGGGCGTTCACGCCGCCGGGCGAGAGATCCCCCAGCACGTTGGCGTTGGCGATGGCGTTGAATTGGTTGCCGAGCGAATTGGCGAGGCCGGCATTATTGCCGGTGCCGCGGCCGATGTTGTCCTGCTGGCTGGCGTAGCGGGAAGCGGTGAAGGAGATGCGATCCCGAAGCAGCGAGAAGCGGACGCCAGCATCCCAGCCATCGGAGACGGACGGGAGGAAGCGCTCGCCATTGATGCGCAGTTCGCCGGCAGGCGGGAGCCAGGTCTCGGCGTAGTTGCCAAAGACACTGGCCCAGTTGGTGACGTGATAAACGCCGCCCGCCGAGTAAGTGTCGACTTTGCCCTTGAGCGTGGGGAGCGAGTAGTCGTCGCGGAAGCGGTCGTTGGCGTATTGGGCCTGCGGAACATTGGCGGTGCGCGGACGGGCGAGCGCGGGCTCGCGCGGTGCGGTGGGCTGCCCGGCGGCATCCTTCGGGATGTAGGTCAGGGAATAATAGTCCTCTGGCGGACGCGGACGGAAATAGATCTTGGTGCCATTCCAGTCGTTGGGCTGGGCACTGCGGAAGACCATGGTGTTGGTGATGCTCTCGTAGCTGTCGCGCCGGTAGGCGGCGAGGAGGTTGAGGCGGCCCTTGAAGTGCTTCGAACCGAAGGCGAGCTGCTGGTAGGTGAAGAGATCGTCGATGGAGATGGTGTCGTTGTGACGGGAAGAATCGATGATATAGGAGACCGGAAGGTTGCGGGTGACCCCGGTCACGGGGTTCACGACGTCGTAGTTGCCCGGCGTGATCTGGGCGACCGGGCCACCCCAGTAGACGCGCAGGCGCGCGATCTGGGAGATCCAATCGCGCGAGGCGAGCAGCGGATCATTCACCTCCATGCGGTACTTGATGCGGGAGAAATTCGCCTTGGAGTAGCCGGACTCGAGGTTGACGCGGAAGCTGCCGAAGCGGGTGTCGTCGAACACGAAGGCGGCGTTGACCCGGCCATTGAGGGAGCGCCGCTTCACGTCGTCCAAATCCTGGTTGGACTCCGAGAAGGGCGTGAGGAAGTTGGGGTTGGCCTGGCCGTTCGGGAGCAGCCGGTTGAGGTCGATGTAAACGTCGTTGAGACCGCGGGTGACCGTGAAGTGGGTGAGGATGGAACTGCGGGAGTAGTTGCCCGAAGCGCCGAGAAAAATGTGCTTGCCGATCTGTTGGTCGAAGCCGAGGTGGAGATTATCGAACATCGTCTCATAGGAATCGCCGCCGAGCGAGGTGGACCGGGTGCGGGCGGGGATGGAGAATTTCGGCGCACCGCGGAGGACGTTTTGAAACCTGGAGTCCGGGAGGTTGATGCCGCCGAGAATCGCGTTGGCGACGACATTGGCCGAAGGACCGACCACGAGCTGGCCGCCGACGGGGACGGCGGCGTTGGCATTGCCGCCCTGGGTCAGGGCGTGGCCGTTCCAATCAACGATCGCGCCACCCATCACGCCGGGGGAAAAGATGTAGGAGTTGGCGCCGTGAACCGAAATGCCGGTGGCGTTGGCGTTCGGCGGCGTCGCGAGGATGCGGCCGGTGAAGGTGGTCGTGCCGTCCCAGCCGGAGACCCTGTCACCCATGAAGGTGAGGGAGGCGTTCCGGTGGTTGTGGCCGGTCTCGGCGGTGGCGCGGAAGTTGCCGCCTTTCCAGGGGCGGTAGGTGGCGGTGATGGTGGCGGCGCGGCGATTGTAGTATTCGACGTCGCGCCAGGTATTGGCGTCATCCCACATCCCATTGAAGCGCACGGCGAATTTTGGCGAAAGGGCCCAGTTCAAATCGAGGGTGGTGCGGGAACTATCCCAGGAGCTGATGGCCTGGGAGAATTCGCCGGTGGATTTGGCGGTGTTGGCACGTTTGAAGAGGCCGTTGGCGGTGCCGCCCATCGAGCCGGAGCCGAAGAGAATGGAATTGGGGCCGCGCGCGAAATCGAAGCGCTCGAGATTGTAGCTGTCGTAGTCGTAGTAGGCGGGGAAAAACTCGATTTGCTGCTGGTTGCTTTGGACTCCGCGGAAAGTACGGCGGATACGCTCGCCATCGCCGAACTGGTTTTGCCGGCCGTCGTCTTCAATCTCGTTGAAGCCGGTGGTCCATTGCTGCGCGCTCGTGAGCGTGGTCAGGTTGAGCGCCTCGATGAAATCGCGGGTCAGCACCGAGTAGGCGGCGGGAGTGTCCTTGAGGTCAGTGGCGAGGCGTCCGCCCGCGAGCGCGCTCGCCGCGACGAAGCCCTGGTCGCGCGAGGAGTTGACGGTGAAGGGCGAGAGCACTTCGACCGACCCCTTGAGCGGGTCCCCGGGTGCGATCTGAGCATTGGCAGTCGGGATCGGTGCGGTCACGAGGGCAAGCCAGGCAGCGAGGGAGGCGAACAGGATTTTCGATTTCATGTGGGGGGGGGAGGGAAGAGTGCGGGGAAACGGAACGCGAGCTCGGGAAAATTTTCCGGCGGGGTGGGGATCACCTTCGAGAAAAAAAGGCAACCGTGAACGAATGCAAGGTAGACTCCGTCGGATCATTGCTTCTGGCGAAAATATTCATGGAGCCCGGCGGCGACCCCGAGTCCGTCTGACCGCTCATAGCTGCAGCCCAGTTCGCCGTACGCGTAATCGCGATGCCAGAAATTCCACTCGTCCATCTTCGGTCCACTCTGGTTGGTCAGCGGTTCGAACTCGAAGAGCCCGGCCCTTTTCACCGAGGGCCGGGGTTTCGTTTGGAGTTATTGTTCGCCCCGGCACCAATACAAGTTTTCGACCGGAAGAATCACAAACTTCGCCAATCACGTCATCACGGTGACGACAGTCAGGAGAACGACCCGAAACGTTCGCGACAAGATTGAGCGTAGTTTGCACCGTGCGCCAGTTGGCGACGGCCGCGGCGAGCAACACGGATTGCGCCCGGGAGACAGCGAGGCTCACGGTCTTGACCTGGACGTTGCGAATCCACTTTCGGCGGAGGGCGCTGGGGCAAGAGGGCAAGGGAATGGGTGGCAGAGGAATAAATCCGCCGAACTTTCATTCCCCTGCCACCCATTCCTCTGCCACAAATCCGCGACGACCGCGAAACTTGCCACGGTACAGCTATCGCCGCCCGGAAGAAAACTTACGCGCCATTCGATCGGCGACTCCGGCTACACCGTCACTTCCGATTCGCCGCGCTCGGATCGCCCGTGGGCGGCGGCGCGTGGTCACTGGCGGCGCGAACTCCGAGCAATTCAGTAAAAATTGGCTTCAGGCCGGCAGCCCAGACCTCGTAACCCGTCAGTGTCAGGTGCAGCATGTTCGCGTGGTCCTGGGCGGTGGTCCACGCACTGGCTTCGGGCGCGGGCAAAGCTTGCGCGGCGAGACGAGGCGCCATCGCGGTGAGGCCGAGTGCGGCGGCGAAACCTGCAGTGAGCGGACGAAGTGAAACGAGCCTGGGGTTCATGCGGGGATGCCGACGGGGCAAGACCGCGGCCAGCCGTCGGCAAAGGAATTGTTGGTCTTACCTTCGACCGCCTGATTTGTGTTGGACGACTCCTCTTCTCACGCCGGCAACGCTTCCCGCAGGAACCGCAGAAAGTTCCCGTGCAGGATCGCCGCGATGTCGGCCTCGGCGTAACCCCGCGCCAGGAAAAGCCCCGGCAGTTTTTGCAGATCCGCGATCGTATCCACGTCGAGCGGGCTCTGCTCCCGCCCGAAGCCGCCGTCGAGGTCGGTGCCGATCCCCACGTGCCGCACGTTGCCCGCCAGCTGGCAGATGTGGTCGAGATGGTCGACAAGATGATTCAGGCTGACACCGGTTTCCTCGGGCCGCGTTTGAAATCTGATCCAGCCCGGCACCATCATCCACGCGTCGAGCGCGCCGCCGATCACGGCATCGCGCGCGATCAGCTCCTTGATCTGCTCGTCGGCAAACTGCCGGTTGTGCGGCACGAGCGCGCGGCAATTCGAGTGGCTGGCCCACACGCGCCCGGAGAAATGATCCAGCGCCTCGCGAAAGCTGTCATCGCAGAGATGAGTGGCATCGAGGATGATCCCGAGGCGCTCCATCTCCCGCAGCAACTCCCGCCCCGCCGCGCCAAGGCCGCCCGTGGCATCCGTCCCCTGCGCGTACGTGCCCGGGCCATAGTGCGCCGGCCCGAGGGCGCGGAGGCCCTGCGCGTACGACCGCTCCACGTGCCGCAGCGTCACCATCGAGTCCGCGCCCTCGAGCGAGAGAATGTAACCCACGGGCAAACGCTCCGCGTCCGCCACCGTCGCAAACGTGCCGTCGGGCTGCCGGCCCCACCGCGCCAGGTGCCGCTCCATTTCCGCCCGCGTGCGGATCTGGATCATCTCCCCCTGCTCCTCCATTGCACGATACCATGCCAGCTGGCCCTGCGTCTGCGCCCACGCCTGCGCCGGCGAATGCCAGCCGGGCAGCGGATTCTTCAACTTCACGTGACGCCCAATCTGCGTCGCCACCACGAGGCCGATGTTCCCCCGCCGCAACTCGGGCAGGCAGACGGTTCCGTTGCCCCGATCGCGCAGGTCGGTGCGGCCCGCCTCGCGCGCGCGAATCTCCGCGATGCCGCGCGTCAGGTCGCGATTCCACTCCAGCGCGTTCATGCTGAGGTCAAGGTGGGCGTCGAAGATAAACATGGGGGAGTTGGTCGGGTTTGACTCGCCGGTGTGTGGCCGATTCGGACGCATCTCCGCACAACGAACGGTACCCGGCCGCCAAACTCCCTGATGCGCCGCGATGCGGTGCAAGCCACAAATGGCCGTCCTCGCCACCAAGGTGCCCCGCCCAGCTACCTCCGCGCCCGTCGGCGGCGGGTTAGCATCCGCCGCGCAGACGCGGTGGTCTTTTCACGTAATACGTGATGAATTTTGCATCCCCATCAATCCCGCTGAGTCCGGTCTATTTTCACGTATTACGTGAAAATAGATTCGGTGCGCGGTCCTCGGGCCGGCGGCAGCGTAGCGGGGCCGGCAGCTTCCGAGCGGACGTCCGATCAACGGGACCAGGAGCGATGGGAATCTCGCCACTCAGACACCCCGCCACAGCCGCCGAAAAATCGGAATGGCGGGTACGCGGGGCTCGACTGTCATAAAAGGTGTCCGGTCATGCGTGCGCAATTGTCCCTTTACCGAGAATCTCCGACACCGTTACATGCGGTAGCCCCGTCTGCCATGCCCGAGCCGCCACGTTCTGACTTCGGTTCCTTTTACCGCGCCACCCTTGCGCCGTTGCGGCGGTATCTGGCGCGGATGCTCGGCAACCCGACCGATGCGCAGGACCTGGCACATGACGCCTATGTGCGGGTGCACCAGGCCATGGAGGAGCAGCGCGTCGCGCAACCGAAGGCATTCCTGTTCACGACGGCGCGACGACTGGCGCTCAACCAAATCCAACGGCAAAAGATCGCGCCGGTGCGCGAAACCGACGGCAAGGTGATAGAGTTCGCCGTTTCCGGCGGCCCCGGCGTCGAGCGCCTGGTGATGGCGCGCCAGGAATGGGCGCAGCTCGAAGCTGCCATCGCCGCATTGCCCGAGGGATGCCGCACCGTGCTGCTGCTCTGCAAGGCCGAGCACCTGTCTCACGCCGAGATCGCGCAACACCTCGGCATCGCGATCAGCACCGTCGAAAAGCAACACGCCCGCGCCCTGCGTCTGCTCCGGACGGCGTTGCACGACGTCCCGGCGGCGGGCAAGGAAAGCAACGGACGACCCACCAGGAAATAACCGTCATGGCACAACACATCGACAACGACCGAATCGAAGAAGAGGCGGCGCACTGGGCGGCGCGGCTCGACGGTGGCATGAACGAGGACGATCGCGTCGCGCTCGCGGCCTGGCTCGAGGCCGGACCGGGGCATCGCGAGATCCTGGCGCGTTATCGGGAGTTGTCCGCGCGGATAGAAACATGGTGCGAGAGTCCCGTCGCGGTGCGCCGGGCCCGCTGGCCGCGCGCGACGGCGTGGCTGGCTGCCGCTGCGGCCGCGGGAATCCTGGCCGCCTTGTTCGTGGGACGTTCGCGGGAATTCACCACGCGGATCGCGGAGCGCCACACCGCGGCGCTGGCGGACGGCTCCCGCGTGGAACTCAACGCGCAAACGTCTCTCGCGGTAGATTTGTGCCGCACGACGCGACGCGTGCGCCTGGCGCACGGCGAGGCGCTGTTCACGGTGGCGACGGATCCCGCGCGACCGTTTGTGGTCGAGACTCCGGCGGGCGCGGTGCAGGTCATGGGCACGGTTTTCAATGTCCGCACGGCGGCAGGGCGCGTCGAAGTGACCGTGCTCGAAGGCACCGTGCACGTGCAGCCCGCGCGCGTTGCGGAAAAGACGACGCCACTCGCGGCCGGCTCGCAGGCCCTGCTGCGGGCGGAAGAAGTTTCCGTGCAGCCGTTGTCAGCCGGCGTCGCCCAGGATGTGGCGGCCTGGCGGCAGGGGCAGGCGGTGTTTGCCGACACGCGGCTCGCCGACGCAATTGAACGGTTCGCGGCGTATCACGCCCGGCGGATCTCGGTCGACGCAGCGACGGCGGATCTCCGGCTGGGTGGCCGCTTCAGCCTCGACGACCTCGACGGGCTGCTCGACTTCGTGCAGCGCGTGCTGCCCGTGCGGGTGTCGCGCCTCGACGGCGCGGTGGTGATTTCGCCGGCGTCCCTGAAATAATCTTCCCCGTGAGTAGCGGGTGGCACGCCCCCGCCGGTCACAGTGGAGCGAACCGCCATGAGACTTTCCAAAATCCCTTCCCGGATCGCGTGGTGCCTGGGGTTGGCCGGGTGCTTCCTGGCGCACGCGGCGCCGGTGAAATTCGATCTGCCGGCCCAGTCGGCGGCGGCGGCGCTGCTGGAGTTCGCCAGGCAAGCGGGAGTCGAGGTGCTCTTTTCATTCGACGATCTGAAGAAAGTCCGGGCCGCCGCGGTCGTCGGCCGGTTCGAACCAGAGGATGCGCTCGATCTCCTGTTGCGTGACACGGGTTATTCCGCCCAGCGCAACGCGGCGGGAAAATTCGTCGTCACGGCCAGGCACCGGTTTGGGCGGACGGCGGAAATCCGCGGTTCGATCCTCAGCGCCACCGCCGGCTCGCCGGTGCCCGGCGCGATCGTCAGACTCGGGCAGGAGCCGCGCGGCGTGCGCGCGGCGGCGGACGGCGGTTTCCTGTTGCGCGATGTGCCGATCGAGACAACCGCGGTGCTGGTGTCGGCGGAGGGATTTGTCTCCGTGCGCGTGCCGGGCATCGCCCTGCAGCCAGGGCGACGGACCGAACTCGGGCCGGTGCGGCTCTTGCCGGCGGACGAGGGCGCGGAGCAACTCGCGGAAATCGTGGTGGACGCGAGCGAGCTGGGCACGGCATTCGGGGCGCTGTCCTTGTTTTCTTTGCGGGAGATGATCGTGACGCCCAGCCGTTTCGGCCTCGACGTCACGCGCAGCCCGATCGCGGCGACGCTGACGGAGAGCGATCTGCTCGCGCTGCCCCAGCTGGGCGACGATCTTTATCGCGCGATCTCGCACCTGCCCGGGCTCGCGGCGGACGACACGACGGCGCGCTTCTGGGTGCGCGGCGCGCCCCATGAACAACTGCTCGCGCGCCTCGACGGTGTCGATTTGCTGGAGCCGTTTCACCTGAAGGACACCGACGGGGCGCTTTCGATTCTCGATCTGGAAACGATCGGCCGGCTCAATCTCCACACCGGTGGATTCACGGCGGAGTTTGGCGATCGGCTCGCGGGCGTCTTGACGATGGAGACCGACCGCCACACCCGCGCGAAGCCGCGCACCACGCTCGGCCTTAGTCTCACGGGCGGACGCGTGGCGAGCCGCGGGCAAACGGCCGGCGGGCGAACGCGCTGGTTGTTGAGTGCGCGCAGCGGATATCCCGACATCGCCATTGAGGAAGGGAATGCCGACGACCGGAACGTGATTCGCCCGCGTTACCACGATGTGATGGGCAAGTGGGAGCTGAATCTCACGCCCCGGCAGACGCTTTCGTTGCACGCGCTGCATGCGGGCGACCGGATGTATTTTCGCGATGGGGACGGACCGATTCTGACGAGCCGGTACGACAGCGACTATGGCTGGGCGCGCTGGCAGGGAGATTTTGGACGCGTAACGGGCGAGGGCGTGTTGTCCTGGACGGCGATATCGTGGCACCGCGACGCCGCCGGCCTCCTCGACGGCCGTTATGCGCTCGAGTTGCACGAACGCCGCACCCTGCGGTCGCTCGGGCTGCGGCAGGATTGGACCGCGAGCCTCTCGGAGAGCGCCCTGCTGCGCGGCGGATTCGAGCTCAAGTCGGGCGACGCCAACTACACCTACCGCAACGCCGACGAACGGCTGGTGCTGCGCAATGGCTCCTTTGTGCCCGAGCGCACCTCGCAATCGGTCCGGGTGAACCCCGACGGCCGCACCACCGCCGCCTACCTCACGGCACGGGTGCAGCCGGGGCCGACGCTGACCCTCGAGCCCGGCCTGCGCTTCGATGCCAACACCTATGCGCACGACTCGGATGTGACACCACGGTTCTCGGCCGCGCTGCAGCAGGGGCGGACCACGTGGCGCACGGCGTGGGGGCTGTATGCGCAGGCGCAGGCGCTGCACCAGCTGGCGGTACAGGATGGTGACACCCGTTTCCGCCAGGCCGAGCGCGCGGAGCATCGTGTTTTGAGTTTCGAACACCGGCTTGACCCGGGAATCAACCTCCGACTCGAAGGCTACGAGCGCATCGTCAAGAAGCCGCGACCGCATTGGGATAACGCGGTCGACTCCGCCAGTGCGATGCCGGAACTGGATCGCGATCGGGTGCGGGTCGATCCGGTGCGCGCGCGGGCGCGCGGCATCGAGTTGATCGTCGAGCGCCGCGGCGCAGGCAAACTCGCTTGGTCGGCGAGCTACGCCTTCGCGCGATCGGAGGAGACTCTGCGCAATGGTCGCACCATCGCACGCGCGCGCGATCAACGGCACACGTTCTACGTGGACGCCAGCTACACACCAAACCCGCGCTGGCAATTCAGCGCCGCGTGGCAATACCACACGGGCTGGCCCACGACGGGGCTGGATTATTCGCTCGTGTCGCTCGCGGGCGGCGGCTCCGCGGTCACGAGCAGTCTCGGCCTGCTCAACGCGCTCCGGCTCCCCGCCTACCAGCGGTTCGACCTGCGGGCACAGCGGCGCATCCCGGTGAAGCGCGGGACACTGCGGGTGTATCTGGACGTGTTCAACGTGTTCAACCGCCGCAACACCATCGATTTTGCCTACGACGTCAGTCTCACCGCGCGCAATCAGCTCGAGGTGCGACGCAAGCCGGGTGAGTCGCTCTTTCCCCTGCTGCCGAGTGTGGGCGCAACCTGGGATTTTTAGTCAACTCGGAGGATCGAAACATGAAACCAAAGCTACTGCTTTTCTTAATCTGCGCCGCCGCGACCCGGGCGGCCAACTACGTGGGCGACCAGACCTTCGCCGCACCGTTCACGCTCAACGAGGGAGTGAACATCGTCGGCAACCTCACGCTCGCGACCCCCGGCTCCTACTCGGCATCGCACTGGAACGTCGTCGGGCTCGTGCAACTCGGCGCCCCGGGCGAATACGTCGTCTCGGCGACAGCGAGCGGAATCTCGTTTGCCGGCAACGTGCTCGGCCCCACCACCGGGACGGCGACCATCCGCGTGAGCTACCGGACAACGGTCAATGTTGTCGGCGTTCTGGCCCCCAACATCACGGTGATCGACGACAGCCGAAACCCGCCGCCAGCACTGGTTGCCACCGTCATGTCGCCACCGCCGGCGCCGCTGATGAACCTTTCGGCCCGCATCGCGCTTGGCGCCGGCGCTGTGCTTAATCCCGGCTTCGTGGTCGGAGGCGGCACACCGCGCCGCGTGCTTGTCCGCGCGATCGGGCCGGGACTCGCGGCGTTCGGCGTGGCCGGTGTGATGACGAACCCGACCATCACGGTGTTCAGCGGCGCGCTCCAATTCGGCGCGAACGATGACTGGGGTGGCGACGCGCAATTGAACGCCGTCTTCGCCGCAGTTGGAGCCTTCGGCCTGCCGGCCACGAGCAAGGACGCCGCGATTCTGCTGACCCTGCCGCCGGGCGCCTACACCGCAATCGTGCGCGGCGCGACGCCCACCGAGGGGGGCGAAGTATTATTCGAGGTCTATTTCGTCGAATAACCCAGGCCCGCGCTTATGAAGACCAGGCATCTCCCGATCGCCGGCCTCGTTGTAATGGCGGCGGTGTTCCTGAGCTGGCCGCCGCCGGACAGCGGCAAGGAAAATCCGCGCCCGGCCGCGGAAACACGCCCGCGCCCGGCCGCGGAAACACGCCCGCGCCCGGCCGCAGTCGCGGCGCTTTTTCCAGCCACGACGCGGGCGGCACCGCAGCACGAAACCGGCACCGCGACCTTCGCGATTCGCGACGAGGATTTCTTGGGCAAGCAATCGCCCTTCTGGCAGGCGCCGGGCATCGGACGCGTGAGCGTCATCTTTCCCGGTGGCAGCCCCGAGGTCGCGATCGTCGAGCGCACGGAGTGGCGCGGCGTTGATCGGTTCGTGAGCCGCGGCCGGCTTGAGGGGCATGAGGGCAGCATCGTGTTGTTCGCCTACTCCCACGGGACGGTCAGCGGCCACGTGCACGCGCCGCTGCTCGGCGAGTTTCAGATCAACGGCGACACCCAAGCTGGGTCCGCGACCGTCGCAAACACCGTCGCGCCACGCTGTCTGGGCGCACTCCCGGTGCCAGCGCGAAACGCGTCCGCGGCGACCGCGCTCGAAATCGCCGGCGGCGCCGCTTCACCCGCGCCCACCCTGGCGGCGACGATGCAGCACCCGCTGAACATCGACGTGCTCGGGCTCTATCTCGACACCTCATTTGGCCCCGGCACGACGGAGGCGATGGCGCAGAGCAATTTCGATCTCAACCTCGAGCTGTGCAACACGTCCTTCGCGCGCAGCGGAATTCCGCTGCGGCTCCGGCTCGTGAAGATCGCCAGGACGAATTACACCGAGACGCTCACGAACGACGACATCAAACGGCTCGGCGATGCCGTCGAGGCCGTGCGGATGAAAGGCGACGGCTGGATGGACGAAATTCATGCGTTGCGCGATCAGGTCGGGGCTGACCTCGTGTTTCTCACGCTGTCGCGTTTTGCACCGGGTGCGGGCGGACCGTCCGGTCGCGCCTACGTTCAAGCGGTACCCAACGTCCGCAACTCGTGGGAAGCGGAGACGAATCCGGAGTTCGGTTTCTGTGTGGTGAAGCCAAGGTCGGACAACAACCTCAGTGCGCTGGTGCACGAGTTCGGCCACAACTTCGGCTGCGCGCACGATCGGCTGAACGCCGGCTCCCGCGGCGGCGCGTTTCCCTACAGCCACGGCTACATCTTCACCGCGCGGTACGGCGAACGGTACCGCACGATCATGGCGTACAGCACCCAGGGCGAACGATCCGCGCTCTATTTTTCGAACCCGCACCTGACACCGGTGGAGTTTGGCGTGCCGGTCGGCGTGCCCGAGGGAAGTCCGGGCGAGGCGGACAACGCCCAGACCATCGCGCGCACGATGTTCGAAATCGCGGCGTTCCGGCTGCCCGCCGACTCGGCGGCCGGCACGCGTTTGATCAACGTGTCGACGCTCGCGTGGGCCGGCACGGGCGAGGAGGCGCTGGTGGGCGGATTCGTCGTCACCGGCGACGCGCCGCTGCCCATCGTCATTCGCGCGCTCGGCCCTTCGCTCGTGGATTTCGGCGTGGCGGCGACGATGCCGGATCCGGTTTTTGAAGTAAGGCGCCAGTCGGACGGCGCGCTGGTGTTGCGCAACGACAATTGGGGCGACGGCGGCGGGGCAACGCTCGTGGCGACGGGTCTTGCGCCGCGCCACAGCCGCGAGCCCGGGGCGGCGCTCACGCTGGCACCGGGCGCCTACGGTGTGGTGGTCGGCGCCGCGGACGGCGAAGCGGGCAACGCGATTGTCGAGGTCTATGCCCTCGGTCGCGAACGCGCGCGGCTCGGAAATCTCTCGACGCGCGCGATGATCGCGGACGGTCGCGGAATGACGGCCGGCTTTGTCGTCGACGCGCGCCCAGGGGAGTCGCGGCGCATCGCCGTCCGCGCGCTCGGGCCGACCCTGCGCGACTACGGCGTCGCCAGCCCGCTCGACGATCCCGTGATCGAGCTGCATGATCGCACCGGCGCGTTGCTGTTCGTGCTCGACGACTTCAGCGTGATGTCGCTGGACACTCTCCGCGACATCCCGGGCGTGCGCAGTTACGCGCAGGAGAACATCTTTGCGGCCGGCCTGCAGCCGGGCAACCGGCGCGAACCGTGCGGACTGTTCGATCTGCCGGCCGGCGCCTATTCGGTGGTGGTCCGGCCGGCCCGCGAAACGGGTCGTGGCGTCGCACTGATCGAGGTCTTCGAGGTGCGGCCGCCAGCCGGTTTGCGGTGATCCTCGGCCACGGCCCACTCGGGTGCAGCTCCAATTACGCCAGCCACGGGTAGCTCTGACGGATCGGCGGTTTCCAACCCCCGCTGGGTGCTTGGGAAAGCGCCCCTCCTTCGAACCACCGGCGCCAATTCAGAGATGAACCCGGCACACTCGAGCGGGCGCGCCCATGCGTGTATTTACGCACTACGTGAAATTACGGCCATACCGCCACGACCTGTGAGGCAGGATCTATTTTCACGTATTACGTGAAAATATATTTCTCAACTATGCGCGCTACCACGGAATCTCTCTTCACGTAATACGTGAAAATAAAATTCCCCCGCGGGAGGTTCCGCCGGGCGCAACGCGGCCACCATGTTTTTGGGCTTCAGATCAATCCGCGGATCCAATCGACCACCAACACCAACCCCAGCGCCACGACCGCGAGCACCGTCACCAAGGCCGTCCACGTGCGCAGCGTTTGCGCAACCGACAGCTGAAAATATTCCTTCACAAACCAAAAACCACCGTCGTTGAGATGCGACAGCAACAGCGACCCGGCCCCCATCGCCACCACGAGCAACTCCGGACTCGTGCCCGGCGTCGCCGCCGCCACGGGCGCGACCATGCCCGCCGCCATCGTGATGCCCACGGTCGACGATCCCGTCGCCACCCGGATGCCCGCCGCCAGCATCCATCCGAGCACCAACGGCGAAAGCCCCGAGCCGCGCGCAAGGCCCGCCACCACGTCGCCCACGCCACTCGCCGCCAGCACCTTGCTGAACCCGCCGCCTGCGCCCACGACCAGCAGCACTGTCGCCACCGGTCCAAGGCATTCGTCGCAGAAGCGCGCCAGCTGTTTCGTTTCATAGCCACAACGGATTCCCAGCGACCACAACGCGAGCAGCACACCCGCGAGCATCGCCACCGTCGGATCACCCGCAAACTCCAGCCAGCGCCGCACCGCGTGCCCCGCCGGCAGCACGATGGCACCCACCGTCGCCAGCAACATGAGTGCGAGCGGCAGCAGAATCGTCCCCAGCGTCAGCCCGAACGACGGCGGTCGCGCAGCCGGCGGCGGCGCGGCGACCGGTGGCAAGCCCGCCGCCATCGCCTCCTCCGGCGTGCGCCGCGCGAGCCAGCGGGCAATCCAATACGCGCAAACTCCGGCCGGAATCGCCACCAACAGGGCAAAGAGAATCACTCGGCCTGTGTCCGTGGCGCCGACTTGCGCGCCGAGCGTGCCGATGGCCGCCATCGGTCCCGGATGCGGCGGCACGAGCCCGTGCGCGAGCGCGAGTCCCGCGAGCATCGGCAGTCCCAATGTCAGCAACGACGCCCCCGACGCCCGATGCACCGCCAGCAGCACCGGCATCAACAGCACCAATCCCACCGTGAACCACGTCGGCAGCCCGACGATGAAACCGATCAACAACATCGACCACGGCAGTCGTTTCTCCCCGAGCGCCCGGATCAACGTGTTCGCCAGCACCTGCGCGCCGCCGGACTCCGCCAGTAATTTTCCCAGGATCGTCCCGAGACCCACCACTGCGGCGATCGAGCGCAGCACCCCGCCGACCCCATCGCCGAACGCCCGCACCACCTGGGCCGGATCCATCGCCGACGCCAGGCCGACCAGCAGCGAGACGATCGTCAGCGCGAGAAAGGCATGCAGCCGCAGCCGCGCCACGAGCACGATCAGCAGCGCCACCCCCGCCACGGTCACCAGCAGCAAACCGGCCGGAGAACTCACGCGTGCAATTCGAAGATCGCCTCGATCTCCACGGCGATGTTGCCCGGCAGAGAAACCATGCCCACCGCACTCCGCGCGCCCACCCCGGCGTCAGGTCCGAAGACTTCCGCCATCAGTTCGCTGTAACCGTTGATTACTTGCGGATGCTGGGAGAATTCCGCGGTGGCGTTGACCATGCCGAGCGATTTCACGAGGCGCTTCACGCGATTGAGACTGCCCAGGTTGGCCCGCAGCTGCGCGAGAATCGTGAGCCCCACCTGGCGGGCGGCGGCGCGACCCTCCGCCAAAGTCAGGTCGGCCCCAACGCGGCCGGTGATGAACGTGCCATCGGTCCGCGAGGGCCCGGTGCCCGACACATAGGCGACGAGGTTGAGCACAACCACCGGCTGATAGATGCCGCCCGGTTTCGGAACGGGCGGAAGGGACAGGTGCAATTCAACGAGACGTGTTTCGGGGTCCATGGGATGAGGGCCCGGATACAGCACAGTCTCAGCGCCGATGCAATTCCCGCCTGCAGGCAAACGGCCACCGGCGTCGCACTTGCCAGTTGCAACCGGGGCCGCTTGATTCCGGACTCTTTCCACCGTGATCGATCCTTCACCGCTGATCGACAGCCTCAAGCCCGACTGGCGCCTCCTACTGCCGACGATGCGAGCGGAGTTGCGCGACTACTCGCGCGAGAAGCTGCGGGCCGATGCCATTGCGGCGCTTACGGTCACGCTGGTTTCGATCCCACAGATCCTCGGCTTCGCCCTGGTGCTGGGGCTGCCGCCCACGCTGGTTCTGAGCTGCGCCATCGTGGGCTCGTTTGTCGCGGCCCTCTTCTTCTCATCCAAGATCGTGATCTTCGGGGCGACCAACTCCGTCACCCTGCTGGTCGCCTCCGCCATTCACCACGGCCGCGCGACCGCCCTCACGCCGATCGAACTCGCCGTGCTGCTCGCCGGCCTCGTCGGCGTGCTCCAAATCATCGCCGCCCTGCTGCGCATCGGCCAGGTCACCCAGTTTATCTCCCGTTCGGTGACCATCGCCTATTCTTCGGCCACCGGGGTTTTGCTGGTGCTCACCCAATTGCACAGTTTTTTCGGGCTCACCCTTGAACGCGGCCGGCCGATGCTGTTGCAGCTGTGGTCCGGGGTACAGCAGATCGCCACGCTCAACTTCAACCCCGCCGCCCCACTCGTCGGCGGCGGAGCCCTGCTGATTTACCTCTTGGTGCGCACGGTGCGGCCGCGCTGGCCGGACGTGTTGATCGGTCTCACGCTGACCACGCTCGCGTTCTGGCTGGTGCCGGAGCTGGCGGGGCTCGGGGTGCGCACCCTCGCCGATCAGGGAGCCCTCGACTCGTCGTTACCCGACTACGCCGGCGTTCCCTTTGGGCGCGAGGACCTGCCCGTGCTGGGCACGGTGCTCAGCACGGCGCTGGCAATCGCCCTGCTGGGCATGATCGAGGTCGTCTCCGTCGCGAAGACCCACTCGCTGGTGCATGGCGAACACATCGACTCCAACCGCGAGATCCTGGGGCTCGGCCTCGGCAATTTCGCCAACGCCTTCTTCGGCACGATTCCCGGATCGGCCTCGTTCGTCCGCTCCGCCGTGAACGCGCAGAGCGGCGCCCGCACCCAGGTCGCCGGCGCCGCCGCCGCGGTGTTCCTGCTCGTCGCCCTCTTCATTTTTTCCCCCTTTCTCAATCACATCCCCATCCCGGCGCTGGCCGCCTCGCTCGTGCTCATCGGGCTGCGCATGATTGACCGGCAGCAAATCATCATCGCCGCCCGCTCGACCGGTTCCGATGCCCTGGTGCTGCTCGGCACCTTCAGCGCGGCGCTCTTCCTGCCGCTCGACACCGCCATCTACATCGGCATCGGCCTCTCGCTCGCCCTCGCGCTCCGTAAAGCCTCCACCCCGACGCTCGTCGAATATACCTTCGACTCCTCCGATCAGCTGGCGCAGCTCGACAACAAAACCACCCGCACGCACCCGCAAATCGCAATCATCCACGTCGAGGGCGAGTTGTTCTTCGGCGCCGCCGACCTCTTCCAGGAACACGTCCGCCAGCAGGTCGAGCGCGAGGACCTGCGCGTTGTCATCCTCCGCCTGAAGAGCGCCCGCCATCTCGACGCCACCACGGTCTTTGCCCTGCACGCCCTGGACGACTGGCTGGAAAAGACCGGCCGCTTTCTGCTGATCAGCGGCGTGCAAGACGGCGTGTTAAAGGTACTGAAAAACAGCGGTCTGCTGAAGAAGCTGGGCGCGGAAAACGTCTTTCCGACGGAGCAGAATCCCAACCTCGCCACCAAGAAGGCCCTGTTGCGCGCCCAGCATCTGCTGCACACCACCGAGGCCGACGTGCGGCTCTACTACGACCGGCCGCAGCCCGCGACCGGCGGCTAACCGGCCAAGAGGTGATGCGCGGTTGCTCCGACCCGGGTTCAACCGCAGTTTAACGCCATGGATTTGACCAATCGAGCGACCAACGAACCGACCTCCTTGCAGCCCCCGCCACCGCTTCGGCTCTGGCCCGGCGTGCTTCTCGTCGCGCTGCAGTGGCTGTCCCGTTTCGTCGTCCCCCTCCTCGTGCCCGAGGCCATGCTCTTTGGCGTGCTCGCGGCTCTCGTCGGGGGAGTAGCGCTCAGCGTGTGGTGGGTTTTCTTCAGCCGGGCGCGTTGGAGCGAGCGTCTCGGCGTCGTCGCCGTGATGGCGGCCGCGGTCTTTGGGACGTGGCGCATCGTCCACCCGTCCATCGCGGGCGGCATGATGGGATTGATGTTTTTCGTCTACGTCATCCCAGGCCTGAGTCTCGCGCTTGTCGCCTGGGCGGTGGCCGGCCGAAATCTCGCCGCCGGCCCTCGGCGCGTTGTGTTGCTCGTGACCATTGTGCTCGCCTGCGGCGTCTGGACACTCGTCCGCACCGGTGGTTTTTCCAGCGACCTCAATCATGATTGGGCGTGGCGCTGGTCCCCCACTCCCGAGGATCGGCTCCTGGCCGAGGCCGACGTCAAGAACCCCTCCGTTAAACCCGCGCCAAGTCCCGTGGTACCGGCCGCGGCGAAACCCACGGCCACCTGGCCCGGCTTTCGCGGGCCCGGGCGCGACAGCATCATTCGCGGCGTGCGAATCGAAACCAACTGGTCGGCGACGCCACCGGTCGAGCTCTGGCGCCGGCCCGTCGGACCGGGCTGGTCATCCTTTGCAGTCAACGGCGGCCTGCTCTACACGCAGGAACAACGCGGTGAAGAAGAGATCGTCTCCTGCTACAACCTGAGCAACGGCGAACCAGTATGGCGCCACCAGGACGCGGTCCGATTCTGGGAGTCGAATGCCGGGCCCGGCCCGCGCGGCACACCGACCCTCCACGACGGGCGCGCCTACACGTTCGGCGCGACCGGAGTCCTGAACGCACTCGACGCCCAGACCGGCGCCGTCGTGTGGTCGCGCAACGCGGCGACCGACACCAAGCGCAAGACACCCGATTGGGGTTTCGCGAGTTCGCCGTTGATTGTGGGTGACCTCGTGGTCGTCGCCGTCAGCGGGACGCTCGCCGCCTACGACCTCGCCACCGGCGCTCCCCGCTGGACCGGCCCGTCCGTCGGTGGAAGTTACAGCTCGCCCCACCTGCTGGAGATCGACGGCGTCCGACAGATCGGGTTGATGAACGGAGCCGGTGCGATCAGCGTCGCGCCGGCCGACGGCGAGGTGCTTTGGCAGCATGATTGGGAGGGCGTCGCCATCGTGCAGCCCGCGCAGATCGCGCCGGGAAATTTCTTGATCAGCACCGGCGATCGCTCCGGGGCGCGTCGGATTGAGGTTAAGCGGGAGAAAGACGCTTGGACCGTCAACGAGCGTTGGACGTCGACGCGGCTGAAAGCCTATTTCAACGACTTCGTCCTGCACCGCGGGCACACCTTCGGTTTCGACGGTGGCCTGCTCACGTGCGTCGATCTCGAGGATGGCGCGCGGAAGTGGAAAGGCGGACGGTACGGCGCCGGCCAGCTCGTGTTGTTGGCCGACCAGGACGTGTTGCTCGTGCTGTCGGAACAAGGCGAACTGGCGCTCGTCGCGGCAACAACGGGCGAGTTCACCGAGCTCGCACGCCGCAAGGCATTGGACGGCAAGACCTGGAACCATCCGGTGTTGGCCGGCGACGTCCTGCTCGTGCGCAACGACCGGGAGATGGCCGCCTTTCGGCTGGCGTTGAGCGTGTCGAAGGGGCCTGCCCTCAAGATCCCGTAGTCCGAAAATTTCCCACCGCGGCCGCCGCAACCAAACAAAATATCCTTGCCTGCGAGGTGGGTCGTGCGCCGGTTCGACAAGCTCACGGCCCTGAGCCTGCCGAATGGGCTCCGCGCGCGGCCTTGAACGCATTCGGCAGACTCAGCCCCTGAGCGGAGCCGAACGGGAGGGCGCAAGAATCGCAGAGAGTGATTTTCTTGCACCGCAGAGACTCGGAATTCGGAGACGAAGGGAAAACAAATGCCTTTCTCTGCGCTCTGAAGATTGGGTCTCTGCGGTGTAAACAGATTGCGGTTTGAGTTTGGCTTGCCCGCCGCAGGAGGGTTGCAGCTGCGCCGCCTTGGGATTCTTTCGGGCTAGCCGCGCGCGGAGCGCCCGGCCCACCCGGGAAATTCGTCGCCAACGCGACCGAAATAAAAGACCTCCCACAGATTCAGAAAGGCCACAGATGCTGAGTCGGAAGGCAGACCATCTGCGGTCTTTCAAAATCTCCGAGCACCCAAAATTTAGCTGCAACGCACGCGAGGATCTGGTGGGTTTGCGGCCCACCCCATCCCCCACGATGACCCTCGCTCAAGTGATGTCCGAACTCGCCGCCAAGGGCAGCGAATCCGTCAAACGTATTTTTCTCCGCCACGGCGCCAAGGAGCCATTCTTCGGCGTAAAAGTCGGCGACCTGAAACTCATCCACAAGAAACTGAAGGGCGAGCAGGCGCTCGCATTGCAGCTCTACGCGACCGGCAACAGCGACGCCCAGTATCTCGCCGGCATGATCGCCGACGGCACGCGGATGTCCCGCGCGCAAATCCAGCAGTGGGCCGACACCGCCGCCTGGGACGCGATCAGCGGTTTCATCGTGCCGTGGGTGGCGTCGGAACATCCCGAGGGTTTCGCTCTCGCCGTGAAGTGGATCGACTCGCCGAAGGAGGGTGTCGCGCGGGCGGGTTGGAGCACGCTCGGCGCGCTGGCGGCGATCGTGCCGGACGACCAGTTGCCCGTGAAACAATATTCCGCGCTGCTCGATCGCGTGGTCAAATCCCTGCCGGGCGCGCCCGACAGTGTCCGCTATGCCATGAACGGATTCGTCATCGCGTGCGGCACCTACATCGCGGCGCTGGGCAAACCGGCCATCGCCACCGCGCGCAAAATCGGCCGGATGGAAATCGACATGGGCGAGACCGCCTGCAAAGTGCCCGACGCCGAGTCGTACATCATCAAATGCCGCCGCGGGGCACCCGTCGCGCCCAAGCGCAAGACCGTGCGTTGTTAGACCGCATTAATCACACTTTCCGTGAAGATTTTTTTGTCACCGAGCGCACCGAGGTCGGACACAGAGTTCACGGAGGCAATCACGCTATCTTGCCGTTTCGGCAGGCTCAAGGCCCTGAGCTTGTCGAAGGGCTCCGTGGCCTCTGTGGCTGGGCTCCGTGTCCTCTGTGACTCCTGCCTTGGCTTCATTCGGGCAGGAATTTTCCAGGTTAGGAAGCTGCCTCGATGATCCGTTCTAAGTCTTGTCGGCTTTGGATTCATCTGGTCACGGCCAAAACCGGCGGCCTTCTCGGGATCCCATGAACCCGCCCGCCACCGGGAATTCGCCGGCGACCGCCCCGCCGACGGCACCGGCCGCCCACACCGGTCCGTTGCACTCGACCGCGTTCCCGATCCTTTTCGCGATCAGCGGTGCGCATCTGCTCAACGACACGATCCAATCGCTGCTCCCCGCGATCTACCCGATTCTGAAAGAGGAGCTGGCGATTAATTTCACCCAGATCGGTCTCATCACGTTGGCGTTTCAGCTCACCGCCTCGATTTTGCAACCGTTCATCGGCCTCTACACCGACCGCCACCCGCAACCTTTTTCCCTCGCGGCCGGCATGGTCTTCACGCTCGCCGGTGTCATCCTGCTGGCCTTCGCCCACACCTTCACCCTCGTGCTCATCGCGGCCGCGCTCATCGGCTTCGGCTCCTCGATCTTTCACCCCGAGGCCTCGCGCGTCGCCCGCCTCGCCTCCGGTGGACGCCATGGCTTCGCCCAGTCACTCTTCCAAGTTGGCGGCAACGCCGGCAGCGCCCTCGGCCCGCTCCTCGCCGCAGTCGTCCTCGCCCATCGTTCCCAGTCGCGCATCGCCTGGTTTTCGATTCTTCCACTGTTCGGATTTGTCCTGCTGATCCGCGTCGGAGCGTGGTATCGGGATCGTCTCGCCGCCCTCCAACGCTCGCCCACCGCGCACCACCGGGCAACCCAGCCGCCCCTCTCCGACTCCCGCGTGGTTGCGACCATCGCAATCCTCGCCGTGCTGATCTTCTCGAAATATTTCTACCTCGCGAGCCTCGGGAGCTACTACACGTTTTATCTCATCACGACGTTTCAGGTCTCGGTCCAGAACGCCCAGTTGCTCCTCTTCCTGTTTCTCGCCGCCGTCGCCGCCGGCACGATCATCGGCGGACCCGTCGGCGATCGCATCGGCCGCAAGACCGTCATCTGGGTCTCAATTCTCGGCGTCGCCCCCTTCGCGCTGCTCCTGCCCCACGCCAGTCTGTTCTGGTGCGCCGTGCTCACCGTCATCATCGGCGTCATCCTCGCCTCGGCGTTCTCCGCCATTCTCGTTTACGCCCAGGAGCTCCTGCCCAACCGGGTCGGCCTCATCTCCGGCCTCTTCTTCGGGTTCGCCTTCGGCAGGGGTGGCATCGGCTCCGCCGTGCTCGGCCGGCTCGCCGATTCCACCAGCATCACGCACGTCTTCCAGATTTGCGCCTACCTGCCGCTGCTCGGCCTGCTCACCGCTTTCCTCCCCGAGGTCGGTCGTCGCCCGAAGGCGTGACGCGACCTCCGGCTCTATGATTTCTGGCGTTCCGGGATTAGCGTTGATGAGCGGAGATTAGCGTTCCCTCTTTTCCGCGAGTTTGCATCCGGCTTGCGCAGCCAGCCAGGTGCCGGGAGAGGAGGAGAAAACATTTTGGGTTCCTCGCTGTTTTCAGTGGTTCACCATTCCTCTGCCACCGATTCCTTTGCCATTCTGCTGAAGCCGATCCTCCAACACCTGCGCTTGTGCAAGCGAACGCAGATCGAGTTCGGGCTTTGCGGGGTGACGCCTTGGTCTGCGACCTGAATCTTTGGCAGGGGAATGGGTGGCAAGGGAATGAAAGGCGAAGGTCACTCTTTACGTTCTCGCCGCCCTCCCGTGAGGATAGGGCTCTGGAGTTCGTCTCAGCCGCAATTTCTCCGATCTAATATGGATTAACTCCTGCCCAACTTCGCTCCAACCTGCTAACCTTTCCGCGCATGACCATCCCTTTCAAAATCGCGATTCTCGGCGGCGACGGAATCGGACCCGAAGTCGTCGCCGAGGGCGTCAAGGTCCTCCGCGCCGTCGAGGCCCTGCTCCCGGTCATCCGTTTCGATTTGGTCGAGCACGCCGTCGGCGCCGGCGAATTTCTCCGCGGTGGCGACCCGCTGCCCGGGGCCACGCTGGAAAAAATGAAGGAGGCCGACGCAATTTTGCTCGGCGCCATGGGTCTCCCGAGCGTGCGTTGGCCCAACGGGGTGGAAATGACCCCGCAGATCGACATCCGGGAAAAACTCGACCTCTACAACGGCGTCCGTCCCATCCACCTCTACCACGAGTTGCACACGCCGCTCAAGGGTTACGGCGCCGCAGGCCAGCGCACGATCGACTTCGTCATCATCCGCGAGAACTGCGAGGGCCTCTTTTCCGAGCGACTGACGCCCCGCCCCGCCGGCCGCGATTTCGAGACCGACACGATGAAGATCACGCGCCGCGGCGCCGAGCGCATCTGCCGCGAGGCCTTCAAGCTCGCGCTCAAACGCCGCCAGCATTGCACCCTCGTCGACAAAGCCAACGTGCTCCCGTCGATGGCGTTTCTCCGCAAGATATTCGACGAGGTCGCGCGTGATTTTCCCACGGTCACGACCGACCGCGTCTATGTCGATGCGATGGCGCTCTTTCTCGTCCAACGCCCCGAGGCCTTCGACGTGATGGTCACGGAGAACATGTTCGGCGACATCCTCTCGGACCTGGGCGCGGGCATCATCGGCGGGATGGGCATGGCCCCCTCGGCCGATCTCGGTGAGACGCATGGCGTCTTCCAACCCTCCCACGGCACCGCCCCCACGATCGCGGGCAAGGGCATCGCCAATCCCATCGCCACAATCCTCTCTGTGGCCATGATGCTCGAATGGCTCGATCATCCCGAAACCATCCGCGGCGCGCGACTCATCGAGAGTGCGGTCGGGAAAGTGCTCGCCGAGCCGACGCACCGCACCGCCGATCTCGGCGGCAAGCTCCCGACCACCAAGATGGGCGACCTCGTCTGCCAGGCGCTCGGCTGAGGAAAGAAAATCTTAAATCTGTCATCTGAAATCTAGAATCTCGGATTTCCAGAGACGCCGCAAACTCCCGACGGACAACTCTAAAATCCCGAGATTCAAGATTACCGATTTTAGATTCTAGATCTCCGAATCCACCCGCTCCTCCCTATGAAATCACTGCACACCCTCGTCCTTTCCCTTGCCACCACCATCGCCGCATTCTCCGCCGACTCGACTCCGCCCTGGCGCGATCTCTTCAACGGCCGCGATCTCACCGGCTGGAAAATCGTCGGACCCACCCCAAAAGCCTCCGCCATCGTCGCAAACGGCGAGCTGGTCGGCCACATGATCCGGGGCACACCCGAGCACACGTTCTTCTGCACCGAGGAAAAATTCGGCGACTTCATCCTGGAGGTCGATTGCTTCCAAACCGGCGGCTTCAATACCGGCGTGCTGTTTCGTTGCATCGACACGCCCGCCAACGCCAGTGTGCGACTGCACGGCTACCAGATGAAAGTGGATCCGTCGCCCACCCGCCAGTGGACCGGCGGCATCTTTGACGACTACGGCAAAAACTGGCTCTGGCTGCAAAACCTCAAGACCAACGACCGCGGCCGCACCGCCTACAAATTCAACGAGTGGGCCCGCTTCCGGATCGAAGCCGTCGGCCGCGAAATCAAGATCTGGGTCAACGGCATCCCGACCGCGCACCTGCTCCACGACAAATACACCCGCGGCCCCATCGCGTTTAAGATCCACTCGTTCCCCGCCAAGGGCGACGCCGCGCAGGAAAAAAACCTCATCCGCTGGAAGAACATCCGCATCATCACCACCGATCTCGCGCGCTACGCGCAGCCGATGGAACTTCCGGCGCTCCCCGCCGACCCCACGCAGACCGTTCTGCCCAAACCCTAGCCCGAAGATTTCCCAACGCGGCAACCACAACCGAAAGAGGGGCGGTTTCCCAACCGCCCAAATACGGTCGGCCGACGGTTTTTCGGCGGTTGGGAAACCGCCGCTCCCTGAGGAGCGATCAAAATCGTCGCACAAATGCACGATGCGGACGGATAGCTGCACCCTTCGAGGGGACCAAGCGAGACGGTCAACCCGCTGGTTGCTGCAGTGGTCGCGAAGGGGCCGGCGACATGTTTGCGACCACCAGCGACCAGCGGGTTGATCCCTTCCGGTTTGCCTTGGCAAACACCGGTGCGGCGGCCGTGATTTTTCGAATCAGTAGAGCAACTGAAGACGGGAGCGAAATCCGTTGATCACATTTTCATTCGCGGCGCCGGTGATGCGGCCGGTGGCCTTGGCGTATTCGTAGCCAAACGTGAAGCGCACCGCCTGGCCGGAAAAATAGTAGTTGCCGCCAAGCACGTACGATTCGAGCCGGTCGAAATCGCCGGTGGCGGGTGCGTTGCGAATCAGCGAACCCGGTGAGAGGCCAAGGCCGTTGGAATCCACGGCGGCGTAGCGCACGACAAGTTCCCATTCGGGGGTGAACTTGAAAGCCGGCTCGATCGTGAATCCCGTCTGGCGGGCCGAACCCACCGCGCGGGCATATCGCGCCGTGGCAATTTCCGCCAGCAGGCCGAAACGCCTGCCGTCGTAGAACACGTGGGCGGCGGTGGCGGTGATCGGGCCGGCGGCGAGCAGGTCGGGCAGGTAGCCGCCTTGGATCGCGTATTCGAGTCGCCCGGAACCGACGGCGCCGCCGTATCCCAGCTGCGCATAGTAGGCCAGCTCGTTGGCGACATTCCCCGCCGTGCCGCCGGAATTCTTGGCGCCGGTGTTGGTGATCGCCGCGACGTAGTTGAAGCCGTTCGGCCGTTTCCCCCTTAGCTGCAGCCCCGTATTTTTCGCGCCAAAACCCCGTCCGGCCTGCTCGACGAAGGCGCGGTGCGACGCCGAGCGCTCGACACCCTTGTAGACGCCGTCGGACAGCAACTCCTCCTTTAGAAACGGGACCTTGGTGTGGCCAAAAACGATCTCGGTGTCGCGGATGCCTTTGTAGCTGATGTAGCCTTGTTCGAGCGTGTTCGACCCGGCAAAGTCCGCTTCGACCAAACCGCCCCACTGCGACGTGATCTCCCCGGCGACGGCCAGCTTCATGCGCCGCATGAGATAGGTGTTGCGCGTAGCCGGTTGCGGGCCGTTAGGAACGTCGACCGAAACGTGATCCCACTGCGGATGGATCATCCCCGCAATCGAAAGGCGCGTGATACCTTTCTCCTTCGGAACCGCGTAGACCGCAGCTGGTGCCGCTTTGTCTTGGGCCGCCGTTGCCGCTGCTGGCTTGGGCGAACTTGCGGCGGTTGAGGCTGGGGCTGGACTCGCCGGTTTCTCATTCGCGACGCTTTGGACGAGAGCTGCCTGCTCGGCCGTCAACGTCTTGTTCGCCACGAGGGCTCTCAGCAATTCGGTCAGGGCCTGGTTGGTGTCGGCCCGGAGCAGACCAGCGGCAAGAAATGTCACGATGACGCCAGTCAGACGGGCAGGGGAGAAACGGGAGATCATGGTTTGAATCGAAGCAGACACTTTTGGTAATCTTGTTCGCGTCCAGGACAGGGTTGGCGAGTAACGTCGGCCCAAGCCAGTCTGGCCGGCACACAATTGCCAGCTCTAGTTAATGCTCATCATGCGTTTTTGATCCCGCACCACCCGGAGGTGGTTTACCGACTGCTGGACGGACCCCTCGTGCCATTTCGCAGCATCCACCTCCAGCGCGCCCGATTGCCATTCTCGTTCCCACCAGCCACGGCAAACGGGCCGCAAGTCGTGAACTCGCCGACGTAAATTCTCTGTATTGATGTGGAATAACTCATGCCCAACATCACCGTTTGCTGCTATCGTCATCCGTCGCATGACCGCATTTTCAAACATCCCCAACCCCTCAACCGACGAAGCCTGCCATCACCGGACTTGCCCCCCGGCGGCGGGTTCGAAATCTAGATTCTAGTTCTCCGTCTCCGAAAAATGCGCCTCATCGACCTCACCCTGCCGCTCACGCCCGGCCAGCGCGGCGTGTCCACGGAATCCAAATACACCGTCGCCCGCGACGGCTGGAACGCCGCCACCTGGCATCTCTATTCGCACGCCGGCACGCACATGGACTCGCAGCTTCATTTCGACGCCGGTCCCGAGACCATCGATACAAAGCCGCTCGGAAAATGCCTCGGCCCCGCGAGCGTCGTCAACCTCACCCCACTCGCCCCACGCACGCTGCTCACCCTTGCGCATCTCGGTTCCCTCGCCTCCTCCTTCATCGACGGCGAGAGCCTCCTGCTCCGCACCGACTGGCACCGCCACGCCGCCGATCCTGCGATTTATCGCGACGGCCTCCCGCGCATCGGCGAGGAACTCGCCCACTGGTGCGTCGCCCATCGGGTGAAAATCCTCGGTGTCGAGCCGCCCTCCATCGCTGACGTCAACAACCTG
This sequence comes from Opitutaceae bacterium, assembly GCA_005792355.1. GTDB lineage: Bacteria > Verrucomicrobiota > Verrucomicrobiia > Opitutales > Opitutaceae > ER46. The sequence continues at coordinate 30,667 of SXSC01000218.1, forward strand.
CCCGAAGTCACCCGCATTCACAAAATCCTCCTCGGCGGCGGCGTCACGATCGTCGAGGGCCTCGCCTATCTGGATCAACTCACGCAATCCCGCGTCTTCTTCGCCGCCCTTCCGTTGAAACTCGCCGCGGGCGACGGCTGCCCGGTGCGGGCGTTTGCGGTGGAGGGAATCGATCCGACCGCGCTCACCGCCCCAACTTCCGACGGATCGGCGGCACTCCTGTCGCCGTCTTAAATTCACGCACCAAGAACCGGCGGCAAGAGTGCCGCCGCTCCGTCAACCGCTCCGTCAACACAACTGCCATGCTCCTGACCCAGAGGTCCCGCTCGACCGCCGATCTGCGCTTTTTTGATCCGCGTTCGCCGATCGAGCAAGGTCACAACCGCCTTCCCCACTGGGAGCAAACCGGCGTCGCCTGCTTCGTCTCGTTCCGTCTCGCCGATTCCGTCCCGCAAGAACTGCTCTACACATGGGCCACAGAGCGTCGCGCATGGCTGTCGCGGAATCCGCCCCCGCACACCGAGGAGCAGGAGCGCGAGCACGATGAGCTGCTTACCGCCAAGATCGACGCTTGGCTCGACCAAGGCACGGGTTCATGCGCGCTGCGGGACCGTGCCACCCGTCAAGCCCTGACCGACACGCTCGGCCGTTGCGAGGGCTCTCGCTACCAAAGCCATGCTTGGGTCGTGATGCCCAATCATGTCCACCTGCTATTTTCGCCAATCGCTGAGCACACCATCGCGTCTCTCGTGCGAAGCTGGAAAGGGGTTTCGGCCCGTCAGGCGAATCTACTGAACCGTCACACGGGAGAGTTCTGGATGAAAGACTTCTACGACCGGCTCATCCGCGACGCCGCGCACTTCTGGCGCTGCGCGCGCTACATCCGCCGTAATCCCGAAAAAGCTAAAATTGCGGAGGATCATTTCACTCTCTACGAGGCTCCTTTCATGACAGAGGTCCTCGACCAAGTACGGACCGGCGGCACTCCTGCCGCCGATTTGAACGAGCCGCAAACCCGGCGGCAGGAGTGCCGCCGATCCGTCTAATTCCCTTCCCCTCGCCAATGCCAATCCCTCGTCGCGCCCTCGTCGTCACCGGCACGTTTTTGCTTTCGGTCCTGCTCTACGTGGACCGCGTCTGCATCTCCACGGCCAAGGGCCCGATCACCAAGGAACTCGGCCTCACCGACACGCAGTTCGGCTGGGTGATGTCGTCGTTTGCGATCGGCTACGCACTGTTCCAGACGCCGAGCGGCATGCTGGCCGACAAGATCGGCGGCCGCAAAATCCTCGCGGCCATCGTCACGCTCTGGTCGCTGTTCACCGGCCTGAGCGCGCTGGCCTGGAACTACACCTCGCTCCTCGTCATCCGCTTTCTCTTCGGGGCTGGCGAGGCCGGCGCGTTTCCGGGCATGGCCCGCGCCGTCTATTCGTGGATTCCCACCCGCGAGCGCGGGCTCGTCAAGGGCATCAATTTCTCCGGCTCCCGTCTCGGCGCCGCCTTCGCGCTGCCCGTGCTCGCCACCGCGATCGATTCGCTCGGGTGGAAGCTCACTTTTGCCGTGCTCATGGGCGTCGGCTGCCTCTGGTCGCTCGCCTGGTGGCTCTGGTTCCGCGACGACCCGAAGGACCACCCCAACATCTCGGCCGGGGAACTCGCCTACATCATCGCGCACCGCCAGGCCGGCGCCGACTCCGCGCCCGCGGGCAAGCTTCCGCTCGGCGTTATGTTCCGCTCGGCCGGCCTGTGGCTGATGATGGTGCAATACCTCTTCGCCAACTTCACCACCTTCTTCTGCCTCACGTGGCTCTACCCGCACGTGAAAGCCACCTTCAAACTCAACTCCGCCGACGCCGGTCTCTACAGCATGGTCCCGCTGCTCTGCGGCGCGCTCGGCAATGTGATCTCCGGCTGGCTCGTCGATCGCATCTACGCGTCGGGCCGCCACGCGCTCTCGCGCAAACTGCCCGCGATCTTCGGCTTCGCGCTGACCGCCGTCGGCATGGTGATGAGCGTGCGGCAGGCGGAGGTCGGCCCGGCGATTTTCTGGCTGTCGCTCGCCGTGTTCGGCGTGGACATGGTGCTGAGCCCGTCATGGTCGTTCTGCATCGACATCGGCGGCAAGAACGCGGGCCAGGTCTCCGGCACGATGAACATGGCCGGCAATATCGGCTCCGCCATCATCGGGCCGCTCTTCCCCACGCTGCTCCTCTGGACGGGCAGCGCCAACGTCTTTTTCTACATCGTCGCCGTCTGCAGCGTGCTCGCCGCCACCTGCTGGACGTTCGCCGACTCAACCAAGAAAATCTCCGGCCTTCCCGCCTGATCGCAGGCGGTCACTGCCGCGCTCCGAAATTTCAAATCCAAAATTCCCGATGCCCGATTCCAAGATTTCGTCTTCCCGTCGCCTCCGGGGCGTCTGTCTCGGCGCCGGTTACTTCAGCCGCTTCCAATACGAGGCCTGGGCCCGCATCCCCGAGGTCGAAATCATCGCCCTCGCCAACCGCTCCCTCGACAAGGCCCGCGCCACCGCCGCGCTGCACCGCATCCCGCGCGCCTACGCGTGGAGCGACCTCGCGGCGATGCTCGATGCCGAAAAACCCGACTTCATCGACATCATCACTCCGCCCGAGACCCACCTCGAGGCCGTCCAACTCGCCGCCACCCGCGGGATCGCCATCATCTGCCAAAAACCCATCGCCCCCACGTGGGCCGAGTGCGTGGCCGTCGTCGAGACCGCGCGCCGCGCCAACGTGCGCCTCATGATCCACGAGAATTTCCGCTGGCAGCCGTGGTATCGCGAAATGCGCCGACTCCTCGACGCCGGCACCCTCGGCGAACTCTTCTCCATCGGCATCCGCACCCGCCTCGGCGACGGCTGGCAGGACGACGCCTACCTCGCGCGCCAGCCGTTCTTCCGCACCTACCCGCGTCTCTTTTGCTACGAGACCGGCGTCCATTTTCTCGATACGTTCCGTTACCTCGGCGGCGAAATCGCCTCCGTCTACACCCGTTTTCAAAAGCGCAACGCCGCCATCAAGGGCGAGGACGCCGCGCAGATCGTCTGCGGCTTCACCAGCGGCGCCACCGCGATCCTCGACGCCTCGCGCTACAACGAATCCGACGCCACCAACCCGCGTTACACCTTCGGTCTCGTCCGCCTCGACGGCCGCAAGGGTCACCTCGAACTCGATCTCGAGGGCAACCTCACCCTCAAACTCCTCGGCCAGCCCACGCGCGCCCTCGACTATCCGCACACCCGCGAAGGCTTCTCCGGCGACTGCGTCTACGCCATCCAACGCCACTTCGTCGACTGCCTGGCCAGCGGCGCGCCCTTCGAAAACACGGGGGAAGACTACCTGAAGTCCACCGCGCTCATGGAGGCATGCTACCGATCGCAGGCGACCGGCCAGGTTGTCGCAATCGATTCTAGCCCGAAAATTTCGCACCGCGGCTCGGGGGCCGCCGTTTCGGCAGGCTCAAGGCCCTGAGCGGAGTCGAAGGGCAACCAAAGGAACAGCCAAAACAATTTAACCGCAGAGATCCCAAGGCGGCGCAGCCGCAACCGAGCCCAATCCTCGGAGGGAATGGCCACAAGAAACACAGAAAAGCGCAAAAAAGAGGGTTGGCAAAAAAGAGAGAAAACAGGGGAGACCCTGATTCTGCGGTAACTCTCAGACTGAGACGCTCAGCCCAGCCTGCGTGCATTTTCGGGGATAACAGTGCGGCCTTTTTTCGAGACTGCGCTCGAAAAAAGTGGCGCGCTTCGCACGCAGCCGGATTTGCACCACAGAGACGCAGAGGACACAGAGAATACCGCCTGCCGAAAAGCCCGGCCAAGGCGACTCACTGACGGGGTGAAGCACCTTCCCTTCAATTTCCTGGTCTTCTCCTCTGTGTTCTCAGTGTCCTCTGTGGTAAAATGGTCTGGTTATGCCGTTAAGCACTAGAACCAACATGTTGGTCTCTGCGTTCGAATCCGATTTCACGATTCCCGGATCGCGCCGCCGGCGGTTCGGTGCCGGAGCCGGAACGCCTTGGGCGTCAGGCCCGTCGCCCGGCGAAAGGCCACGGACAGGTATTCCTGATACGCAAAGCCCGTCTTTTCCGCGACCGCCCCCACGCTCAGATCCGTCGTGGCCAGCAGCAGGCGCACCCGTTCGAGCCGCGTACGCATGAGATACTCGTGCGGCGTGCGCCGCAGCAACGTCTTGAAACGCCGCTCCAGCAGCGTCCGGGCCATCGGCACGGCACGGAGCACGTCGGGCACGCCAATGCCTTCGTGCGCATGCTCCCGCATGAAGCGAACGGCCGCCGCCACTTTGGGATCGCTCACGGCGACGACGTCCGTCGATTGCCGGCAGGCGATGCCGACCGGCGGCACCGTGCGAACACCCGCGGCCACACGTTCGCCCGCCATCATCCGCGCCAGCAGCGAGGCCGCCTCGTAGCCCGCGCGCCGCGCATCGGGAATGACACTCGTCAACGGCGGTGAGCACAGGTCGCAAATCAGTTCATCGTTGTGGACCCCCATCACCGCGATTTCATCGGGGACCCGCAGCCCGGCGAGCTGACACGCTTCGAGCACCTGCTGCCCTCTGATGTCGTAACACGCGAGCACCCCCGCCGGTCGCGGCAGTTCCTCCAGCCAGCGCGCGATCGCCCGCACCTCGCCGTCGCCGCCGGGCCGGCGCAGGCCCCGGCTCCGCGGCGAAAACACCGTACAGCTCTTCCCGATCCGCTCCAGATGACCTTGAAACATCACCCCGCGCTGCTCCGCCCACAGGAACCGGGTGTCGCCGCAGTAGCCGAAATGCTCGAAGCCGCGCTCCACAAGATGCTCCGCCGCCAACCTGGTCGCGGCGTCACTGTCCGTCACGACCCGTGGAAACGGCGGCACGACGAGCGCCGCGCTGACGTCGACCACCGGAATGCGCTGCCGCCGCAACGCCGCGGCGATCGACTCGTTCTCCACCCGGGCAATCACGCCGTCGCCCTTCCAGTCTTCGAGCCAGCCCGGCACTTCCGCGCCCCGGCCCTGCTCCGAAAGCCGGATCGTCCAGCCACCGTGCTCCCGCTGCCACGAGCGGACGCCATGCAGCACCTCGCGCGCGTAGGTGTTGGAAGTTTCGATCAGCAGGGCGACTTTTCGCGGGGTTCCCATTCGTCGGCCGAACGTGCCACCGGCCTTCCGCACCGCGAGGCGAAAAGTCGCCGGCCGCCGCAAATTCTCCGAAAAAATACGGAAGAGCACATGGGCGGGACCCGCGGCCACTGCTAGGATATTTCCGCGCGATCTGACGAATTACGACTTTGGGATCTACTGGGATGTGTTTGGAGCGGATCGCGGCGGATTCGGCAACGACGCGACGCTGATGACCCGGGAGCTCGAAAGTCCCCTCCACCTTGACGCGTGGAAGACCGCGCCGCGCGGCGGCGAGATCGACCCCACGTTTATGGGCGAGCCTTCGTTCAACACCGCGGGGCTGCAAGCGGTGGTGCGCAAACACGCCTCCCGCATCGTGGACCTCGCCCGTCGGCTGCATTGGAACCACCTCGCCGTGCTCGATCAAATCAATCGCACGGATTCGGAGCTGTGGGACAAGGCCAGCCAGATTCAGAACGCCCTCGGCTACCGCTTCGTCATCAGCGAGGCCAGCCACACGGCGGTGGTTGCCGCCGGCGGCTCACTGGCGGTGAACGTGAAACTCACCAACACCGGCTCCTCCCCTATCCACTACCCGTGGCCACTCGAGGTCGCGCTGGCCGACGCGCGCACGCGCAAGGTCGCCTGGCGCACGCTGTGGGACGGCGTGGACCCGCGGACTTGGCTGCCGGGAGTGCCCATTAATCTCGACGGAAACTTCGTGCCGCCGGCCGGGTTGGCGGCCGGGCCTTACGTCGTCACGCTCGCCCTCCTCGATCCCAGCGGTCTCGTGCCCGCCGCGCGATTCGCCGTGCACAATTATTGGATGGGCGGGCGCACGCCGCTCGGCCCGGTGGCGGTGGGCACCGCTGCGCCCACGGCCGAGCTGAACGAATTCGACGATCTGCAGACAGATTCTTCCCTCTACTATCTCGCCGCCGCCGACGTTGCCCCGGCGCCCCCGGGCAACTCGCGCCTGAGCAACTTCTCGATTTTCACCTCGCTCGATCGTCCGGGTGACACGTTCACGCTCGGCTACGTCGTCGGCGGCAGCGGCGCGGGCGGCGCCAAGCCTCTCGTTGTCCGCGCGGCGGGGCCGTCGCTCCGCCCATTCGGAATCACCAACGCCCTCGACGACCCGAAGTTCGAGGTGTTCGCGCAAAATCAAAGGGTCGGCGGAAACGACAATTGGGGCGGCACCGCCGAACTCGCCCGCGCGATGGCGGCGTCGGGGCGTTTGCTTTTGCCGGTGCGAACTCGCGCGACGCAGCCGCCATCCTCACCCTCCCCGGCGGCGCGACCACGATCGATGTTTCGGCGGTCGGCAACAGCACCGGTGCTGTCCTCGCCGAAATCTACGAGCTACCCTGAAGCAACACCGTCTGCCGGCCGTGAAATCGCGCCAGACCCCATGCGCCTCCATCGCAGCCATGGCCTGATCGGCTGCTGCGGCGAGCACCACCATCCCGCCCCTACGGCCGGGCAGCGTCGATTGCTGACGGAAGCATTCCGCCGCTGTCTGCCGCCCCTGCCGCCATTCCCCCGCCACCTTTTTTTCTGTCCCTTCTCCCGCGAGGCGTATTTCCTCAGCTCCGCCTTTGATGATCCGCCCCCTCATCGTCTCCGTCCTCTGCCTTCTGGCCGCGCGCACGCTGGCTGCCGCGAGCGCTGATGATCTCACGTTCTTCGAGGCCAAGGTCCGGCCGCTCCTCGTCGAGCGCTGCTATGAATGTCACGGCGACAAAAAACAAAAGAGCGGACTCCGCCTCGACTCCCGGCCTGGCTGGCAGGCGGGCGGCGACAGTGGCGACCCCATGATCGTCCCCGGCGCTCCGGCCCGGAGCCTCCTCATCGAGGCGATCGGCTACGCCAACGAGGATTTGCAGATGCCGCCGAACGGGAAACTCGGCGCCGCCGAGATCGCCATCCTCACCGAGTGGGTGCAGCGCGGCGCGCCCGATCCGCGCGACAGCGTCCCGGCGCTTTCCACTCCCAAGCCCGTCGCAATGACGCTCGAGCAGGCCCGCGCCCACTGGGCCTTCCAGCCCATCGCCGCTCCCGTTGCTCCCCCCTCCCCGCGCTTTCCCGGCACGCCGCGCAGCGACCATCCGGTTGATCGTTTCATCCGTGCGCGGCTCGCCGCGGAAAAGCTCGCGCCCAATCCCCGCGCCGATCCGCGCACGCTGGTGCGCCGCGCCTACCTCGCGCTGCTCGGCCTCCCGCCGTCGTTCGATCGCGTGGAGCAATTCGCCGCCGACCCGGGCCCGGCCGCGTTTGCGCAGCTCGTCGATCAACTGCTGGCGCGTCCGGAATACGGCCAGCGCTGGGGCCGCCACTGGCTCGATGTCGCGCGCTACTCCGACACCACGGAAAAATCCACCGACGGCGAACGGCGCATCCCCTTCGCGCACACCTACCGCGACTACGTGATCGAGGCCTGCAACACCGACCGCCCGTTCCACCGTTTCATCCTCGAACAAATCGCCGCCGACCGGATGCCCGCCGGGGAGCAGCCCGATCTGCGTGCGCTCGGCTTTCTCACCGTCGGCCGCCGCTTCGAGGGCAACCTCGAGGCGCCGCAGCTCATCATCGACGAGCGCATCGACACCATCGGCCGCGGCCTGCTCGGGCTCACGCTGGCCTGCGCGCGCTGCCACGACCACAAATTCGACGCCATCCCGACGGCCGACTACTACTCGCTCTACGGCATCCTCGCGAGCAGCCGCGACCCGCTCGATCTGCCGGAAGTGGGAACTCCGCCGGCCGCCGCCCCGGCCGCCGCCGCCATCGCGAAATACCGCGCCGAACGCGCCGCGCTCTTCGCCGACTACGAAAAGCAAATCGACACCAGCACCGCCAGCGCGCGCAAACTCGCCCGCGAACTCGCCCCCGAATACTTGCGCCACCTCGTCCAGGAGTCGCCCCACCACCGCACCGTCGAAGGCTTCATCCCGCTCGACACGCCGCGCGGCCTGCTCGTCCTCGGCGGCGCGCCCGCCTGGGCGCGGCTCATCGCCGGGAGCATCGCCCGCGGCGAAAATCATTTTCTGCTCTGGCCGGAATTCCTGCGCCTGCCGGCCGCTGATTTCACCGCCGCGGCCGCCGCCGTGCTCGCCCGCGCGCAGCACGACGCCGCGCGCCACGAGCCCGCCGTGCTCGCCGCGCTGGCGGAAAACTCGCTCACGTCGATGCTCGACGTCGCCGACGCCTTCGGCCGCGTCATCACCGCCGCGCTCCAATCACCCGGGGCCGCCGGCCTGGCCGCCGTCATCAACGCCCCCGCCTCCCCGCTGCAGTTTTCCCGCGAAGCCGTCGCCGAGGATCTCCAGCGCTTTGTCACGGAGGCCCAGATCGTCCCGCGCAGGGACAACGAGGCCGCCGGAAAGATCCGCGAAAAACTCACCGTCCTCGAGGCCACCGCGCCCATCGATCGCGCGCAGGTGGTGGCGGTTTCCGGCCCGCCCTTCGAGCCGCACGTGCTCGTCCGCGGCGACCGCCTCAAGCCCGGCGCCGCCGTGCCGCGCCGCCTCCCGCAGGTGCTCGCCGCCCTCGACCGTCGCGCCTTTGCCGACGACGGCCGGCTCCCGCTCGCGCAGGCGCTCGCGAGCGAAAAGAATCCGCTCACGGCGCGCGTCATCGTGAATCGCGTCTGGCAGCAGCACTTCGGCCGCGGCCTCGTCGCGACGTCCGACGACTTCGGTGCCACGGGCGAGCGTCCGTCGCATCCCGAGCTGCTCGACCATCTCGCCCATTGGTTCATGGCCCACGGCTGGTCGCTCAAATCGCTCCACCGTTACCTGCTCGCCTCCGCCACCTGGCAGCAGAGCAGCGCCGCGCAACCCGTCGCGCTCGAACGCGACGCCGCGAACCGCCTCCTCTGGCGCATGAGTCCGCGCCGGCTCGAGTTCGAGGCGCTGCGCGACAGCCTGCTCCGCGTCGCGGGCCGGCTCGACACCCGGCTCGGCGGCCGCAGCGCGCCGCTCACCGACGAAAACGTCCGCCGCGCCGTCTACGGCTACACGGATCGATTTCGGATTCCGGCTTTGCTGCGAAATTTCGATGTCGCCAATCCCGACCAGTCCATCGCGCGCCGCGGCGAGACCACGCACCCGTTGCAGGCGCTGTTCTTCCTGAACAGCCCGTTCCTCCGCGCCCAGGCCGAGGGCGTGAACCGCCAGCCCGAGATTGCCGAGCTGCTCGACGTCGCCGGGCGCATCCGCGCCCTCTACCGCCGCGTGCTCGTGCGCCTCCCCGACGCCGGGGAACTCGCCCTCGCCCAACGCTACCTCGGCGCCGCGCCGACTGAGGCGCAATGGGCGCAGTTTGCCCAAACGCTCCTCATCTCCAACGAGTTTTTCTTCTGTGATTGACCCGACGCGAACGCCCTTCCCCCGCCCCGTCGCCACCCATGTTCTCCTCCCCTTCCTCCCTCGACGCCCCCCTCTCCCGCCGCGACATGCTCGCCCGCTGCGGCGCCGGCTTCGGCACGCTCGGCCTGGCCGCGCTCCTTGGCCAGCGCCCGCTCCTCGCCGCCGATTCCACCGCGGCCGGACCGCTGGCGCCGCGTCCGCCGCATTTCCGCGCGCGCGCCAAATACGTGATCCAGATTCTGGCGAACGGCGGCCCGGCGCAGATGGACACCTTCGATCCCAAACCGCTGCTCACCAAATTCCACGGCCAGCGCCTGCCGATCCATCTCGCGACCGAGCGCCCCACGAGCACCGCGCTCGGCTCGCCGTTTTCCTTCTGCCGCCACGGCCAGTCCGGCCTCGAGGTCAGCGAACTCTTCGGACCGCTCGCGGAAAAGCACGCCGACGACCTCTGCGTGATCCGCTCGATGCATTCCGATTCGCCGATTCACGAAAACTGCCTCCGCCTGCTGAACTGCGGCGCGAGCATCATGGCCCGCCCCAGCATTGGCTCGTGGGTCACCTACGGCCTCGGCACCGAAAACGAAAATCTCCCCGGCTTCGTCGTCCTCGTGCCCAAGGGCATGCCCGTCGCGGGGGCCGACAACTGGCAGTCCTCGTTTCTTCCCGGCGCCTATCAGGGCACCTACATCGAGACCCAGGACCGCACCGCCGCCGAGCTGATCGAGCATCTCACCAACGCCAACCTCGATCCCGCCGCGCAGCGCGCGCAGCTCGACTTCGCCACGGCGCTCAACCGCCGCCACCAGGCCTCCCGCGCCGACCCCGCGCTCGAGGCGCGCATCCAGAGCTTCGAAACCGCCTTCCGCATGCAAACGGCCGCGACCGACGCCTTCGACATCGACCGCGAGCCCGCCTCCATCCGCGCGCTCTACGGCGACACCGCGCAGGCGAAGCAGATGCTCATCGCGCGCCGCCTCGTGGAGCGCGGCGTCCGCTATGTCCAGGTCTGGCACGGCACGCTCCAGCCATGGGACAGCCACGACAACATCGAGAAAGCCCACCGCCGCCTCGCCACCGAAAGCTGCCAGGGCCTCACCGCCCTCCTCACCGATCTCAAGCAGCGCGGACTCTTCAATGACACGCTGGTCATCTGGGGCGGCGAATTTGGCCGCACGCCCACCGTCGAGCTTTCGCAAGGCGAGAAAGTCAGTCCCACCGCCGGCCGCGATCACAACCACCACGGCTACACGATGTGGCTGGCGGGCGGGGGCACCAAGCGCGGGTACGTCCACGGTGCCACCGACGACTTTGGCTTCAAGGCGGTGAAAGACCGCGTCCACGTTCATGACCTGCAGGCGACCGTGCTGCACCTGCTCGGCCTCGATCACGAGCGCCTCACCTACCGCCACAGCGGCCGCGACTTCCGCCTCACCGACGTGCACGGCAACGTCGTTCACCGCCTGCTCGCCTGAACCCCGCACGCTCCGCGGCCTTCCGGTTGTCTGGCCCGTCGCTCCACCCGGCCGAGGTCACCCGTTGCGCCCGATTCGCCGGTGCTTCGCCCCCGGCCGGCGACGCGATTTCTCAGAATTGATGTGGATTTTCTCATGCCCTTCGGCGTTCCATTTCGCTATCATGCCATGGCCTCTTCCAGCTTCGAAAAATCCGGGCCAGGCCCGCGCGCAGCGTATTTCCTCCTATTTACTTCAACCTCGAAAATCAGACGCACCATGAAACTCCCCCTCCTCGCCGCCTTCGCCCTGTTCGCGGCCTCCCTCGCCGCCGCCGCGCCCAAGACCACCGTCTCCATCGACGGCGATAAATTCTTCATCAACGGAAAGCCGACCTACGAGGGCCGGACGTGGAAAGGCAAAAAAATCGAGGGCCTCATGACCAACTCCCGCATGGTCCAGGGCGTCTTCGACGACCTGAATCCCGAGACGATTTCGCGCTGGGCCTATCCCGACACCGGCAAGTGGGACGCCGAGCGCAACACCCGCGAGTTCCTCGCCGCGATGCCCTCCTGGCGCGCGCACGGCCTGCTTTCATTCACGATCAACCTCCAGGGCGGATCACCCGAGGGCTACTCCCGCAACCAACCCTGGCGCAACTCCGCCATCGCCGCCGATGGCTCCCTTCGCCCCGACTACATGGCGCGCCTGAAGCGCATCGTCGATTTCGCCGACGACCTCGGCATGGTCGTCGTGCTCGGTTATTTTTATTTCGGGCAGGATCAGCACATCACCGACGAGGCCGCCGTCACTCGTGCCGTCGATAATGCCACCCGCTGGGTCCTCGAACACGGCTGGCGCAATGTGATCATCGAGGTGAACAACGAGTGCAACGTCAGCTACGACCACAAGATTCTGCAGCCCGAACGCGTGCATGAACTCATCGAACGCGTGAAAAACACCAAGTCCGCCGACGGACGCCGCCTCCTGGTCAGCACCTCCTACGGCGGCAACACCGTCCCGAAGGAAAACGTCGTCGGCGCCTCCGACTACCTCCTGCTCCACGGCAACGGCGTCAGCGATCCCAAGCGGATCGCCGAGCTCGTCCAGCTCACGCGCAAGGTCCCCGGCTACACGCCCAAGCCGATCTTCTACAACGAAGACGACCACTTTAACTTCGAGGTGCCCGACAACAACTTCACCGCCGCCGTCGGCGAATACTGCGGCTGGGGCTACTTTGATTTCCGCATGAAGGGCGAGGGCTACACCGAGGGCTACCAGAGCATCCCCGCCAACTGGACCATCAGCTCGCCGCGCAAAGCCGGCTTCTTCCGCCTCCTCGCCGAGATCACCGGCCATGCACCGGCGCCTCGTTAATCCGGCCAGCCGATCAGCCATGCCATGACTCCCGCCTGAGCCCGCTTCAGGTGTGATTTATTCGCCCGCACTCCAATCCATGACCCTTCGAACCTTCCACGGCGGCCTCCAGGTCGCCACCACCCTCAACGATCTTCTGGCCCAACGCAGCTGTCCCGGCACGGGGCTCCCACCGGAAGCCGTCTGAGCCGCGTCGAAAAAACATCCGCCTCCTCCACAGCCCACGCGTGCTCCTCTTCGGTCCCTTCGCCACGGGGACGACCAGATTCCTCCATCGCCCCCCTCCGACCCAAATCCCATGAACCTCGCCGTTCCTTCGTCCCACTCCGCGCCGCGGCTCACCGCCCGCCTCATCTTCGCCCTCACCGCCGTCGCGACGGTCGTCGTCCTTCGCGCCGCCGAGCCCGCGATCCCCGAGGGTTTCCGCCCGATCTTCAATGGCCACGATCTCAACGGCTGGCACGGCCTCAACCCCCACTCCGTGGCCAAGCTTACCGGCGAGAAACGCGACGCCAAGCTCGCGCAGATGCGCGCCGAGTTCGCCGAGCACTGGCGCGTCGAGAACGGCGAGCTCGTCAACATCGGCACCGGCCCCTACGCGACCACCGACGCCGAGTTTGGCGACTACGAGCTGATGCTCGAATACCGCACCGTCGCCAAGGCCGACAGCGGCATCTACCTGCGCGGAAACCCGCAGGTGCAGATCTGGGATAAAAACCAGGCCTTCGATCCGAAGAAACCCGACCGCCGCCCGCACCTCGGCTCCGGCGGTTTGTTCAACAACACCCCGAAAACCCTCGGCCGCGACCCCATCATGGTCGCCGACAAACCGTTCGGCCAATGGAACACCGTCCTCATCCGTCAAATCGGCGCGCGCGTCTGGGTCACGCTCAACACGCGCCTCGTCGTCGAGGGCGCACCGATGGACAATTTCTGGGAGAAGGGAAAGCCGTTCCCCGCGCGCGGGCCGTTCATGCTCCAGACGCACGGCGGCGAGATCCGCTGGCGCCGCATCTACGTGCGCGACGTCCCGGCCGACGAGGCGCAGCGCACGCTCGCCACGCCCGCGCTCCCCAACCCCACGCAGTTCGACGCCGCCTACGGCCCGCACCCGAAGCAACTCATCCATTTCTGGAAGGCCGAGTCGGCCGCACCCACGCCGCTGCTCTTGTTTGTGCACGGCGGCGGCTGGCAGGGCGGCGGCCGCCTGAGCGGCCTTTCGACCATGCTGCCCGCCATGCTCCAGCGCGGCATCTCCGTCGCCTCGGTCGAGTATCGCTTCATCGTCGAGGCCACTGCCGACAATGTCGTGCCACCGGTCAAAGGTCCGCTGCACGACGCTGCGCGCGCGCTCCAGTTCATCCGCAGCAAGGCCGCCGAGTGGAACATCGACAAGACCCGCATCGCCGCCAGCGGCGGCTCCGCCGGCGCCTGCACCTCGCTGTGGCTCGCGTTCCACCCGGACCTGGCCGACCCCACCAGCGCCGATCCGATCGCGCGTGAATCGACCCGCCTCCTCGCCGCCGCCGTCAATGGCGCACAGACCACGCTCGACCCGCAGCAAATGAAAGCGTGGACACCCAACAGCACCTATGGCGGCCACGCCTTCGGCCTCGGCAAATTCGACAACTTCCTCGCGCAACGCGGCACCATCCTCCCGTGGATCGCCGAGTATTCGCCCTACGCGCTCGTCTCGCGCGACGACCCGCCGGTGTACCTCTTCTACACGGCCGCCCCCGGCCTCGGCCAGCCGCAGAAAGACCCGACCCACACCTCGAACTTCGGCGTGAAGCTCCAGGAGCATTGCCGGGCCAACGGCGTCGCCTGCGAGCTGGTTTACCCCGGCGCGCCCGCAGTGAAGCACGCCACCACGCAGGATTATCTGATCGCCATGCTCACCGCGCCACGGCGCTGAGTGTTCGTCCGCCGGGCGAGGCCCCCCGGGCGAGGCGTTGTTCCCGCTGATCGGAAAATGGGGCGCTTCGAGAGGGTCAAACCGGGAAGCGAGCGCGCTCGCAGCCGGCCCCGGAAACGATCCGACTCGCCGCGCCCGCGCGGATTGCTTTGTTCGATCCCGGCCAAACCCGACCAACTGGCAAATGGCTCCCGCTCCATGAAAAACCGCTTCACTGTCTTCGCGCTCCTCAGCTTGTTTTGCGAAAATCTCCCCGCGGCTGCGCCGGACCGGGTTTCGGTCCGTCCCGAACTCGTCATCACCACGCTCGGTTTCGGTTCCTGCGCCCGGGAGGAACGGCCCCAACCCATCTGGGACACCATCAATGCCGCCCGCTGCGATGCCTTTGTCCTTCTCGGCGACAACATCTACGGCGATTCCCCCGATCCGCTCGTGCTCCGCGCGAAATACGCCCGGCTCGCGGCCATGCCCGGCTTCGCCCGGCTCCGCCAGATCACTCCGCTGTTCGCCACGTGGGACGATCACGATTATGGCATCAACGACGGGGGAGCTGGTTTCCCCGGCGCGGCGGCGTCGCAAAAGGAATTTTGCGACTTCTTCCAGGTGCCGGCCGCCTCACCCCGGCGCACCACCCCCGGTGTTCACGACTGTGTGGCGCTTGGCCCGGATCCCGATCCAAAGGGGTCAGGTCGCTAGTTGCTACTTCGCCTGCGGGTCTTCGGTGCGGAGGGAAAATACGGCTGACGGGCTCTCCCGCGGCACCCGAATTCTGGAGTTAAAAAACTAGCGATTAACGGACTGACCCCGGCGGCTTTTGTTTCGCGCAAGGCATCGAGCGCGCCATCGCCGTGAGCGGGCTCCAGCAAGCCACTGGTCAGCGCCGAAAGAACTGCGGGGCGGGCATCGGTCTTTGGCGGTGATCCTGATGCGGAGCGTCGTGGGCATTACCGGGAAAAATCCGCCGCCTTACCCGAAGGTAAAACCCGTAAGGCGACTCGCCCGCCAGCTGCAGCGCCCGCTTTGCCCGGCGTTGCCAAGACGCGTGTTGCATTTTCTCGCGGGCCTTTCTCGACTGGCTGTGACGGTTCCTCCAGCCCCCGCGGTGAAGCCGACTCGCGCCCCATGAAAAAATCCGCCCCCTCCCCGCGTCCCGTTTTGCGACGGGATTTTCTCGAAACGGTCTTCGGAATTCTCACGGCCACCGGACTCGGTGCCACGCTGTCTGCCGCCGAGCGCGCACCGGCGCCGGTTTATGGCGCGGCGACGCGGCGCACCGAGGGCCGCCCACCGGACTTCCCGGTGAAGCTCCGCATCACGAAGCTGGAGACGATCCTCGTCAAACCGCGCTGGCTGTTTCTCAAGGTGCACACCGATGCCGGCGTCATCGGCCTCGGTGAGCCGATCCTCGAGGGCCGCGCGAAGACGTGCGCGGCGGCCGTCGCCGAGGTGGAGCCCTACCTCGTCGGCAAGGACCCGCGGCACGTCGTGCATCATTGGCAGGCGATCTACCGGCATGCGTTCTACCGCGGCGGGCCGATTCTCACGAGCGTGCTGAGCGGCATCGACCAGGCGTTGTGGGACCTCAAGGGCAAGCTCCTCGGCGTCCCGGTCTACGAATTGCTCGGCGGGCCGACCCGCGACAAGGTGCGCGTCTACGCGCACGTCGGCAACGACCCGGTGCGCCTGAAGGAACGGAAGCAGCAGGGTTTCACGGCGTTCAAGACCGGCATCAAGAACATGGTGCAGTCGGGCCTCGTCGCGAACCAGCAGTTCATCGAGGAGGCCGTGGCGACGTTTGCCGAACTCAAGCAAGCCGGCGGCAAGAACGCCGACATCGGCATCGATTTCCACGGCGCGATCAGCCCGGCCAACGCCAAGCTGCTGATCAAGGGGCTCGAGCCGTACCAGCCCTTTTTCATCGAGGAGCCTGTGCAGTGCCAGAACGTCGACCTCATGGCCGAGATCGCCCGCAGCACGCATCTGCCGATCGCCACGGGCGAACGCATCTTCACGAAATGGGGTTTCCGCGAAATCCTTGAGAAGCATGCCGCGACCATCCTCCAGCCCGACATGTGCCACGCCGGCGGCATCATGGAGACGCGCATCATCGCGGGCATGGCCGAGGCCTACTACGCGTCGATTGCGCCGCATAATCCCCTCGGCCCGATCTCGCTCGCGAGCGGGCTGCAGCTCGCGGCGGCGATCCCGAATTTCCTCTGCCAGGAGCAGGTGAGCCTCGGCGAGGGCTACATCAAGGAGCCATTCAAAATCGAAAACGGCTACGTGCGCGTGCCGACCAAACCCGGGCTCGGCGTGGAACTCGATGAGGCCGCCATGGCCGACAAGCTCGGCCACGACTGGATGAACGCCGAGACGTATTTCGAAAAAGACGGCTCTGTTGTCGATTGGTGACCCCGGCGGAGACCGGGCTCACGTCCGCACGGACGGGCGGGGTCAAGCCTTCCTTCCGGTTCACGCCCGAATGGGAACTCGGGCTGCGCTACGCCGCCGTGGATCGGCTCGTCATTAAATATCGTGCGCGCGGAGAACCACTGGAGGCGGGCACTCGGATTGGAGCAGCGCGATGGCGAGGTCGCCGAGGGGTTGGTCGGTCGGCACGCGCACGGAGCCGGCGGGAAAATGTTCCGCGCGGCGCTCCGGCGTGACTTTCTATTTCAACGTGGCGCGGCTCGGTGTTCCAGGTGATGTTCAGGTGGGTGAACGTTGCTGGCACAGCACGAACGACATCCCGGCGGGATCTTGTAGGATGCAGAGCGCGTTCCCATCGGGCAGCACCGACTTGGGGATGATGACCGTGGCGCCCAGTTTGGTCGCGCGCGCGACCGTCGTGTCGATGTCGTCGACCCCGATGTGCAGTTGCACGAAGGACGGCTTGCCGGGCGGCGCGGGCCAGACGCCGCCGTCGATACCGCGACTCTCGCCGGTGGCGACCTGGCGGTAGCCGAGCGGGTTGTCCTGCGTGACACGCCAGGAAAACAGTTTCTGATAGAACGCCGTGACCTGGTCCGGCTCGGGGGTGATGATCTGCCAATGGATGACGGGATTAGGCATGGGGAAAGGCGGGGAAAAACCAGTCGGCCGGCGTGCGCATCACGAGCTGGCGGTCGTGCAGGAGGCGCGCGAGAGCGGCGTTGACGGCGTCGAGCGGCAGGCAAGTGCGGGTGGCGATCCAGCGCGAGTCGGCCCGGAAGGACTTGAGCCGCGCGAGCCGCAGAATGGCGCCGGCGTGGTGGCGTTCACAGGCCTCGGCGATCTCGGTCGGGCCGAGATGGAGCCGCCGGCCGAACTGCCGCACAAGGCGCGGTGTGAGCACGCGGCGGCCACGCATGACCTGCGAGAGCGTGGCGTGGTCGGTGCCAAGGTCGCGCGCGTAGGCGCGCAGCGAATACCGGGAGTTGCCGTGCCGGCGGCGGGCGATTTCGGTGACGAGGAGCTGGCGCAAGTCCACGCGCGCAATACAGCGCCTTGAGCGCGGGCGGTCAACGTCGGCCCAAGGTTGCCACGCGGAAAGTGGGGCAAACCTCCCCGCGCCCGAGGCCGCGACTCGCTCCCTGAGTTTTCCCGGGCGGATCGCGGACGACCCGAAGCGCTCAACCCGCCGGTTGCAGCCGACCTCGCGATGGGGCGGGCGATCCAAATAGGACCACTAGGGTGCGACCAATAACTTTCGTGACGTGTAGCTGCGAGCGCCAGCGAGTGGACCACCGGCGCGCTCCACTCGCTGGCGCTCGCCGCTACTTGTCACGCTACTTTGCGGTCGGCACACCAGCGATCAGCGGGTTGAACTTCTGGCTGCCCCCCGGTCGCGTGGCGCAGGAGACCGGCCCGTCAGATGCATCCGAAAGGCCGAGGGTCACCCGACCGGCCAAGCGGGTTGGGTCCGACCAGTCGGCGTCAGAGTTTGATCGTGCGCGGCCAGCCGGGGAACTGCGCGGCCCCGGGTTGGGTGGCGTCCGCAAAGCGCGGCCAGCACTCGAAGGTGACTTCGCGCGTGGATTTCTTGAAACGGATCAGGCCCCAGCCGTCGGCCCAGCCGGGTTTGCCGAGATGCGCCGTGCGCGTGGCCTGGCTCGCGTATTGGGCGGTGTCCGGATTGGCGTAGGCGACCATCGTGATCTTGTTGTTGAAGCCATCGAGGTAGTCGCCGGTCCAAGGGAGCGGCGACTGGGGAATAGGATTGGCGCCGGGCTTTTCGTTTTCGGGCCACCACCAGCGGCCGTAGTAACTGTTGTCGATCGCGGGGACGACGAAAGCCCACGGGCCGTCGCGGTGTCGGTCGATGCCATGCTGGATCAGCGTGGCGATGTGCTGGTCGCCCGCGATGTGCACGGCGTTGGCGGCTTTGATCAGACGGAGGGCGGCCAGCCGGCCGGATTGCGGCCAACCGTTGGAATCAAGATCGGCATGGAGACGGCCTTTGGGGCCGCCATGGAGATGGGCGCCGCCGCAGAAACCCGTTTGCGAGAGCACCGCGCGGAGGAACACCCCGTCGGTGCGACGTCCCCACGCGGAAAGAAACTTCAGCTGGCGTTCGCCGAGGAGTTGCAGGCCGGGGGTGTCGATAACGGCGGGATCGTACTTGGGATCGAGCACGTGGTCGGGCCGGGGACCCTTCATCGGGTGGCGGCCGAGCGGACCGGTCTTGAACTTGCGATCTTCGATGATCGCGAAATCGACCCCGCCGAGGTTGAGGTTCGTGAAATAAACGCCGATGCCCTGCTCGACCGGTGCGGGATCGAAGGGATCGGGGAGGTTGCCCGTCTGTTGGCGCTCGACCATCTTCACATATTCGTGGTGGAAGAAATAACCGCCGCTGTCTCCGGCGGGCGCCGTGGCGATCTTGCCGTTCTCGCCCCAGAGATTCCCCTGGCCGATGTCGTGGTCGTCGGGGATGGAAACGCAGGGGCGGCCGCGGAAGATCTCCCTGAACGCGAGGCCAAACTTCAGCCAGGCCGCGGTGTGTTCCTTGTGATCGTAGCTTTGGTCTCCGGAGAAGAAAACCAGGTCGGGGTCCTGGTGATTGAGGTTGCGGGTGTATTCGGGGCGGAGACCGCGGTCGCGATTGGAATTGCACGAGAGCGCGACGAGTTTGATTTCGTCCTTGGCGGTCGGGTTCTTCCGAATCAGGCCCTCAAAGACGGCGCTTTCGCCGTGACGGAGTCGGTATTTGTGGTCGCGGGAATCGTCCCATTTTTCGAGGCGAAACACGGTGGACCAACCCAGATCGTTGACCGAGCGACGGGCCAACTCGGTCCAGCGGCCGTTGCGTTCGATTTCGAGGCGCACCTCGCGGGTTTCGGCGGGATAGAGCGGATAGAGTTGGGCGCTGAGCTTGAGCACGCGTTCCGAGAGCGTGTAGAGACCGAAGGCCACGACCTGGCTCCGCGGTACCTTGAGATCGATGATGGGGTTTTCCGGGCGATTCCACCAGTCGTTCACGCAAAGACTGTCTTCACCCTTGAGAAAGGGGGCTTTGACCGGCGGCTCACCGTGGACCTCCGCTTGCGCGCCCACCGCCCAGGGGCCAAAACCAAGCGCGAGACAGGCCCCAAGCAGCCAGGAGCGCAGGCCGGAACCGAGAGAGAGCGTTTTCATGAGATTTGGGAAATCGGCCTGAAACCAGACATTTCACTGGAAATGGCAAGCGTGCGAGCCGACGCGCGCGCCGCTACGCCGCCGTGGATCGGCTCGTCGTAAAATATCGTGCGGGCTCCGATCCAAGGAGGTCAGGCCGCTAGTTGCTACTTCGCCTGCGGGTCGTCGGTGCGGAGGGAAGATGCGGCTGACGGGCTCTCCCGCGGCACCCGAATTCTGGAGTTCCAAGACTAGTGTGCCGACCGCAAAGTAGCGTGACAAGTAGCGGCGAGCGCCAGCGAGTGGAGCGCGCCGGTGGTCCACTCGCTGGCGCTCGCAGCTACACGTCACGAAAGTTATTGGTCGCGCCACTAGCGACTAACGGACTGACCCCGGCGGCGATCGCATCTTCTGGGCGCCGTTCGCGCGCCTCGGCTGGTCCCGGGACGCCGGCTGGCTTGGCGTTTATCTCGCGGTTTATCTTCCGATCATGTTCGTCCTGCGGCGGCTGCTGGGCCTACCGTGATGCGCATGAACCCTTCGAAATCTTGAAATCGGGCATCGGGCATCACTCGCAAGCAGCAATCGCATCCAGGTCGGGCATCTAAAATCTTTCATCGGTCATCTGAAATCTCAAATTTATGAATCAAGAGGAACTCTCGAAACGTCTTTGGTGCTTCGCCGCCCGAGTTGGCAAAGTAGTCGATGCACTTCCCGATACCCGCCTCGGGCGCCATGTCGCTGGACAGTTGGTGCGATCTGGAACGTCGTCTGCACCCAACTACGACGAAAGCGGTGCCGCGGAAAGTCGCGCCGACTTCGTCCACAAGCTCAGCATCGCGCTCAAGGAACTTCGCGAAACGCGCGGCTGGTTGCGTTTCATCGTGACCGCCCAGTTGCTTCCGATCGACCGGATGAGCGACGCCGTCGACGAAAGCCAGCAGCTTTGTCGCATTCTCGAAAAATCCCTCCAAACCCTCCGGACAACGCCCGAACAGGAAAATCCGGAACTCCCGAATTCCAATCTCCGGAAATCCGAGATAATAGATTCCAGATTGAAGATTCTAGATTCCTCTTTCGATTTCCTCGCCCTCGATCACCTCGCCATCTGCGTGCCGTCCACTGAGGAGGCGCTCAAGCTCTGGCGCGACAAACTCGGCTTCCCGGTCGTATGCAGCGAAGTCGTCAATGCCGGCGTGGTCCGCCTCACGCACCTCGACCTCGGCAACACGCACCTCCAACTCGTCGAGCCGCTCACGCCCGATCACCCGCTGCAGGCTTGGCTCGCAAAGAACGGTCCCGGCCTCCACCATTTCTGCTTTAAAGTGGACAACGTTTCCGCCGCACAGGCCGAGTTGATCGCTGCGGGCCTCGCGCCCTCCACGCCGCCGCCCCACCAAGGCACGCAAGGCAAACGCGCGTTGTTTCTCACGAAAGCCGCAACGCAAGGCGTCCAGGTGGAGATCACCGGCCAGTAGAATCAAGGCTCCGGAAATCTAGAATCTGCCATCTGAAATCTATAATCGGAAATTCCCGATCCTCTCTGAAAATCCGAGATTCTAGATTCTAGATTTCAGATTTCAGATTTCCGAATCCGACAAAATGGTTCCCCTCTTCAAATCCGCCGCCTTCGCCGCCCTCCCTCCCGCCTGGCCGATCGATCTCCTCCCGGCCAACGCCGCCGCCGCGTCCGCTTCGGGTCGCACGCTCGTCGTCCTCGACGACGATCCCACCGGCACACAGACCGTGCGCAACATCGCCGTCGTCACCACCTGGGACCTCGCCACGCTTAACGCCGAACTCTCCGCCGCGCCCGCCTGTTTCTACATTCTCACCAACTCGCGCAGCCTCACCGCCGAGGCCTCCCGCGCGCTTCACCTCGAACTCGCCGCCAATCTCCGCGCTGCTTCCGCCGCGACCCGCCGCCCTGTCGTCGTCGCCAGCCGCAGCGATTCCACGCTCCGTGGCTACTATCCGCTCGAAACCGACACCCTCGCGGAAATCCTCGGCCCCTTCGACGTCACGTTCATCACCCCGTATTTTGAAGCCGGCGGCCGCTACACGCTGAACGACACCCACTACGTCGCCGAGGGTGACCGGCTCGTGCCCGCCGCCGACACACCGTTCGCCCGCGACGCCGCCTTCGGCTACCGCCACTCGCACCTCCCGTCGTGGGTCGAGGAAAAGACCGGTGGCCGCACCCGCGCCACCGACGTCGCCACGATTTCCCTCGAACTTCTCCGCTCCGGCGGTCCGCTCGCCGTCGCCGAAAAACTCCGCGCGCTCCCGCGCGGCTCGGTCTGCATCGTCAACGCCGCCGCCCCTCGCGACATCGAGGTCTTCGCCGCCGCGACGCTTGCCGCCGAAGCCGCCGGCTCGCGTTTTCTCTACCGCACCGCCGCCGGATTTGTCGCCGCCCGCATCGGGCAATCTCCCCAACACGCGCTGCTCCCGCCCGCCGCTTTCAGCCTGCCCAATGCCCACGGCGGCCTCACGCTCGTCGGCTCCTATGTCCCGAAGACCAGCGCGCAACTCTCCGCCCTGCTCGCCGCCTCCGTGGTCACACCCATCGAGGTCGACGTCGCCGCCCTGCTCGACGACACCCTTCGTGCATCGACCCTCGCCGCCACCCTGACTGCACTCAACGCCGCCCTCGCCGCCGGCCGCGACACCGTGGTCTACACCAGCCGCCAACTCATCACGGGCTCCGACGCTGCCGCGAGCCTCGCCATCGGCCGCCGCGTCTCCGATGCACTCATCTACCTCGTGCAGCATCTCGCCGTCGCCCCGCGCTACCTGATCGCGAAAGGCGGTATCACCTCCAGCGACACCGCCACCCGCGGCCTCGGGGTGCGCCGCGCACTCGTTCTTGGCCAGGCCCTGCCCGGTGTGCCCGTCTGGCAACTCGGCCCCGAGGCCAGGTTCCCCGGCCTCGGCTACGTCGTCTTCCCCGGCAACGTCGGCAGCGACCCTGCCCTCGCCGAGCTGGTGCAGAAGTTGTCATCACCGTAAACGTCCGCCTCGGCATTTTCACGGTCCAATGACGCCGCGATGGCAGGTCGCGATATCCTTGAGTTCACCCTGCCCAAACCGCTTGTAGGCGGTCCACGCCGAAACCGGGCCGTACCGATAAACCCGCCCACGGGGTCGGGCTTTGGGGTTTGGGGGTGACGTCGGAATTTTCGCGGGTTTCCTGCCGGCACCATGGCACGCAAGCTCAGACTGGAGTCGGCAGAGGGGCCGATCCGAGAGGGTCTGCCTGTTACATGTTAACTTCGAACTTCGATTGTTAACAGGTAACCGGCAGACCCCATTGGCCTTGCCCAAGCTCAGCGCGCATTGGTACGCCGCCGTGGCGCGCGAGAACCGGATGCTTTGAAGCGCCGGTCACTCCGGCGCACTTCCAGCTGCCCCGCCATACGCGCCGCCGCGTTGCGCGCGCTCGCATCGTTGGCGCGAGAGGCGATCCATTTTCTGGCGCCAAAGGGAGGACCCGTTGCGCAGCTCCGCTGCGCGGATCACCAGCCGGGCTGCGCTGCCCTCCGCCGGCGCAAAAAGCTCCAAAGAAATACGTTAATTCTCATGGCCGGCCGCCAAGTGGACTGCTAACCTGCACGCGGATTCGAAGCTGCCAGAGTGGTGGAAGGGACCGCCGCCCCCAGGGCGTTTGAATCCTAGACCAAATCCGCCGCATGAGACTCCGCCTCACCTTCCTGCCCGCCATCGCCGTTGCTCAAAACACGCCTCCCGCGATTAAGCCCGAACACCTCGGCGACACCCGCTACCTCGCCGCCGGCAGCGGCAGCCGTGGCGGCAAGCCCGAACTCGATTCCCTCGAAATCTTCGCCTTGCCGCACCCCTTAAACCTTTCGTTCTCCTCCGCGCTTCCAAAGCTCCAATGAAAACCAGCAGCCCCATCCCCGGTCTCACCCGTTCGCTCCTCGTCGCGTTCGCTGCGCTGCTGTCGCCACTGCGCGGTGCCACCCCGCCGGGCGCCGCACCCTTCGTCCCCGCCAACCTCGTCTTCGCCGAACGCGGCGGCCTCGTGGCCGTCGAAGCCGAGCATTTTTCCAAACAGGAGCTGACCGACAAACGCGCGTGGTGGGTCTTCACCGCCACACAGCGTCCCCAGCTCGCGCCCGACACCGACGGCACGCATGTCGTCGGCTCCAGCGGCGGCGCCTACCTCGAGGCGTTGCCCGACACCCGCTGGTCGCACGACGAGAAACTTGTGGCCGGCGAAAATTTCTCCAACGACCCCGGAAAAATCGCCGTACTGTCCTACCGGGTCCAATTCACCACGCCTGGCCGCTACCACTTCTGGGCCCGCATCTACTCCACTGGCGGCGAGGACAATGGCCTCCACGTCGGCCTCAACGGCACCTGGCCCGAGAGCGGTCAGCGTTGGCAGACGGTGAAGAAAAACGCGTGGGCCTGGGATAGCCGGCAGCGCACCGCAGCCGTCCACGTCGGCGTGCCCGGCCAGTTGTTTCTCGATGTGCCGATCGCGGGCGAACACACCGTGCAGCTCTCGATGCGCGAGGATGGTTTCGAGATCGACAAGTGGCTCATGACAACCGACGCGAACTATGTGCCCGAGGGCCACGGTCCCGCTCCGGTCGCGAAGAGTGGAAACATCCCCGCACCGTTTCCCGTTGGTGAAAACTACGCCGAGGCCGACGCGCTCACGCCGAGGCCCCCGGCCACCAAGGCGGCGAAGGCTGTGGCAGGCGCCATCGCCCCGAAAGCCCCCGCGCCCGCCGCCTCCACCACTGCCACCGTGACCGCCGCGTCGCTCAAACTTGAGGGCACGGGTTTCTACCTCGACAAGGGCAAGTGGGCCGCGATCAACCCCAACGAGCGCAAGGAAGCCTCGGTCAAGTTCATCGTTCCCGCCCGCAACGGCGTCTATCGTGTGGAACTCCACACCGTCGGCGAAAACGACGGTTCGTCGAGCTACGAAGTCTATCTGGCCGACAAATTGCTCGGCCGCTACACGCCGCCGCTCTCCAACGAGCAATTTGAGGAAGGCGAGCGTTACAACACCGCGTGGTTCGATGTCGATGTGAGCGAGGGCACGCTCGTCGAGGTGCGTGCGCGCATCGGCTCGAAGGATGGCCAGGAGTGGAGCCGCGGTCGCTGGTCCAGGGTCGTGTTTATTCCCCGCAACCCGGCCACGGTCGGCCATGGCCAGTCCCAGCTCGCCCTCGCCGCGGCGCAGCGCGAAAAACTCTTCCGCCCCGTCCCCCGTCAGACCGCCGGCAACGCCAGCATCCAGATCGCCGGCGAACTCCGCCAATGGCACAAGGTCACGCTCGACCTCGCCGGCCCCTTCGCCGCCGAAACCGACACCGCGCCGAATCCGTTTACCGGATACCGCTTCGACGTCACCTTCACCCACGAGTCCGGCTCGCCGTCCCATGTGGTCCCCGGCTACTTCGCCGCCGACGGCAAGGCCGCCGAGACGTCCGCCACCGCCGGCACCGTCTGGCGCGCCCACGTCTCGCCCGACAAGCCCGGCCGGTGGAACTACCGCGTCGCCTTCACCGCCGGCCCCAACGCCGCCACTCATGGCAACGGCAAAGCTCTCGCCCCCTACGACGGCAAGACCGGCTCCTTTGCCGTCGGCACCACGAACAAGTCCGCGGCCGATTTCCGCGCCGGCGGCCGCCTCACCTACAACGGCAGCCACTACCTCGTCGCCGCCGGCACCGGGCAGCCCTTCCTGAAGGCCGGCGCCGACGCGCCGGAGACCCTCCTCGCCTACGCCGACTTCGACGACACCCTCGCGCTCAAGAAAGAAGTTCCGCTCAAGACCTGGGCGCCGCACGCCGGCGACTGGCGCCCGGGCGATCCCACCTGGAAGGGCGGCAAGGGCAAGGGCCTGATCGGCGCCGTCAACTACCTCGGCGCGAAAGGCGTCAACGCGGTCTCGTTTCTCACCTACAATGCGGCCGGCGACGGCGACAACATCTGGCCCTTCGTCGCTCGTGACGAGAAGTTCCACTACGACTGTTCGCGCCTCGACCAATGGGGCATCGTCTTCGAACACGCGCAGGCCCGCGGTGTGTTTCTGCATTTCAAACTGCAGGAAAATGAAAACGACGACGACCGCATCGGCGCCCAACGCAAACCCTGTCGCGTGCGCGAGTCCCTCGACGGCGGCGCCTGCGGCCCTGAGCGGCGGCTCTACCTCCGCGAGCTCATCGCGCGCTTCGGTCACAACCTCGCGCTCAATTGGAACCTCGGGGAGGAGAACACCCAGTCGCCCGAGGAGCAGCGCGACATGGCGAAGTTCATCCACGACACCGATCCCTACCGCCACCTGATCGTCATCCACAGCTTCCCCAACCAGCAGGACCAGGTCTACGAAGCCCTCATCGGGAAACAATCCGTCCTCACCGGCGCCTCCGCCCAGAACAGCTGGAAGGCCGCGCACCAACAAACACTCAAATGGGTCCGCGCCTCCGCCGCCGCCGGCCGCCCCTGGGTCGTCTGCAACGACGAGCAGAATCCCGCCATCCAAGGCGTGCCGCCCGATCCCGGCTACAAAGGCTTCGCCGGACTCAACACCACCGGTAAACCCGTCGGCTACGATCTCCACGATATCCGCAAGCACACGCTCTGGGGCACGTTCATGGCCGGCGGCGCCGGCGTGGAATACTACTTCGGCTACCAACTCCCGGAAAACGACCTCCTGCTCGAGGATTTCCGCAGCCGCGAGAAGTCCTGGGACTATTGCCGCATCGCCCTCGGTTTTTTCCGCGACCAAAAAATCCCGCTCGACCAGATGACCAACGCCGACGAACTCGTCGGCAACGCCGCGCACGACAACACCCTCTACTGCCTCGCCCAGCCCGGCCAGCTCTACCTCGTCTATCTGCTGCAGGGCGGCACCACCACGCTCGACCTCACGGCCGCGTCCGGCGAGCTCTCCGTGTCATGGTTCAACCCCCGCGAAGGTGGCGCGCTGAAGTCAGGAGCGAAGGTCCGTGGCGGCGCCAAAGTCACCCTCACCGCCCCCGACACCAACGACTGGCTCGCCGTCGTGCGGCGGTAGGCGGGTTCCCAACGCGGCCAGCCGAAAGCTCGCGCCCGGTCGCTGCGGACTGCTCCAGCAGTTTCTTCGGCAGCACCTTGGTCCGGTAGCTTGCCACATGGATGCCGCTCTTTTCCAACTCCAGCAGTTCGACGTGTTGTCCGGGCTAAGTTCAAAACCGCCTGGCGGTTTTGTTTTAGCCCGCATGAACCCCAGATATCCAAGCGCACGCCGTCCGAAACTCGTCAAGCGCGGGGAGAATTCCGCGGAAAGTGTGAAAAATGCGGGCTAGTGGCGCGACCAATAACTTTCGTGACGTGTAGCTGCGAGCGCCAGCGAGTGGACCACCGGCGCGCTCCACTCGCTGGCGCTCGCC
>SXSC01000019.1 GCA_005792355.1 Opitutaceae bacterium
AAAGCACGCCGGCCGCCCCCGAGCGAGCGAGGACGTGGGTGCGATAGTTGCCCAACCCGCCCCTTTCCCAGCTGCCTTGAATTCTCTCACGCTTTCGACTTATACACTCGTTTCACCCACGAATTGTGCCCTGGAGCCAATGTTTCGTTGGCTCACGTCTGGGCCGAGCAGAAGTTTCTGCTCGAAAAGGCCGGCGCTCCGATGCCGGTCGAAGACAGCCTGATCGCGGCGACCGCCCGGCGCCACGGTCTCACGATCGCGACGGGTAACGATCGCCACTTTCGCCGGCCGGGGTTGAAGGTGTTCAACCCATTCAAAGAGCTGCCGGCATAGTGGCACGCCTACTTCTCCAGCCCCGCCAGCCAATTCGTCACCACGGTCAGCGAGGGCACAGTCGGTGCGTCGGATTTGACGCTGTGCGCGATCAAGAAACGGCTGCCGTCGGCGGTCACGTCGTATTGATATTGGGGCCGGGTTCCGTCGCCGGTTGACAGCATGCTGGTGGCAAAGAGCGCCACGGGCACGCCCGCGTCGAAGGTGGGCTTGGCTCCGGCCGTCGCGTTTACCGGCACGGCCATCATCTTTCCGTCTCGGGACACGTAGAACATCTCCTTCCCATCGGCCCGCCAGCGCGCGGACTGCCCGCCTCCCACGGAGACTTGCCACTCACCGTCGCCCGACGGGAACGGCCGCACAAAGACTTCGCTCGGGCCGGACCTCCCCGAGGTAAACGCCATCCAGCGGCCGTCCGGGGAAATCTGGCCAAACATGGAGTTGGATCCGGCTTTCAGAAACAGCATCGGTTTACGTTCCGCGGCGGCTGCTTTCAGCGGCAGCACCCACAGGGTCTCAGGGCTGTCTCTTTGTGAGTAGACGATGAACTGTCCATCCCGCGACCATTGCGAGGGCGTGTGCTGGATGCGGCTGGGCAGCAGCGGCTCCTCCTGGCCGCTGCCGTGGGCGGCGCGTTGATACAGGTTGGTGGGGCCGTCGCGATCCGAGCCGAACACGACGCGGTCGCCGTCGGGCGACCACACCGGAAACGAGTTGCCCTGCGTACCGCTGGTGAGGCGCGTTTCCGCGCCCCGGTTCAGATCGCGCATCCAGAGGTCACCCCGGCGTGAATCGCCGCGCCGGTAAATCACCCGTTTTTCATCCGGGGAAAGCGCGGGATGGGCGACCGAGCCGGAGTCGGTCACAGGGCCGAGCAACTGGCCGGAGCGATCGAACCAGGAAATCTGACCCAACCCTTCGCTGCTCGTCGCGTAAACCAGGACGCCATTGGCCGAGACCGAGACGGAGGCGGTTTCCCGCACGTTTTCCGCCACCGGGAACGCCTCTCCGGTCGCCTGGGCACTCGCGGCATCGAAGGGCAGCGCCATCAGGGTCGTCTCGCGCACGAACAACAGGTGGTTCCCGCGCTCGCCGGGCGCGAAGCGCACATTCGAGAGGTCGCCCTCGACGATGCGGCGCCCTTCCTTGCCATCCAAGGAGGCCAGAAAAATCCCTCGCTCGATGCTCTGCCCTCGCGCGTTCACCCACAGGAACCGGCGCCCATCGGACAGAAAAGCGGGGCCCCGTCGCATCGCTGCGGTCTTGGTCACAGCGACGGGAACGCCGCCCACGGCAGCCACGCGCTGGATCTGGCCGGTAGTGTTGTCCGCAAAGATGATGACATTGTCGCGGCTCCACGCGCCGCTCCCGCGGCCACTCAGACCCGGCGCGTCACACACGGTCTGGGCAGGTCCACCGGTGACGGCGACTTTCTTGAGCTTGTCCGGTGTGAAGAATCCAATGAAGCGGCCATCGGGTGACCAGAAAGGGCCGGAAGCATCCTCGGTCGACGGGAGGGGTTTTATTTCCAGCCCGTCCAACGCGCGCAGCCACAACTGCCGCTTGCCGTTTACGATCGCGACCGTGACCAGAGATTTCCCATCTGGTGAAATCGCAAAGCCGGGAAGACTGCTGCAACCCGGGGGACCGCTCACCGTGTAGCGAAAGGCCGGCGGTGGGGGCGGTGGCGGCTGGCGGAAATGCAGGAACGCCATTCCCGCCGCGATCACGAACAAGACTGCCGTCGCGAGCTGCCACCGCCGCTCGCGGCGCGTGCGCGGTTGGGCAATCGGTGCGAAGTGCGCGCTGGGCGGGAGCGGCTCGGCAAATTCCGCTGGGCTGACGGTCGCCGTGGCCCGGGCTTTCGAGCCCGTGTCCGAGTTCGGCGCGACCACCGGCGGGAGTGCCCGTGCCACCTCCGCCGGCGCGAGTAGTTTCTGCACGCGCGCGACAAAGGCCGCCAATCCATCATCCGCCGGCCGTAGGTCCTGAGCCTGTCGAAGGGGCAGCTTCGTCCATTGCACGGCGAGAAACGCATCGGGCACAAGAGCACCGCGCTCGGTGGTGCCATCGATACTCACCGGCACGATGAAGGGCACGCCCTTGGCAATCAGCCGCGCCCGCTCCTCGGCGAGATGCCACTCCAGCCGGAAATAACCTTCCTTGCGCGCCTGGGTGTTGGCCGAGATGAGCGGCACGAACAGCGCGCACGTGGCAATCTGCTCGCGGATTTTCCGATCCCACGCATCGCCGCCGACGAGTCCGCCCTCCTGATCGAGCCACACTTCGACGCCACCGCTGCGCAGCGCCTCGGCGATACGCTGTGCCGATCCGGTGTCCTCGCGAGCATAGCTCACGAAGACGGCCTGGCCGGGAATTGCTGGCGGATTGTCAGGCATCTGGCAGTGGGACAGGTGGGAGGATGATGAGGACAAGAATAACCTGACGAGCAAATATCCGTCGACCCGACCGGTTGCGCAGGGGCGCGGCTCATCCGCGCCCGTCGCGAAGGCGCGCACGAGGCCCGCCCTACTTCACCGGCACCAGGCGCTTCAACTCCTCGGTCCAGTTGAGGATGATGCGGATTTCCGGCGGACTCGTTCCCGCAGCGCCCGCCGCTTGTCCCGGTGTGATCAGCCCGATAAAACGGCCGTCCGGCATGACGTCGTGGAATCTCGGCCCAGACCGGCTCGTTCCCCTCGCGAAGAACCTCGGCGCCGAAGTCGGGTTCCCGAACGCGACCGTCGGCCGCATCATCACGGTAACCGCCGCAAACCTTTCCCTATCGGCGGTAAAGTAGAGCACCATGCCGTCGGACGACCAAAACGGCTGGCTCGATAGAGCGCCCTTCTCCAAGGGCGGCAATTGATACGGTTGTGCACCGGTGGCGGGAAACGGCTGGATGTAGCTCTTACCGCCATCGTCGATTTCGGTCATGGCATACGCGACCCATCGGCCATCGGGCGAAAACACCGGACTCTGCTGGGCGCCCTTAACGCCGCCAAACGGCGCCGCCGTGCCGCTCGCTCGCGTGTAGGTCCAGAGCGAGCCGGGCCCAAGCTCGGTGGCGGATGGGACGACGGAAAAGAGCAGGTGCTCGTCCTTCGGCGACCACGACGCGGGCACGTGGACGGTGTCCTTCTCCGGCTTGGTCAGCCGCTCGGCCGAACCCGTGCCATCCGCACGCTGCCAGAAGATGGCCCGGTCGCCCTCCCGGTCCGACTGAAACGTCACCCGCTCACCGTCCCGCGACCAGACCGGATACCGGTTGTTGCCGCCGAAAGTCAGGCGGCGCAAGGCCGTCTTGCCATCCAGATCGTAGATCGCGATGTAGGCCGCCTTCGAGTCCACGGCGCCCACGGCGACGCGCGTGCCGTCCGGCGAAACGCGCGGCGTGTCGTAGGGGCCGGGCGGTAGCGCCAAGGGCGTGAGTTTGCCCGCGAGGTCGCTCACGGCGAGCTGCAACACATTGGGGCCAACAGATTCCGTGCTGAAAATCCAAACCAGCGTGCCGTCAGCGGCGACGCGGTAGTTCGCGGTGCCCCTGAAGACGGACCCAGTAGACCTCATCACCCCCTGCACCACGGGGACCGCGCCCCCGGTAACCGCCAGCCGGCGCGCATCGAAGGCGACGCCCATCAGGACATTGCCGACGACGTAGACGAGATGTCCGGTGGCCAGATAGCGCGCATCAAGTCCGCCCTCCACGAGGACCTTTCGCGCGCCCGTCGAGATCTTCTGCGCAACGATGCGCGTTTCGGCGAGCGATGGGTCGAGCGATGCGACTCCTGCTGACTGCTCGGTGAAGAGCACCGTGTCGCCGTCCGGCAACAACTGCGGATTTCCGGTCAGATTCCCGCTCTGGCTGGGGATCACCACCGCAGGCGTGCCTCCCGTGGCCGGCACGCGCAGAATTCCCTGGCGTCCAAACAGAATCGTGCCGTCCGGAGCCCAGCTGGCGCCGAAGGGAGTATTGGCGAACGCGCAGATGACCACCGGGGCGCCGCCACTGATGGCCATGCGCTTCAGTTGCCCACCTTGCGAGTAGCCAACCGATTGTCCGTCTGGCGAAAAGACGGGATTCGCGAGTTCCCCCTCCGTCCCCGGAATCACACGCGGCTCCAGTTCGTCGAGACTGCGCAGGTAGAGACCTCCGGTCGCCTGATACACAAACCTGCGGCCATCGGGAGAGAGCAAGATGGCGTTTCGTCCGGTGTTTCGGAACGTCTGCCCTTCCGGGAGGCGATACGTAAAGCGGGTCACCGGCGCCGGCGCAGCCTTGGGCCAAAGGCGCCACGCCACGAGGCCGGCGACGAGAGCCATCACGATCAACCCGCTCACAAACGGCAGCGCGCGCCGCCACAGTGGGCGTCGACGCTCGAAGGTCTCGACCGCGCGGTCGGGCGGGAGCCGCACAACCGCGGCAGGTTCAATACTCTGAACTGTCACATCGGAGCTCACGGGCAGCCCGGATTGCGTGGCATGGGTCCCCTGACCCATGGGCTCCGGACTCACGGGTCGGCCTTCTTCGCCGAGGCTTCGCAGGCCATGGGAGACGGCTGCCACTTCCGCTCCTCCGAGCAATTTCCTCACGCGTTCGCTGAACGCGTTTAACGAATCGGTGGAGCCGATTCGTGTCCACTGCACGGCCAGAAACGCATCGGGCACAAGGGCGCCGCGTTCGGTGGTGCCATCGATACTCACCGGCACGATGAAGGGGACACCTTTGGCAATCAGCCGCGCCCGCTCCTCGGCGAGATGCCACTCCAGCCGGAAATAACCCTCCTTGCGCGCCTGGGTGTTGGCCGAGATGAGCGGCACAAACAGCGCGCACGTTGCGATCTGTTCGCGGATTTTCCGATCCCACGCATCGCCGCCGACGAGTCCGCCCTCCTGATCGAGCCAGACCTCGACGCCGCCCTGCCGCAGCGCGTCGGCGATGCGCGTCGCCACCGGCGCATCCTGGGAAGCATACGAGAGAAAAACGGCTTTGGCGGCGTCGCTCATGATGGCCGATGGGTGATGTTCGATGGGCGACGGGGTTGAACCGACAGACACGCTGACGTGCCGGAATCTCCCGTGCTACTCCAAACTGCCGGGTCATGGCGGTCTGCACTGATAGAGGTCTGAAAATCGGCAATCGGCATTGGGCAATCGGCAGTCGTCAGAAGAGCGGCGCGTGGTTCTTCGGATCCTTGAGTAGCGCCTCGAACGCCGGGTCGCCGCGCAGGTTGGCGAAAGCCGGATCGACCCGCAGGGTGTGGACGCTGGTCGGAATGCTATTGGTTCCCAGCGAAAAGGGCTTCCGCAGCAGGCGGGAAAGCTCGGCGACGGCCTGCTCCTTGTTTCCCGACCACGCATAAACCTCGGCGAGGTTGAATCGATTCCGGGGGCCATCATACGCGTCACGGGACTCCGGATTGAGTTCGAGGGCCTTGCGGGCGTCACGCTGCGCCGCCTCGTGCTCGCCAAGGATGGCCTCCATCAGCGCCAGTCTGGCCCAGGTCCGGGCATTCGCCGGCTCCCGTTCGAGGGTGGACCTGAGTTGCGCCGGGAACATTCGGAGCCGGGCGCGCGCGCCGGCCAGATCGCCGGAAGCGGCCAGGATCGGGGCGGCCTCGAGCGCCGCGGCCTGACCGGCATTGGCCCGCAGCGCGTCGAGACGTTTCCACTCGGCCAGATCGCCCCGGATGATCGCGCGGGATTGCTGCAACGGGCTGAAATCGGGCGAGTCACGCTCGGCGGATGTGAGCTGGCCGGCGAGCACCTCAATCTCCTGGGTCGATCCGGTGGCGGCAAAGATGAATTGCGCCAGGCGCCACCGCTCCTCCATCCGGTCGTTGAGGGCAATGATGCGTCTTTGCACGGCGATGGCCTCCTCCCAGCGCCGGCCGGAAAAAAGCAGGTCCCGCATCACGAACAACGATCCCGCATCGAGGTCACACGCCTTGCGGAAGTTGCCCAAGGCCTCGAGCCAACGGCCGCCAGAGCGCTGGGTCCGGCCCAGACTGACGAGGGCTTGGACATTATTCGGCTGCAGGCGGACGACCCTTTCGAAGTGCACAATGGCGCGCGCGTAATCGCGGTAACCCATCCAAGCGTAGGTTCCCAGCATGGTCATGACCTCCGGCGCGTCCGGCGCCAGGCGAACCGCGCGGGCCATCGCGGCATCGGCTAGCGCCAGCCGCTCCGGCGTATTTTCCCAGTCAAAAAAGATAAAAGCGGCGTGATTGCCGGCCAGTTCAGCCCACGCCGCCGCGAAACTCGGATCGAGGTCGACGGCTTCCTGCAGCAGCTTCTCGCGGGTTTCCGCTCTTGCTTTGCTGGGGGAGAGGAAGCGTACCTGCAAATAGAGATCGTAGGCCGCGAGGTTTTCTGTGGGGCGGCGCTCGACGAGCTGCTTCGTGGCCGGCGAGATGACGGCTTGCAGCGCGCCCGCGATCTCGGTGGCGAGCGCCGCCTGGATCGCGAACATTTCCTTCGGCGTGAGATCGCGGGGGTAGCTTTTGGACCAAACTTGCTCTTCGTTGGCGGCGCGAATGAGCCGCCCGGTGAGGCGGATCTGGTTGCCGGCGCGGCGCACGCTGCCTTCGAGGATGTAGGCGACGTTGAGTTCG
>SXSC01000219.1 GCA_005792355.1 Opitutaceae bacterium
TGCAGGCCTGCCTGGTGCGCGTCCGGCCGATCATGATGCCGACCTTTGCCGCGCTCGCCAGCGCGATCCCGAGTGCGCTGGGCCTCGGCGCGGGCGCGGATGCGCGGCGACCGCTGGGGCTCGCCGTGGTCGGAGGACTCGTCGTATCCCAATTGCTGACACTCTACATCACCCCGGTGATTTACGTTTATCTGGACCGGTACACCGCCCGGTCGCGGACGCAGGCGGCGCCGGCCGGCACCGTGCCCGACGGTAGCCCGGCGCTGGCGAAATGACGAAGGATCGAAATCGCCGCCTTGAACTCCGCGGCGTCACCCGCAACAAGAGTACGATGCGCCCTTCCCACCAACGGATCTCGTCGCTCTTCCTGCTCCTTGCTCTGCTGCTCGCCGCCGGCTGCCGGCCGACGGACCCAGCCGCCAGCGTGGCCGCCGGCAACCCCAAAGTCCCGGCCGGGGCCAAGAGCTCCGGTGGGGTCCACGCCGTGATCGCCCTCACCCAGGGCGAGATTGAAATCGAGTTCTTCCCCTCCGCCGCGCCGAAAGCCGTCGAAAATTTCCGCCTGCTCGCCGAGCATGGCTACTACGACGGGCTGACCTTCCACCGCATCGCCAAGGGCTTCATGCTCCAGGGCGGCGATCCGCTGGGGGACGGCCGCGGCGGCCAGAGCGCGTGGGGGGACCCGTTTGCTGACGAGATTCAAGCCGACTCCCCCCTTTACAAGGCGGGCTACAAGCGGGGAATTGTCGCGATGGCGAACCGCGGTCCCAACACGAACACGAGCCAGTTTTTCATCATGCATCAGGACTACCCCCTGCCGCCGGCCTATGTGATCTTCGCCAAGGTGATTCGCGGCTTCGAGGTTGTCGATGCGCTGGCGGCGACACCCACGACGCTGGGAGCCGACGGCGGCATGAGCCAGCCCGTCACACCGCCGGTGATGCGCAAGGTCACGATCCGACCGTAGCCCGGACATTCCGCACCGCGGCTCAGAGCCGCAACCAAAGGCGCACGGGCAAACTTCACCACGGATTTCGCGGATGGGCACGGATAAAGGCGGGGTTTGTATCCGTGTTCATCCGTGTAATCCGTGGTCAAAAGCTCTGCGATCCTTCGTTCTCCGCGGTCAAATATTCCGCAGTTTGAAAATCATTGCGGGCGAAGATCGATCCGAATCGATCTTCGCCCGCTCAGCGGTGTGAAATGTGCGCCGCGTCGTGCCGACTTCGGCACCCCGGGATTCCGGTCTCTTTCGGTAATCTGCCCAACCTGCGCGCGGGGAAGGTCGTCAGGCGCCCGCCGGGAGTGGCCGGCGGCGCGGCATGAGTTTCTGGGCAAGGAACCAGAAAACCACCGCGCCAGTCAGGCAGATCAGCGCTTCCATGAATAGCCCTCGCGAAGAAATTCGCGCGGCGCTGAAGTGGCTGGCCGCGGGATAACAACCGGGTTGAAAATAGCTGTTGACGGATGCGGGGGCGCGCCTAGTCCTTGCACCCTGTTTCGCGGGCGTAGCTCAGTTGGTAGAGCACTACCTTGCCAAGGTAGACGTCGAGAGTTCGAGTCTCTTCGCCCGCTCCATTGTTTCGGAAGCCCCGGTTGACCACTGAGTTGACCGGGGTTTTTCGTTGGGAGACCGGCCCTCAGTGCTAACAAAACTGGGCATTTGTGCTAACAGTGACGCCAATAACGCCCTGCGCATTCTTCGGTTTTCGTGGCCTCACCTTTTTGGTTTTTGCCACCCACCGACTCAACCGGTCGGGAGATCCCAGCACCACGAGGATCGACCGGCCGGCGCTGCGATCGCTGCACTTGTTCACGAGATCGAGCATGAGCCCACATGATCTCTCCCCCTTCCCACAAGCTCACTCCGATGGCCGGGCCGGTGCCCTTTGTTTATGGGGTCAAGATAGCCAACATCGTGCCAACGAGCATGGCGCGGCAAGGCGGCCACGGCGGATAGCGGAACGTGATCATGGCTGTAAATATCCTCCGCGCGTTGCCGATTCGCTTCAAACAATGCGGCCTCGATACCGACCTTTCGCTTCTGGTCCGCGAACCAGTTCTCGCCTTGGGCCAGGTTTGTTTCCTCCCATTTTGGCTCTTCAGAGCGTTTTCCCTTTAAAGGGAGTTTCTCTTTAGTAATGATGTGACATGACACGAATCCGAATCGGGCTGCTTCTCGCGATCGTCGCGCTAGTCAGTGTGACCGGAACAGCCGCGAGCCCGCGGCCGCCTCTTGCCGAGGCGGACATTGTGGATATCGCGCTGCTGGTGAAGCTTGAAGACACCAGGCAGTTTGATGAAGGGGCGCTCATGCGGCTTCTTCAGTCGAAACATCCCGAAGTCAAACGCCGGGCCGTGGTGGCGCTCGGCCGCATCGCCGACCCGCGCGGAGGCGTGCTGCTCCACCCACTGCGGCGTGACGAGAACCCGGACATTCCCGCGACTGTCGCCTTCGCGACCGGGCAACTGAAGGACCCCGCTGGCATCCCCTGGCTGGCACAGATGCTACAAGCCAACCCAAACACGACCGTGGCGTTTGAGGCCGCGCGCGCGCTCGGCAAGATCAGGACGCCAGAAGCATGGAAAGCGTTGGCCCAGTATCTGACCAACGCCACTCGTGCGGCTGCCACAGAGGGTGTGGTGGGAGAAGCGCTGCTGTCGATGGGGCGTTATACAACCCGCGAAGACATTGCGCCGATTCTGAGGTGGACGACTTCGCCAAGCATCGAAGTCCGGTGGCGCGCCGCCTGGGCACTGTTCCGCCGGCGTAATCCGGCCGCCGTTCCGCACCTTTTGAAACTGTGTGAGGATCCGTCGCCCGAGGTCAGGTTCTGGGCGATGCGCGGGTTGGCGCTGCCGCCTGCACCGACGTCGACGCCTCCACCTGGCACGGCGCCGTCCGTCGATCCAGCCGCTGTCGTCGTCGATCGCGCGGCCACCGCTGCTCGGTTGCGCGCCGGCACCAAAGACACCGACCGCCGCGTGCGCACCGAAGCTCTGCGCGCCCTCGATGGATACAACGATGAGGAGTCGTTTGGGGTGGTGTTGGCCGCGCTCGAAGACCCGGATACGTGGTTGTCGGTCTCGGCGGCCGAACTGCTCGGGCGGCACACGGGCCGCGTCGGTCAGGTAGCGCCACGCCTCGCGGCAGCGACGGCTTCGTCGAGGCCCGCCGCGCTTCGCCTGACGGCGTTCACACCGCTCACCCAACTCGCACCGCCGTTGGCGCTCGACGCCGCTGCCACGCTGTTGCGCGACCCGAGTGTGGCGATTCGCACTTCTGCCACCCAGGCGCTGCGGCGGATGGGTCCTATCGGCCAGCAATTCCTCGATACTTTGGCTACGGACCCCACAATGAAGGCCCTCCTCATCCCGGCCGCCCCGGCAGCGCAGGCCGCTGCGCCCACGCGCACCGATGCCGGCTATCGCGCCATCGTCGATCGCTGGGTCGTGCCCGCGTATAACGGCTCGGCCGCGCCTCGCGCGGTGTGGACGACGCCGAAGGGTGAGATCGAGCTGGAGTTCTACCCCGGTGAATCGCCCCTGGGCATGGAGGAGTTTGTCCGTCTCACCGAGTCCGGCGCCATCGTCGGCACGGTGTTCAGCCGCGTGGTGCCGAACTTCGTGGCGCAGCAGGCCACCATTCGCGGCGCCAACCGCCTGCGCGACGAAGTGAGCCGGCTCGGCCTCACGCGCGGCAATCTCGCATGGGCGTCGTCGGGGCTCGATACCGGCAGGGCGGGTTACACCCTGGGCAGCACGCCCCAGCCGCACAACGAGGGCGACTTCACGGCGCTTGGTCGCGTCGCACGTGGCATCGAGGTGGTCGATCGTCTGGAGATGGGTGATGCGGTGACGGCGGCCCGAATGGTGAAGTGAACGTCGCGGCTTTCTCGTGGCCGTGTGTTTTGCCTCAGGGCTGAATGTTTACGCCCGAGCCGATCGGTCTGGCCGTGTTTTGTCAGTCAAAACCCTCTCGGGCCCGCTCCCTTGGCACTCCAGCCTCCGATCCGTAGCTCCCTGGTGGGGCCAGAAATGGGGTCAGCCTGTTGCATGTTGCATTGGCAAGTTCGGCGGAAACTCGATTGCCAGCAGCGCGGGCAAGTGCAACGGGCAACAGGCTGACCCCAAGTGAACACTCCCTGCGGGCGGAGTTTCCCCGCACTGATCCGCGGGTGCGGTCGGGCGGAATGACCCCGGCTGAATTTGCCCGTAGCGTCCTGCGTCCGACTGTTACGGCTAACTGACAGCCAGGAACCCATCCACTGCGGCCATCGCGCTGAGCGTGTTCTGCTCGGCGGATGCGGCAGTTCTAAAACGACTCAGATGCAGGAGCAGACTGACAGCGGTGATTGGAAAATCGCGCGCAATTGTTTTTCCACCACCAATCCACCACGCGGCTGAAGCGGCCAATCCCAAAAACCGGAAACCAACCCATGAAAGCATATGTCATTGAACACGCCGGCGGGCCGGAAGTACTGCAGCTACGAGATATTCCTAGCCCGGACATTTCACACTCTGCTCGCGAGCGGAGTCACACGGTGTTCGAGATCTTCTTCTGCGTTCGCGGTCCTCAGGGATGTCCGGGCTAAGTTCAAAACCGCCTGGCGGTTTTGTTTTAGCCCGCGTGAACCCCA
>SXSC01000220.1 GCA_005792355.1 Opitutaceae bacterium
CCAACGCTGGCTCGCTTCAACTGCGCCGCAGTTGAACCCGCAGCAAACCTTCGAACGTTATTTGTGCTGGAATAATCCGCTCAGTCCGGACGACTGGCTCCCAAAACTGGCCCCCTGAACCTCAACTGCGGGATTTAGGTTTATGGAGACGGTGCCGGGTGGAAACGGAATCGGACCCCTGTAGTCCCCGCAACCCTGAATCCGATCTCCCTCGGTTGCGCCATTTCGGCCCGTTCCAGCCCACCGTCAGCGGAACGGCAAATTTTGACGGGCGGCCGCTCGGAAGCCTGCCCGACCGGAGGATTTTCCTCCCCCCGACCGATTCGAAACGGCTGAAGTGGGCGCCTCAGGCGATCAGATCCTTGACCACGTGGCCGTGCACGTCGGTCAGCCGGAAGTTGCGGCCTTGGTAGCGATAAATCAGGCGCTCGTGGTCGAGGCCGAGCAAGTGCAGCACCGTCGCGTTCAGGTCGTGCACATGCACGGGTTTTTCCGCGATGCCGTAGCCGAGGTCATCGGTGCGCCCGTAGGTGAGGCCGGCTTTTACGCCGCCGCCCGCGAGCCACATCGTGAAGGCGTCTTTGTGATGGTCGCGACCGGGCTTCGTGGTGTTGCCACTGCCGGAGTCGACCTGCGCCATCGGGGTGCGCCCAAACTCGCCGCCCCAGATCACGAGCGTGTCGTCGAGCAGTCCCCGTTGCTTCAGATCGCGTACGAGCGCCGCCATGCCGCGATCGACGTCCAGGCATTTCCGGGGCAGGCGCGTGGCGAGATCCGCGTGATGATCCCAGTCGGCGTCGTAAAGCTGCACCAGGCGCACGCCGCGCTCGATCAGGCGGCGCGCGAGGAGGCAGTTGTTGCCAAACGACGCCGCGCCGGGTTTCGCCCCGT
Organism: Opitutaceae bacterium; assembly: GCA_005792355.1. Classification (GTDB taxonomy): domain Bacteria; phylum Verrucomicrobiota; class Verrucomicrobiia; order Opitutales; family Opitutaceae; genus ER46. Next base: position 892 of record SXSC01000220.1, read on the forward strand.
ACAACTCGAGCGTGGCCGCCGACTCCGTGGAAATGTCCATCAGCTCCGGCACGGAGGTCTGCATCCGAAACGCCATTTCATACTGGCTGATGCGGGTGGCGATCTCCGGGTCGCCGACGTCGGCGAGGTGGGCCTCGTTGAGCGTGCGCACTGTATCGAGGACCTGGCGACGGTCCCCGGCGGAGTGTCCCTGGGGATTGTCCAGAAACAACACCGGTTCCCCGCTGGAGCGAAATTGCACCCCCTGGTGCACGCTGGGCAGGAAGCCGGGGCCCCACAGGCTCGTGCCCGCCCCGGCAAGCGGTCCGGACAACAGCACGACGTACGCGGGCAAGTCGGAATTTTCCGAACCCAGGCCGTACGTCACCCAGGAACCAAAGCTGGGCCGGCCAAGGCGGCCGAAGCCGGTGTGCAGGAAAAGCTGGGCCGGCGCGTGATTGAATTCGTCGGTGTGGAGCGACTTCACGAAGGTGAGGTCGTCGGCGACGGTGGCGAGGTGCGGGAGCAGTTCGGAGATTTCCGCGCCGCTTTTCCCGTGACGGCGGAAGGCGTGGCGCGAGGCACCGATCTTGGGATGCCCGCGGAGGAAGGCGAAACGCTTGCCCTTGATGAATTCTTCGGGGCACGGCTGGCCGTCGTATTTGACGAGTCCGGGTTTGTGGTCGAAGAGGTCGAGCTGCGACGGCGCGCCGACCATGTGCAGGTAGATCACGCGTTTGGCGCGCGGCGCAAAGTGCGGCTGGCGCGGGGCGAGAGGATTGGCGGAGCCGTCCGCCGCCAGACCGGCGGTGAGCAACGAGCCCAGCGCCATCGCCCCGAGACCGACCCCGGAGCGGCGGAGAAAGGCGCGGCGGGTGAGCTCCCGAAAATGGGCGTCGAGGGGAGACATTTTAGTTCTTGGTGATCATCTCATCGAGGTTGAGGAGCGCGGTGGCGACGGCCTGCCAGGCGATGGTCTCGTCGCGATGCGCCGCGGACTGCCGCTCGAAGAGCTGCTGCAACGCCGCGACCTCGGCCGGGGTGGGGGCGCGCGCGAGACACAGTCGAAACCCGTGGCGGATTCGCCCCGCGGTCGCGGTGTCGGGATGCTCGGCGAGGATCCGGCGGGCGAGCGCATGGGCGGCCTCGACGTAAACGGGATCGTTGAGCAGTGTGAGGGCCTGGAGAGGGGTATTGGAGCGTGAGCGGCGGACGGTGCAGGCGGTGCGCGCGGTGGCGTCGAAATTGACGAAACTCGGATAAGGGGAGCTGCGTTTCCACACGGTGTAGAGGCCGCGACGCCGGGCGTCCTCGCCGGGGCTCACCTCGTACGTCACGCGGTCGCCGCCCACTTTGCTCTCCCAGAGGCCGGGCGGCTGAAAGGGACGCACGGGCGGTCCGCCCTGTTTCAGGCTGAGGAGGCCGGCGACCGCGAGGGCGTTGTCGCGGATGGCCTCGGCATCGAGGCGGAAACGCGGGCCGCGGGTGAGCAGCTTGTTGAGATCGTCGCGGGCGAGCAATTCCGGGGTCAGGCGCGAGGTCTGCCGGTAGGTGGCGGAGAGCGCGATGAGCCGGTGGATGTGCTTCATGCTCCAGCCGCCCGCCATGAACTCGACCGCCAGCCAGTCGAGCAGTTCGGGATGCGACGGCGGTTCGCCCTTCACGCCAAAATCCTCGGGTGTAGTGACAATTCCACGACCGAAGAACTCGGCCCACCAGCGGTTGACGGTGACGCGCGCGACGAGCGGATTTTCGCGGTCGACGAGCCACCGCGCGAGGTCGAGGCGGTTGGGTGACGGCGAGGCTGGGGCGGGGTGCAGGAGGGCGGGGGTGGTGGGATGGACGGGCTCGCCGGGTTCGAGAAAGTTGCCCCGCTTGAGGACGGTGGTCTGGCGGGGCCGGGGCAGTTCCCGCATGACAAGTGTGCGGGGGCCCTCGGCCGCCGCCAGTTCCTGGACCAGCGTGGCCCGCGCCTGCTTCAACTCCACGAGTGTCTGGTCCCCGTTCAGGTGGTAATTGCGCAACTTCGCGGTTTGTGCGGCGCTGCGACGCTCGGGCCCGGCGCGAAGGATGGTGGCGATTTCGGCCGGCAGCGATTCGCCGGTGGTTTTGCCAGTGAGGGCGAAAAGACGCAGGCGACCGATGGAACGTCCCGCGCCGAAATTCTGCTCGAGCGTGAACTTGAAGAGCACTCCCTCGTTGAAAGTGAGCGACTCCTTGGTGGCGAAGATCGCCCAATGGTCGCGCCGGAACTGGGGACTGATCGCCCAGCCGCCGCGGTTGTCGTTGTCAGTTTTGAGCAGGTTGCCCACGGGGAATTTCACCTGCGAGAACGAGGCGCGGGCCTGCGCAAACTCAATCGGCACTTCCGCTCGATCATGGACGAGTGAGGTGGCCCGAAAATTGTTGAGGACGAAATTGGGCCGGGTGGCGTCACCGCGGCCGGGGCCCGTGCCCGGCAGCGAGGGATCGGTTAGGACCTCGAGCTTGAAGCCGGTGAGGCCATAGAAATTGCGGAGCGACGCCGTGATGACGTAGGTGTCGCGATCAGGAGCGTCGTCGGTGAGCAGCACCGACCAGTCGGGCAAAATGCGGTAATTCGATCCGCCGACCGATTCGAAAGAGGTGATGGGAAGGGGGAAGAGCTGGGCGGCGGACGACAGGGACGCGGTGGCGGAGGCCTCCCAGCCCGGGTAGCCGGCGAGGGCGGCCTGGGAGCGGTCGATGATTTGCCCGTCGAGTTCGGCCAGGCGCGCTTTCATCGCGGGGCGCGTCGCCGCGGTGGACGGGTCGGGCAGCGTCACATAGGGGCCGGTGAACTTGAGCGCGGCCATCGCCGTGGAACTTGTGAACGCGGTTTCGATGGCGGTATTGTTGAAAAAGGCGAAAAGCTGGTAGTAGTCCTTTTGGGAAAAGGGATCGTATTTGTGGTGGTGGCACTGGGCACACTCCAACGTGGTGCCCAGCCAGACCGCGGCGGTGGTGTTGACGCGATCGAAGACCTGGTTGACGCGGCCCTCCTCCTGATCGGTGCCGGCCTCGACGTTGGTCGGCGCGGCACGGTGGAAGCCGGTGGCGATGAGGGGATCAAGATTTTCCTTACCCGTCGATTCCGGGAGCAGGTCGCCGGCGACCTGCCAGAGTGTAAACTGATCGAAAGGCAGATCGGCGTTCAGCGCGCGGACCACCCAGTCGCGATACGGCCAGAGCTCGCGCAGATCGTCGCGTTGGAAACCATGCGAGTCGGCATAGCGCGCGAGATCGAGCCAGGGGCGGGCCCAACGCTCGCCGTATTGCGGCGAGGCGAGCAAGCGATCGACGACGCGCTCGCAGGCCTGGTCGCTGGTGTCGGCGAGAAAGGCGGACACCTCAGCGGGTGTCGGGGGCAAGCCGATGAGGTCGAAGGACACACGGCGCAGCCAGCGGGGCCGGTCGGTGGCAGGCGAGGGGACGAGGCCCTCTTTTTCGAGGCGGGCCAGTATAAAATGATCGATGGGATTGAGCGCCGCCGGGAAGCCGGCGCGCAGCGGCGGCGGCGCGGGCCGGACGGGTTTCACATACGCCCAGTGCCGGATGTTTTCCGGCCAGACGGCACCCTCGTCGATCCAGCGCCGGAGCAGGCCGATCTCGGACGGCGTCAGCCGCGCGCTCTTCTGCGGCATCACGTCGTCTTCCTCGGTCGTCGTCACGCGCTGGAGGAGCGAACTCCGGGCGCTCTGATTTGCGACGATGGCCGGCTCGCCGGATTCGCCGCCGCGGAGCGCCTGCTGGCGCGTGGTGAGTTGCAGGCCGCCCTTGGTTTTCTCCGGCCCGTGGCAATCGTAGCAACGACCGGCGAGGATTGGCTGGATCTCGCGGGCGAAGTCGACGGGGGGCTCCGCCGCGGCGGCCGCCGGAGCGAACGAGCAGACGAGCGACCAGACGAACTGGGCGGCGGTGGGAGTGGGAAAGCGGGGCGGCCTTCGCGACATCAGTGGGGAGTGAATGCGGCAGCATGCAGCGGGGCGGGCGGCTTGCCAAGTCGCAAGGTGGAGAATCGCGGGTGAGACGCGGTGGTGGCCGGTACCGACAATCGGCGATTGCGGTGCGACCTTTCTTTTCTCCAGTCTTTGCCGCGATTGACCCTTCGCACCAAAATTCTGCTGTTTATCACAGGATGTATTGCGGTCTTTTACGCGCTCGTTTTGGCGCTGACCGAATTCATCTTGCTGCCGGGCGCAGACCGCGCCGAAGCCCAGGCGATGGTGCTGAATCTGCGCCGCCTGGAGTCCCGTTTGGACAACCGGCTCATTCGTCTCACCCAGGCGGGAACTGACTGGGCCTACTGGGATGATGCCGGCGACTTCATCGAGGGCCGGAATCCGGCCAGGTTCGAAAAATCGCTGGAAGCGCCGTCGTTCAAGGAAAGTGAGATCGACCTGCTGGTGTTGTGGGACGTCAGGGATCGCCCTCGTCTCGGGCTCGTCCATCAAGGGCCGCCGAAGGAGCCGACCGCGATCCCGCCCGATCTGCTGGCGGAACTGGCTGCGTTACGGAGGATATTTCAGCGTCAACCCGACGGCGAACTGCGCGGGCTAATCCGGACTTCGCTGGGGGTCTTGCTCCTGAGCGCCCAGCCCGTCACCGGCAGCAAGTGGAATGATCCCGTGCGGGGGACGGTCGCCGTGGGGAAGTTCCTGAGCGAGACGCAGCTGGCCGAGTTGCGGGAACATGAGCCATATTCGATCACGTTGCTTTCACCCGGTTCGACCCTGGCGGGACTGGACGCACCGCTGGCGATCGACGGAGCCCGGTCGGCACACGTGGGGAGTGAAACCGAGTTGGTGGGCCGTTGGTCGCTCGCGGATCTCAACGGAGAAGTCGCGGCGGTGGTGGAACTGCGCTCCCCGCGGGTGTTGCACCTGCAACAGAGGCGCAGCATCCGGCTGGTGTTTTGGACGCTCGGGATCGGCAGCGTGGTCTTGGTGGTGGTGGTCGGAGTGCTGGTGGATGTGCTGTTTCTGCGTCGCCTGTACCGGATGCAAAAGGAAGTGCGCGAGCTGCGGGACGAGGCGGGGATCCAGCGCTTGGAGGCCACCGACGGGACGCCGGAGTTTCGGACGCTGGGGCGGAATATTGCGGCGATGGCCCGCGGGATGCGCGCAGCCCAGCTGCACGCCGAGACCGCCTCGCGCGCGAAAGGGGTGTTTCTCGCCACGATGAGTCATGAGATTCGCACGCCCATGACCGGCGTGCTGGGTTACACGAGTCTGCTGCGGGGCACGCCCCTCACCGTCGAACAGCGGGAATATGTCACGACGATCGAACAGTCAGGGGAAATCCTGCTCGCCCTGATCAACGACATTCTGGATCTCTCCAAGCTCGAGTCCGGTCGCGTGGAACTCGAACGCCAGCCGGTCGTGCTGCACGATCTCGTCGCTGAAATCGGTGTGCTGTTCTCGCCGCGCCTGGTGGCGAAGCAGGTGGCCCTCGTGCTCGACATCGCGGCGGAGGTGCCGGCGATGGTGGTGGGGGATGCGCTGCGCCTCCGGCAGGTGTTGTTTAATCTGGTCGGCAACGCGGCCAAATTCACCCAGGAGGGCCAGGTGCAGATCAGGATCCGACGCAAGAGCGGCGCCCCGGCGCCGCCGGACGGCGAGTGTGTACTGCAATTCGAGGTGGTGGACACCGGCATTGGTCTGACGTCGGAGCAGCGGACGCGACTGTTCGAGCCGTTTTCACAAGCCGACAGTTCGACCACGCGGGTATTTGGGGGTACCGGACTGGGGCTGGCCATCAGCCAGCGGTTGGTGAAGGCGATGGGTGGAGAAATCGGCGTCGAAAGTGAAGCGAACCGAGGGGCGCGATTTTATTTCTCATTGCGGTTTCGCCTCGCGGAGACGCCGGTCGTCGAAGCGAAAACAACCGCGTTCGACGCCGTGCCGGATCTGCCCTGTTACGGAGGACGGATTCTCGTCGTGGAAGACAATGTGGTCAATCGTCGGATGATGTCCATCATGCTGCGGCGGGTGGGTTGCGCGGCAGACTATGCCGAGAACGGACGCGAGGCCGTGGCCAAAGTGACGGCGGCCAACCCCGCCTTTGATCTGATCATCATGGATGTGGTGATGCCGGAGATGGATGGCTTGGATGCCACGCGGGCCATTCGCGTGCACGAGCTGGTCAACCGGCGGTCGCCGGTCTGGATTGTGGCGTTGACGGCCTCCGCGATGGTTGAGGATCGCGAACGCTGTCATTCCGTCGGCATGGACGATTTTTTGGCCAAGCCGATCCGGCTGGGCGAATTGATCGCGGCGCTGGAGCGTGCGACGTTGAATAAACCCGCCGGGTAGCCGGAGCCAGGACACCAGTCCGACCCGGCGCTATTCCGCACGGAACCCATGCGCCCGCCCGAGGGCGAGGCATTCCTGGGCGGATAAGATGGCGTTGGAGCAGGTGCCATCGCGCAGTGAAGCGGCGGCCGCGCAGACACCGAGTTCGAGGCAGCGCGGCATGGACCAAGCTTCGTGCCGGCCGTACAACACGCCTGCGGCCAGCGCATCTCCCGCCCCGGCAGTGCCGACGATTTCCGCGGCGGGCATCCGGACCGCCGCCTGCCACACGATCTCGCCCGCCGCCGAGCAGGCGCAAACCCCCTCTGGGAAATGGATGACCACCGAGGAGCGGACGCCCTTGGCGATGAGCGCGCGCGCCGCGGTCTCAACGGCCGCACATTGCAGGGTGGGGCCGCGACCGAGCGACGTGCCGGTGAGTTGCTCCACCTCAAAATCGTTGGCGAACAGCACGTCGACCTCGGGCAGGACCGGCGCGACGATTTCCGGATAGCGGTGCGGGCGCGCACTCACGCAGTCAACCGAAGTGGACAGGCCGGCCGCCCGGGCGCGTCGCAGCACCTCGATCGCCCGGGGGCGGCCATCAACTCCCGGGGAGTCGAGGGAATCAAGCAGGAGCAGGTAGCCGAGATGGAGGTGGCGCGCGTTGCTGCGCGTGAAGTCGAAATGCTCCGGGGCGAGCAACGCGTTGGCACCCGGATCGTGAAAGAAGGTCCGGCGACCGGTGCTGCGCTCCGTCATCACATCGGTATAGCTGGTCGCGGCGGCGGTGGTGACGTGCAGCTGCGCGACGTCGATCCGATGGGCCAGCGCGTCGGCCCGGATGGTGCGGCCGTCGGCGTCGTCCCCGAGGAGGCCGACGGCCTCGAGTGGAAACGGCGCTCCGAGAATGGCGAGATCCTTGAGCACGTTGTACGGACCACCGCCGTTGCCGGCGGTGCGGCCGACGATATGGGCAAGCCCGTCCTGCGGCGGCCAAGTGTCGATCAGCTTGACGTGATCGATGAGCCAGTTGCCTCCGGCGATGATGCCGCTAGCCCGCATTTTTCACCCTCTCGATGTTTGTTGGCCGGCGTCCTTTGATTTTTGAGCGGCGTGTTTTCGGTGCTGTGCGGTTCATGCGGGCTAAAACAAAACCGCCAGGCGGTTTTGACCTTAGCCTGGATCTTTCCAAATGCCGGAAAGGCAGAATCAGTTTTCGCACCGAGTGTAGGCTCGCCAGCGAGGAGAGCGTGAAATATCCAGGCCCGGGCTAGCGCCGGTAATGCGTGGCCGTCGGCGTGATTCGCAGATCTTGCTGCAACCGGCGCTGCGGCTTGACGCCGAGTTTCGTCAGGACGGCGTGGTAGGCCTTCACCGCCTCCACGGGCTCGACTTCGCCGTTGGCGATGCGGCGGAGAAACTCGATGAAGACCAGCGGGTGCTCGGAGAGGTTGATCTTGCGCCCGAACAGCGCGACGCGGGCTCCGTATTTCTGGGCGTCGTGGATCAACTGAAACGCATCGAGTGTCGTGCCGCTGCCGCCGCCGAGGATGCCAACGATCAGTTTGGGATCGTAGGCCACCAATTCCTCGAGCGGGCCGGGGCCGTTGTAGGGAATCTTGAGGAACACCGGCCGGCCGGCCGAGGTGACTCCGGCGAGCGTCCGCACGATGTGGTCGTTCAGGAATCCCGGAATGGCGGCCGCGGGGATGCCGGGATCCACGTTGGGGTTGAAGACCTCGAGAAAGTACCGGAAACGCTTTGCTTCCGCCTCGAGCCGGAAGGCGGCAAAATCCTCGAGCGCCTTGTAGTCCCAATCGATGTTGTTCGTGAACGTGATCGAGTAGAGCCCCAGATCGGCGCCGGTGTGGGGTGGCGTGCAATCGCCCTGCAGCCGGCCGTACTTCATGTGTTCGATTGTGGCGGTGCGAAACGCGCGCGAAGGCAGCGTGGGATACTTGCCACCGCGCACGACCCAGATGTCGGTCGTGTCGTTTGCCCGCGCGGCCGGCGTGATCGGTGAGTTTTCAAAAATGCGTTCGGTGATGGCGAGCTGCTCGAGGTTCGAGGCCGAGAGCAGCACGATGTCGACGATGTTCTGGGCGATGACGGCGCGGATTTGCTGGCGATAATCCTCGAGCGATTTCCAACACGCGTCCGATTCGCGCTGCCGGTCCGGCCGGCATTGCCCCGGGCCGGGGGCGGTGACACCAAACGCCATGTCGGCGTCCTTGGCATCGGCGATGATGAAATCGCGGCGGGTGGCCGTGCCGGCGCGCATGCGGGTAATTTTCTCGTCGAGGCGTTTGGGGGCGGACATCGGGATGAATTTGAGACTGAGGGAGTCGGGCGTCGAGTGTTGGTTTGGTGGCGGGTGCTTGTCGAATCTGATTACTGGCACACGGAGTTGAGTTCGGCCGGCGATGCCAGTTGGAATGGCCAGCCGCTAAGCCTGGGGAAGGCCGCACTTACGAAGAAAACACGGGATTGTCAGTTTTCGCTTTTGCTTGGCTGGCGCAAATAGGCGATGAGGTTGGCCATGCTTTGGTGATCGATCGCGGCTTCCAGGCCCTCCGGCATGAGGGAGAGGTTCTGGCTTTGCAGCGTCTTGATTTGATGGCGCAGCACGGTCTTTATCGTGCCGTCGACGAGTTTCATCACCACGCTGGTTGCGTTCTCGGAGGCGAGCAGACCGTAGACTTGTTCGCCGGTGTTGAGTGTGCAGGTATACGCATTGAAGCCGGGTTGAATGTCGGCGCTGGGATCGAGGATGCTGCCGAGGAGTTTCTCCGGCGGATGCTCGACGACGGACAGCATGTCGGGGCCGAGGTCGCGGCCCTCGGAGCCGCGGCGATGACAGGCGGCACAGATCAGAGCGAAAACCTGATGACCCTTGGTCGGATCGCCGTTGAGGGCCAGGGCGGGACGGTAGTCCGCCACGATCTTGCTGCGAGCGGAGGAGGTCGAGTCGAAGACCTTGCCGGCGAGCTGGCTGATGCGTTTGGAATCATGCTTGATCAAACGGACGCGCTGGGTGGTGTCGACCGCCGAAGCCGGCAGCTCTCGCCGTTCGAGTCGCTGGACGAGATCGTAGGCCCACGGCTCGCGGCCCATCCATGCGCTGAGAGTGAGCTGTCGCGCGCCGGGACTCATCGTGGGCCACGCCTGGGCGAAGACGCCGGGCACATCGGATGCGTTGATCGAGGCAAGAACTTGGATCGCCGCGGCCTGGGTCGCCACAGTCTGTTTCGGATCGAGCCAGGTGGCGAGCGGCGGCAGCGCCTCGGCCCGGGTGGAGGGATTGCGACTGAGGAGAGCAAGGGCGGCAATCCGGTCGTGGGCGGGAGCATTCGCGTCCGCAGCCGTGCGACGGACCTGAGCGGTGAGGGCGGTGGCGTGGCCGAGCAATTGGGTGAGCGCATCGTTGGTCGGGGCGGCGCGGAGTTGGTCGAGCGTGCGGCCAAGTTGGGCCAGCTGATCGAGCAGGCGACCAAACATGGCGAGTTGTTCGGAGGTATGGCGCCCGCCCGGAGACGTAAAGGTTGGCGCGAGCAATGGCACGAGGGCTGCCCGATCATCGAGGCCGAGCGCGATGGTCAGCAGCGGTTCGACCAGCACGATCGACGGCTGGCGGGCAACGGCGGCCGCCAGCGCGCGGAGGTGCGGAGTGGCGGAACTCATCACGGCGGCGATCAGCATCGGGTCGTCTGCCCCGGCCAGGAGCAGACGGCCCAGCGTTTCACCCGCGACTGCGTCTTGCGTCGCACCGAGGGACAATGCGAGTTGCAACCGCACCTTGGCGTCCTGGTCCCCGGCGAGGCGCACGGCGGCGCCGAGCACGGCGGGGGTGAAGCGGGTCTCGGCGAGGCGCAGGGCGTTTTCGCGCACCCCGGGAGTGCGGTCACTGAGCGCCCGCACCACCGCGGCGGGCGGGAGTTCGCCGAGACCGTCGAGGACGCAGAGCGCGTGCAGCCGAGCGAGCGGGTTTGGACTTTGTTCCGTCAAGGCCAGCAGTGGCGCCACCGCCGCCGGGTCGGCGCGCCAGAGCAGGATTTGATGAGCCTTGTCGCGGCGCCAACCGTTCGTCGCATCCAGCGCGGCGACGAGGTCGACGGTGCCGAGCCGGTCGAAGCGCACGGGTTTGAAGCCAGGCATGCCGGTGCGGCTCACCCGATAGATGCGGCCCAGGTCATCGCCGAGGCGATAGTAAGGGAGCAGTTCATCTTTCCCCACCGACGGCAGCCATTGTGGATGCTCGATCATGAATCGATACATGTCCGCGATCCAGAGCGCACCGTCCGGTCCCTCGCGCACCATCACCGGCCGGCACCAACGGTCTTCACTCGCGAAGAAATCGAACTTTCCGTCTCCAAACATCTGGTTCGCCGTGAAGCTCACGCCGCTGTCCGCCAGCACGAGATGCTGCACGAGATTATGCACCGGCTCGCAGACCAACGCATCGGTGCGGCCCGGCCCAAACAGCAGCTGGTCGCGATAAATCATTCCGCTGCACGCCGAGGTGTAGCGGCCGAGGGAACCAAAGTCATGATAACGCTTCGCCGTGACACTGGAGGGATACACGGGCGGGCTGGCGGGCGGGGTGAGCAGATGCACCCGCGTCTCATTGACGCCGAAGTGCGGATTGCGGCGCAGATATTGCTCGGCCAGGACGTAGTGCCACAGTGGATGCGCGTTCTGCGTGCCGAACCAATGGCCCCAGTTGTCGCGGCTGCGGCCGAACTGCGTGGGACCGCTCTGCGCCTCCAGTTCGCCCGTGTCGGGGCGGAAACGGAAGTCCCGGGCCCCGACCAAAACTTCCCGGCCGTTTCGCCGCGAGGTCAGCCGGGTGTTGCTGCCGTATTTGCCGTGATGGCCGCCGCTGGCGATATAGACCCAATTGTCGAGTCCCCAGCGCAAGCCGTTCGCGCGGAGCTGTTGATTGCCCTCCGTCAAGCCGCTGACAAGGATCTCCTGCTGGTCGGCTTTGCCATCGCCATCGGCATCCCGGAGGAACAGGACATTCGGCGCGGCGGTGACGATGGCCCCATCGCGCCAGGTCAGGATGCCCGTCGGAAAGTACAAGCCATCCGCGAAAAGGGTCTGCTGATCGTAGCGGCCGTCGCCATCAGTATCTTCCAGCACCCGCACCCGGCCGCCGGGCTTGCCCCTGCCATCCATGCCCAGCGGATAATCGGCCATCTCGACGACCCACAAGCGCCCGCGCTCATCCCAGTCGAAGGCCACGGGATCGAGCAGCAGCGGCTCGGCGGCGATGATCTCGGCCTGGTAGCCCGCGGGTAGATGAAGTTTCTTCAGCGATTCGGCGGGCGAGAGGGGTGGATCCACGGCGAAGGCCGGTTGGCTTGGCGGCTCGGCGGCGACGACCGGGCCGGCCAGCGGCAGGGCGACGACCGTCAACAGTGCGATGATGGCACGGGCGCCGCGGAAATTTTCCGCCACCAAACACAGGGTTTCCCGCGGTGTCGGGCATAGTCGCATCGTCATTTTGTGTCGCCGCTTCGCAGCCACGCTTCGGATTGGATCGGGCGCGTCAATGGCCAATCCCGGAGACCTTCCAAAGCGAGGAGATCTCGGCTGGAGCGAGCACGCGATTGAAGACGGCGATTTCATCGAGCTTGCCCTGCAGCCTCTGGCCGAAATTCAGCGGCGTGCCCGTCGACTGCATCGGCAAGGCTTTGACGATCTCCGGCCTGGCCTGGCCCTCGACGTGCAGACGCACCTCGTTGCCGTCGCGCACCAACACGGCGAAGTGCCATTCATCCGCCCGCAGTTCGATCTGCGTGGCCGAGCCGCCCAGCACGAGTTGCACGTGATGATCGCGGGTTTGCCGGAGATCCACCGACTCGCCACCCGGCCCGGCCACGAGCGTGCCGCTGCGCTCGCTCGCGCCGCTGGCCGCGCCGAGCCAGAACCACAGCGCAATGGAGTAATGCCCGCCCAGGTTCCTGACCTCGGCCCGTACCTCGCCGCCGGCGAGATGCAGCGCCCGGTTGATTTGGTTCGGGCCGGAGAAGGCGGAGGGTGTCAGTTTCTCGCCTGAGCCCGTGCCGGTTCCGCTCCCCACCCCGGGCAGGTACCAGGCCGCCCCGTCGCGGACCTCGGCCTCAACCCCGCCGGGCACGGCATTCCGCGCGACGCGGCCCGCTGCATCGTTGAGCCGCCAGTAGGCCGCTGGTTTCGCCAGCAACACCGCGTTGGCGTAGGGCCCGTGATCGTCTCGCATGACGCGCCGTTTTCGTCCGGTGGCCTTTTCCAGCGCGTCCAGCAGCGTGGCCACGATTTTCGGCTCGGCCTGCACCTCCAAACCCGCCGTGCGTGCCGGCCAGGTGGTGTAGCCGCCAAGCGCATGCTGCTCGGGGGTGGGGATGTAGCCCTCGGCACCGTTGGCCAGCTCGATGTTGAAGTGCGAGGAGAACGGCGACTGCGCCTTCAGCTTCAGCCCGGTGAGGGCATAGACTTCGTTGGGCAGCGCGGCGATGGTCAACTCCCCGATGCGGATCGCCTGCAGCTTGACCTCGGTTTTTTGCCGTTCGTGGAGGATGAGCGCTTCTTGAGCATAGACCTCGGTCCGGTTCTTGGGCAAATTGTTCTCGATGAGCGCAGCGATAGGCCTGGCCCACTCGAGGCGTTTCTCGTCCGGAAGCCGGTAGTTGAGTTGGAGTGTCTGCTCCACCATCGCGAGCGGTGCGGTATCATGATACCGCACCTGCTCCAGTGCCTGCACGGCATACCTGGCCACGGCTTCGGCATAGTCCTCCACCGATATCGCCTTTTGGGGTGAGCCATAGTCCATCCACATCAGGTCGCCGCTGGTGCCCTGCGACATCGCACACACGAACGCTCCGTTGCCGGCCCCCACCTGACCCAGCAAACGCGCGACGTGTTTGCAGAACAGACCATAATAGTCCGCCGACACCGGGGTCGAGCCGAAGTAGTGTTGTGAGTAGTTTGCCAGCACGGCGAGCGGCTGGCCCTCGGGCGTCCGCAACGAGAGCACGGACAAGCCCGGATCGACCGGCCCGGATGGGCCGACGATTTCCGGGCTGAGATAGCCCGGGTGCATGTTCGCCAATCCCGTCGGATCGCCAAAGGGATCGACGACTTTGTTCTCCGGCTTGCGAATCCAGCGACGGTTGTGGGTGTGCTCCCAGTCATCGATCGACGCCCACCCAATTCTCGCGGGCTGCAGTTTCGCGGTCGCAGCCACGAGGCCTTCGGCAATTTTCCCCGGGAGCCAGGCCGCGTAGTCCGGGTCCTGGCGCGTGCCCAGGCAGCCCATTGCCGCCGGAGCCGAATGGGTGTGCGTGGCCGATACCATCATGCGGTCGGTCGGAATGCCGGATTGGGCGCTCGCCTGGCGCTTGGCTTCGTCAATGAGCGACTGCGTCATCATGCAGGTGTCCACGATGGCGAAGGCGATTCTCGTCCGGCCGTCGTCGAGCACCAGGCAGCGGACCTGGAGGCGATCCGCGATCTCCGTTCCGGATTTTTCCAAAAATCCACCCGCGATCCGCACCGGCAGCGTGACCGGCGTGATGTCCACCGTCACTGCGCCCGCGCGAAACGAGGCGGCGGCGGCGAGTGCGGATGCCGTGGCAAGCACGCACGTGGCGAACAACGCGCGGGCACCGGATGATGTGAACAGGGTTGGGGTTTTCATGATCCAATATCGATCCACTTCGTCGCGCCCTGCGACGATTTGGGAAATTTTGAAATCGGGCATCAGCAATCTAAAGGCTGGGATTTCAATCCAAGTACGGTCAGACACAACGACGATGTGATCGAATTCCGGTGGCAATATCGGATGGAAAACCACGGGACGGGCAGCCGTGGTTTTCGCCAAAGACGTAATGGCATCCGTACGCCGGGCCGGCGCGCGGCGCCTTCCAGCTTGGCGCATTTCGCCCTTTCAATGTTGACCCTTGGCCGCTACAGCTGCGGGCCGTGAGTGCCGGAGAAATTACCCTCATCCTGCAACGCATCGAGCAGGGTGACACGCAGGCGGCGGATCGGCTGCTGCCGCTCGTATATGAGCAATTGCGGCACCTCGCTGCGGCACGCATGGCCCACGAGGCTCCTGACCACACGCTGCAACCCACCGCACTCGTGCACGAGGTCTGGCTTCGCCTCGGCGCCGACCACCAGCCCGATTGGAAGAGCCGCGCGCAGTTTTTCGCCGCCGCCGCCGAGGCGATGCGCCGCATACTGATCGACAGTGCGCGCAAGCGGCTCGCCCAGCGCCGGGGCGGCCGCCACGAGCACATCAACATCGACGACCTCGACGTCGCCGGGACCGCCGACGACGCCCGGGTGCTCAAGGTAAACGATGCCCTCGAAAAACTCGCGCTCGCCGATCCGGAAAAGGCCGAGCTGGTGAAGCTGCGTTTTTTTGCCGGATTCACCTTGGAGGAAGCGGCGCAGGCGCTCGGGATTGCCGAGCCCACCGCGCGCCGCTGGTGGGCCTATGCCCGCGCCTGGCTGCTGAAGGAGATGAGTGGAGCGGTTGGACCATGACGGAAGAAAACTCACGCGGAGCAGGGGAGCGACGGAGCGCCGCTGGGGCCGAGGTCGCTCCCTCGGGCCTTGATGGTCGTGACCGAAGGGTGGAGCATCCAATTCGCCGGAGGGGATCACGCGGAGGCGCGCGGCGCTCATGTGCATCGGCGGCGCGGCTTGCACCGGGGCCCATTTTGCTGTCGCGTTCCGGTGTCCGGTTTCCGGGCACGGCGCTTTCCTCGCGTGGCAATCTGGCACCGACCTCGAACCGCACTTCGATCCCACCATGAACCACCCCATCCGCCTCTTCCCAATCGCCGTGCTCCTGTCCTGCCTCGCTTCCGCCCACGCAGCCGAGCCCACCACGGTGCAGGCCAAGACCTATCATCGCACGTTTTCGGCGGCGCATCCCGTGCTCAAACGCATCCGCCCCGGCGAACTCATTGCCACCAAGACCATCGACTCCGGCGGGCGCGATGAAAAAGGCGAGCAACGTTCCGAGGGAGGGAATCCCCTCACGGGGCCGTTCTACGTCGAAGGAGCCGAGGCGGGCGACGCGTTGCTGGTGCATTTCAAACAGGTGCGCATCAACCGGGCATGGGGCACCACCAGCGCCCGCCTCGGGATGTTCGCGCTGACGCCGGAATCGATCGCATCGCTGCATCCGATGTACACGCCGAATTACATACCGGACAAGGTCACGCCCGGCAGAGCGAACCGCCTGAAATGGGACGTCGATCTCGAGCGCGGCGTCGTGCGCATGTCCGACCCAAAAAGCGCCGTCGCCAAGCTCGAGTTTCCGATCCAGCCGATGCTCGGCTGCGTGGGCGTCGCCCCAGCTGGCGATTTTGCACCCACCTCGGTGCCGTCCGGTTCGTACGGCGGCAATCTTGACTATAATCGGATTGGCGAAGGTGCGGTCGTGATGTTGCCCGTGTACCATCCCGGGGCTCTGCTGTTCATCGGCGATGGTCATGCGCTCCAAGGCGACGGCGAGCCGACCGGCAACGGCGTGGAGATCTCGATGGACGTCCAGTTCACGACGACCTTGAAGAAGGCTGCCAACCTCACCGGGCCGCGCGTCGAGACAGCGGACTATATCATCAGTGTCGGCAGCCAGCCCGAGTTTGTCAGCTCGCTCGACCGGTCAATCAAGCTGGCGACGAGCGACATGAGCACCTGGTTGATCGACGAGTACAAAATGGAACCGTGGGCTGCGCACATGTTGATTGGATTTCAAGGCAAGTACGACGTCATCACGATTGCCGGCTCGATGGGTCTGAGAATTCCGAAAAAACACCTGCCGCCCCGGCCGCGGTGATTGAGCCTCACACAAAGCGGCAGAGCGCCGAGGTCGCCCCCTCAGACCTCGCTAATCTTGACCGAAGGGCGGATCATTCAATCCCCAGGCCCAAACCACCAATCCTTTGGCAAAAAAAGGATCCAGCCCCTGCGGCCGGAATTTTACTGCCCCTGTTTTTTTGCCAATCACTGCCCGGGTCTCCAGGCGTGCAAACACGGAGGGCGCGGCGGTCAGCCTCTCCGAGCGGTACGCTCTTTCATGAGCAGCCCTGCCACTCTGAGCTGACGGACCTCCCACGGATTCAGAAAGGCCACAGATGCTGAGTCAGAAGGCCGGTCATCTGTGGTCTTTCCGAATCTGCGGGAGGCCCAGGTTCCGGGTTCAGGATTTCCGGCCTTCTGGGACTTGTGCGCCTCTGGCGTATTAGCGTTCATCAGCGGAGATTAGCGTTCCCTGTTCTCCGCGGGTTCCGTCCGGTTTGTACAGCCGGGCGGGTACGGGAGAAGGAAGGCGCAGACATTTTGGAACGCTAATTTTCGCTAATGCGCCTCAGGCGCACAAGTCTGCGCTAATCAAGGCAGGGCCGAGATCGGCTCGGAGGGGTTCGTTTTGTGACGACGGCCCAAGCCGAAACATTTATTATCAATCCTTGCAAAAGTTCGAGCACCTCCGGCAATCCGCGACGCGATTTCTCTCCAACGAGTTGCCGGAATAAGGTAGGAAAATTTTCTTGGCAGGAAAATTCTCCAAACCACGGACGATAATGCTCCGTTTAACCCGTAACTTCCCGCAGCTTCGTGTGCTTGGCACACTGTCGCCAGATGGAGCCCATCGACCTGTCATCAAGAACCAAGAAGGGTTTTCCTCCGGAAAATCTTCTTACCAAAGAAATTTTCCTACCTCTATGCTTGGAATTGTCTCGGCATCTTCCCGCCGCACGGTTGGCACGAAATTCGGCGCGAATTCTTTTTGTTCGTTGCCAGGTTGTACGGCTGGAATCGGAGCGGCGTAGCGTCCGGAGCGGCCGGCACAATCGCGCACGAACTTATGCAACAATTATTTCACCGGCATGATCGTTTTTGGCGGCGGTTTGCGCGCTAAGGGTTGTCGCCCCTCTGCCGGCTGGCAGAGCGCGCGACGTTTTCCCAACCTCAACTCAACCTCGTCATGAAAGACCCGCGTCCTTACCAGCCTACTTTCCGTCCTCGCCTTCGCCGTCGCCACCGCCGTGGAGTTGGCCGGCCTCGCTTCGCTCCCGGGCCTCAACCCGACCGCGTTGGTCGGCGGCATCGTTGCCACGGGCGTATTGGCCTTCGCGTTCAGCGATTATTCGCGCACGCCGGCGTTCCGCGCCCGACGCACCCGCAAGGCCGCGGCGCCCATGCAGGCGGCCTCGGACTCCACTCCGGACATGGCGAATGCAGCCTGGACCTACCACATGACTTGCGCCTGAACGCCATTTCCACGATTGCCGCGGGCCTCCGCCAGAGCCACGCTCGTGAAGGTCCGCTTCCGCTTTCCGCCCGCCCCCCTATCATGAGCACGGTTTCCTCCCGGGAAGAGCCTCTCAGCGCCGATGCATGCGCGCAGGGAATGGCGAGGGCCGTGCGGGTCTGGATCTGGGCGCTGCGCGCCGGTTGGCTGGCTGCACGGCAACGCCGGGATCGCTGCAGCGTGCACCACCGCGCCTCGGGCGAATACAATCATACAGCTACCATGCCCACATCGAGTCTTCCGATTCCGGTAGCTGCGAGCGCCAGCGAGTGGGCTGAGCCGGATCAATTCAGTTTGACCGCGAATGGACGCAAATTGACGCGAATGAAAACATCGCTGCCAACGTGCCGCCGAGCGCCTCACCGAATGGTAAAGACTCTTCCACCCACTTTGCCTGATCTCGGCCAGTCTGGAATTCGCGCTCATTCGCGTCCATTCGTGGTTACTCATTGCATGGAGGCGGCTGCGATCCACTCGCTGGCGCTCGCAGCCACTCCAACCAAGGTTAAGCAAGCCCTGATCGCCTTTGGCGCCGTCGGTGGCGGGTAGACCTCGCGCTATCGGACCCACAGCAAATGAACCCCTCCCCCCGAACCGACGAGGCGCTCTTCTCCGATGCCCTGGCCCGCCCGGCCTCAGAGCGCGCCGCGTTTCTCGATGGCGCGTGCGGTGGCGACGTCGCGTTGCGCGCCCGGCTCGACGCCCTGCTCGCCGCGCACGAAGGACCCGAAAGCGTGATGACCTCGTCGCCGGTGACCCGGGCCGCGCCGCTGCCCGAGGAAAAACCCGGCGACCGCATCGGCCGCTACAAACTGCTCCAGCAAATCGGCGAGGGCGGCTGCGGGGTCGTTTACATGGCGGAGCAGGAGGAGCCCGTGCGCCGCCGCGTCGCGCTCAAGATCATCAAGCTCGGCATGGACACCAAGGCCGTCGTCGCCCGGTTCGAAGCGGAGCGGCAGGCGCTGGCGATGATGGATCACCCCAACATCGCCAAAGTCCACGATGCGGGCGCGACCGCCACCGGCCGGCTGTTCTTCGTGATGGAACTGGTGCGCGGAGTGCCGATCACGAAATACTGCGACGAAGGCCAGCTCACGCCCACCGCCCGGCTCGAACTCTTCATCAAGGTCTGCCAGGCGATCCAGCACGCGCACCAAAAGGGCATCATCCACCGCGACATCAAGCCCTCGAACATCCTCGTCACGGTGAACGATGGCGTGCCCACGCCGAAGGTGATCGACTTCGGCATCGCGAAGGCCACGCAGGGCCGGCTGACCGACGCGACCGTCTTCACCGCCTTCGAGCAGTTCATCGGCACGCCGGTCTACATGAGCCCGGAGCAGGCGGAGATCAGCAGCGTGGATATCGACACGCGCAGCGACATCTACTCGCTCGGCGTGCTGCTCTACGAATTGCTCACCGGCCGCCCGCCGTTCGATCCAAAGGTTTTTGCCAAAGCCGGCGTGGATCAGATCCGCCAGCAAATCCGCGAGGTGGAGCCGCAGACCCCATCGCGCCGGCTGCACACGATCAGCGACGAGGAGCGCACCACGATTGCCCGGCTGCGCGGCACCGCTCCCGCGCAACTCTCGCTCATGCTCCGCGGCGACCTCGACTGGATCGTGATGCGCTGCCTCGAAAAGGACCGCACGCGCCGCTACGACACGGCCAACGGTCTGGCCGCTGACATCCAACGCTTCCTGCGGGATGAGCCCGTCACGGCCCGCCCCCCGAGCACGGCCTATCTGCTCCAAAAACTCATTCGCCGCAATCGTGTTGCGGCCATTGGATGCGTGATCGTCGCCAGCGTCCTCGTGGTTGGCGCCGTGGTCTCCACCTGGCAGGCGGTGCGCGCCACGCGGGCCGAGCGCGAACAAAGCCGCCTCCGCGTTGAAGCGGACCGCGCCCGCATCGAATCCGACCAATCCCGCGAGCGCGCCGTCGCAGCCGAACAGGCCGAACGTTCGGGACGCCAGCGGGCCGAAGCCGCCGAAGCCGCCGCGCAGCAATCGGCGGCGGGGGCCCGCCAGTCGGAACAACTCGCCGCGACCGCGCGCAACAGCGCCGAGAATCTGCTTTCCTATGTCTTCACCGATCTCGGCGAGGAGCTCAGCGATTTCGGCCAGTTGCCCCTCCTGGCGCAACTGACCGAAAAGGCGGTCGCCTATTACGAGTCCCTGCCGGCCGGCTTGCAGACCCGTGACACCCGCGCCCGGCACGCGCTGGCCATTGCCGGCATCGGCGCACTCACCGGGTTGTTGACTTCAAGCAGCCTGGGCGAATCGCGTTTCGGCGAACCGGTGGCCCGCTGGCGCCTGGAGGGCGCCATCAAGATGTTCGAGGAGTTGGAATCCGGCGGACCGCTGACGCCGTTCATGCGGTTGAGCTTCGCCAGCGTTACAGCCGCGATGGCCAATCAATACTATCGGGAGGGGAAAATGGGGGATAGCGTCCGCACCCTCGAGCACACGATTCGGACGCTCGAGCCCGCGCTGACCGACAAGGAATGGGGCCAATGGGCGCGACAGGGACTCATCAAGGCTCTGACGGTCAAGGGATCGACGCTGAGCTGGCAGAGCGCCGCCGGGGCCCGTGCGTCATTGAGCGACTTCGCGCGGGCGCTTGCTCTCGCGGAAAAGATGGACCCTGGCACTCCGCCGACGCTTCGGTCCGACGTCAGTGCGGCAAACGTCAAGGCCTGGTATGCCGAAGCGCTCATGTTCGCGGATCGTCGCGTCGAGTCGCGCACGATGAATGCGCGAGCGAGCCGCGAGCTCCGCACGCTGGTGGACCGCGCGCCGTTCCTCGCAACCGCCCAGGTAGGGCTGGCGTGGACCGCGCGGACGACCCGTTTTCTCGCGCGCGCCGAATGGAATTTCGCCGAGTTGCGCCTGGCAATCGAACAGGAACAAAACGTGCGCGCCCCGCTGCTGAAACTTGAGCCGAAGAACTGGGCCTACGCGACCATGCTCGCCCGCAGTTGGGCGGGAGACGCGGCCAGCCGCCAGACGTATGACTGGCTGCACGGCGATTTCGCCGCCGCCGAAGTCGCCTCGCAACGAGCGCTCGAATTGTGGAATGTCGACTGGATCCCGGTCGGCTCGCTCTACTTGGTGCAACGGGGCTTCTACTTTTGGGCGCGAACTTGCGCCGCCACGGGATGCGACCAACTGGCGGACCGCCACCTCGCCGCAGCCGACGCGATGCGCGACCGCATCTTTGACAAGCAAGCCTGGCTGACGCCGTTCGACCGCCTGATCGTGTCGGTGGATCACGAAAACCGCCGCCGCGCGGTCGAATTCCAACGGCTGAACTGGTCCACGCTGCGCGCGAACGCCCAGCAGATGCTGGACCGGCTGTCAGCGTTCGAGACCGAAATCGACGGGCAGCGAAATTCGATTCGCGCCCGGCAGAGAGACGCACATGCCGACCTGATGAGAGCGGCGCTCGGTCTGGGCGACCACGCCACCGCCCGACGCGAATTCGACGCGTGGGCTCCGGACATTCGCCCGCCCGCGCCCAACGACTCCATCCAGCAACGTTTCGTTCGCCTCGGCACCGTGCTCACCCGGATCGATGTTGTCGCGCGAGCTGGCGAGCGCGACCCGGCGCGAGCGGCGCTCGCGGAAGCGTGGACGGAAGTGGACGCCGTTTTCGCCGCCGGCCCGGACTATCTTTTCAACCAAGTTCAGACCGCGCGGGCACTCTCAATCCGAGCGGAAGTCGCACCGCTAGACGCCACCGCGAAACGAGAATTGCTCGAACGCGCCGCCGGCTACCTCCGCCCCGCCGCCGCCGCCGGCCGGCTCACTCGCTACGAATGCGAAGTCCTGCTCGCTGGGATCGAGAAGCAACTGACGCAACTTGCGAACACCGACAAGCCATGAGCACGCAAACTTCCCGCGACGAACAGTTGTTTGCCGATGCGCTGGCGCGGCCAAAAGCCGAACGCACGCTCTTCCTCGCGCAGGCGTGCGACGGCGATGCCGCGCTGCTCGCCGCCCACGAGGGACCCGAAAGCGTGATGACCTCCTCGCCGGTGACCCGGGCCGCTCCGTTGCCAGAGGAAAAACCCGGCGACCGCATCGGCCACTACAAATTGCTCCAGCAGATCGGCGAGGGCGGTTGCGGGGTCGTCTACATGGCCGAGCAGGAGGAGCCCGTCCGCCGTCGCGTGGCGCTCAAAATCATCAAGCTCGGCATGGACACCAAGGCCGTCGTCGCCCGCTTCGAAGCCGAGCGGCAGGCGCTCGCGATGATGGATCACGCGAACATCGCCAAGGTCCACGACGCAGGCGCCACCGCCACCGGCCGGCTGTTCTTCGTGATGGAACTGGTGCGCGGCGTGCCGATCACGAAATACTGCGACGAAGGC
>SXSC01000221.1 GCA_005792355.1 Opitutaceae bacterium
AGTTTAGGATTGGCGAGCGCCTCCGTCACGCCAAAGGCCGCCAACGTCGGCCCCACCGCGCGGATCAGCACCGACTTCGGTCCGGTGCCATCGATGACAAAACCCGCGATCATCAGATCGCCGCCGGTTCCGACACGGTTGCGCGCCGACACGTTGGCGAGCCGCGAACTCGTGCCGGCGCCCGCATCGTACACCTCGACCAGCACGACCCCACTCCCGTTGCCCTTGATATGGGCGGAGTAGGCGCCGTTCAGGCTCTGGCTGAGCGCGGCGTCCTTTCCTCGGGCTTCGAGCGGAAAAGCGCCGACACCGGCCATCACATTCGCCAGCGAATCCGAACCGCCCCAATCATCGTTTTGGGCGACCAGCGTGCCGTCCCGATAAAGCTCCACGCGCGGGTCCGGATGCGCGTCAGTGAGGCCAAAGGCCTGCAACCGTGGCCCGATCGCCCGCAGCAGCACGGGCTTGCTGCCCCCGCTCATCACAAAACCCACGATGAGATTCTGCCCCACGCCCAGGGTGGTGCGCACGGAAAGGTTGCCCAACCGGCTCAACGGCCCCGACGCCACGGCCACCGTCGCCGCCGTGCTGGTCACCGAACCGCCGCTGTTGCTCACCACCACCGTGTAGCTGCCCGCCTGCGCCGCCTGCACCGCGTTCAACGTGAGGGTGGCGGCGGTCGCTCCGGCGAGGTTCGCGCCGTCCTTCCGCCACTGATACGTCACGGGGTCCCCGCTCGTGGCGGTGACCGACAGCGTCACCAGGCCGCCCGCCACCGCCGTCTGGGAGACGGGTTGCCCGGCGATGATCGGCGGAGTCGCGGTCGTCGCGCGTTCGGTGCCGTAGAGGGAGACGCGCGCCAGGGTGAGGGTGCCTTGCGCCCCCGCCACGGTGTCAATCACGCGCACCGTCCACACGCCGTTGGCGGTTTCACCCCAGTGCCGCGGGGTCGAAAATGTCCAGTTCGAGAAATCGGCGCCCGTGTCGGGAGCCCGCGGCTGGCCCAGCACCGTGCGCGTGCCCGCCGGCGAGGTCAGCTCGAACTGGAGCTGGCCCCGGTTCGGGTGGGTCACACTGACCGTGACCTCGACCGTCTCCACGCGCAACGGCAGCGCGGTCGCAAACGTCAGGGCCCGGCTGAGGCCGGTCGCGGTGTCGTCGGGAATCGCGCCACCGGCGGTGGACGACTGCGTCGACGAAATTTCGGCCCCCAGCGGAGTCCAGGTGCGGGCGAGGGCGACCGCCGCCGCCGCGTCGATGTAGCCCGCGCCGTATTTGTGGTTGAAGCGAAAGCCGCCGCCGTTGTTCACCCAGTCCGCATCGGTCGCGTGATTCTTCCGCGCGGATCGGATGAAGATTTCCTTCAGATCGCGCCAGCCGAGATTCGCGTTGGCCTGGAGCATGAGGGCGGCCACCCCGGAAGCCTGCGGCGCCGCGTAGGAGGTGCCCTGGGTGCCGCTGGTCGTGTAGTCACCCTCGGGCGACGCCGCCTTGTTGACCCCGCGGGCGCCCACGTTGTCGGTGGCCAGCAATTGCACGTCCTCGCCCTCGCTGGTCTGGCCCGCCGCGACCGCGATGACCTGCGGGCCCGACTCGCTGAACGCCGCCTGGCGGCCGCGGTTGTCCGTCGCTCCGATGGCGAAAACGTAACGGTTGCCTGAATACCCATCGTAGCCCGCGTGGTCGCCCGAATCGCGGCCGTTGCCCGCGGCCACAACATAGATCAGGCCTTTGCCGCCGCGACCCGTCGTCGCCCCGGCGCGCAGGGCCGCCGCCGCCGCGGTGTCCGGGGCCGAGAGCGCCTTGCCGTCGTCCGACGGGCCCCAGCTGTTGCTGGAGATGTGGATGATATCCGTGCGCCAGGCGAACGCGGCCGCCTCCTGCACATCCGTCGCGGAGTCGCCGTTGCGCCCCTCCCCCAGCAAGCGGATGCCGATGAGCCGCGCCTGCGGAGCGGCGCCCGTCATCCCGAGGGCGTTGTTGCCGCGCGCGGCGATGAAGCCCGCGCAAATGGTCCCGTGGTTGGCCGCCGCCGGGGGCGTGGCGTCGCTGTTATCATCAAGCACGTTGCGGTGCAACGCGGCCTCGGCGATATTCGGCGCGAGGTCCGGATGCGTCAGCTCGAGTCCGTCGTCCACGACCGACACCGTGATCCCGGCGCCGTTCGCCGCCGGCCAGAGACTCTCGATGTTGAGATCCTCGCCCGCGGTACCGCCGCCTTGACCCGTGTTCTTGAAATAAAACTGCTGGTTGTACAGCGGATCGTTCGGCGCCGCGCGTTTCACCAATGGCCGCGTGAACTGCGGTTCGACGTGCAGGCCGCCGACTTGCAGCGCCCGCGCCGCCGACATCATCTGGTACGGGGAGGCGTACCCCAGCACCCAGAGTTCGTCGGTCAACGCCACCGTCGATTGTGCGCCCGTGGCGATCGCCGCCGCCTCCGCCGCCGTGCGCCCGGGGCCGACCAGCAGGAGCTTGCCCGTCGCCACATGCCGCGCCGCCGGATCGCCTTCCCGGCCCAGCTCGTAAAACACCGGGCCGATGTCGGCCGGCAATTCCTCCGCCGTCTCCGCCCCCGCGCTCCCGCCACTCTGGGCGCGCGCCGCAGTCTTCTCCAGCCAGGTCGCCGCCGTCGTGCCCGTCGGCAAGCGCACGAAACGATGCTGGGCATCGCTCGCCAACGGTTGCAGGCCCGCCGGAAGTCTGGCCGCCGTGCCCGCGCGCAAGGGCAGCGCCACCTGTTCTGGCGCCAGCACGAGCGTCCGGGGCTGTCCGCTCACCGGAAACACCACGCGCCCCGCATCCGCCAGTTCCCGCGCCGCTTGGACCGTGGTTTTTCCCGTGCCCGGTGCGGCCAGCACGGTCGCGGTTGCCAGAATGCCCAGCAGTGTCGCCAGGCGGTGCATCAAACGGAAAATCGGAATGTTCATGAAGTATGGGGGCTTGGGGAAACGACCCAAAAGTCATCCCCGCGCGAATTCAAGCCGGAAGCCAACTCGCCTGGCGTCGGCGTGCATCGCGCCGGATCCCGCCACAAAACGGGCCATTCCCCCGCGCCGGGAATTCGCTTCCGCCAGCTTGCCAGACGGCGCGCCTTTGCTCACGTTCACGGCGCCATGAAACTCTCCCGCACCCTCGCCCTTATGTCCTTGCTCTCGCTTCTCGTCGGCTCCGTCCGCGCGGAGCCCCTCAAAATCGGAGACGCCGCCCCCGTCCTCAGTGCCACCACCGACGCCGGCACGACCCTCAACCTCGCCGAGGTTTACAAGAAAAACAATTACACCCTTGTGTGGTTCTACCCGAAGGCGCTCACCGGCGGCTGCACCAAACAGGGCTGCTCGCTCCGCGACGCCGGCGCCGACCTCAAGAAACTCGGCGTCGCCGTGATCGGGGTCAGCACCGACTCCGTCGAAAGGCAGAAGGAATTTAAGGAGAAGCACAACTTCGACTACCCGCTGCTGGCCGACACCGACAAGAAGGTCATCAAGGCCTTCGGACAGTCGGCCATGATCGTGGCCAGCCGCGAGGCGTACCTCATCGATCGCAGCGGCAAAGTCGTCTACTACGACAAGGGTCAGACCGACAAGCAGGCCGAGATGGTCCTCGGTTTTCTGAAGACCAAGAAGAGCTGAGCGCCACCAATTTTGCCTGAAAGTGCCGCCGTCCGCGCCCGCTGGGCCGGACGGCGTTTTTTTCGACCAATCGACGGCAGCGGAGCCGGCGTTGGTGCCCTGGGCCGGTTGCTTCCCACGGGTGCACATCGAGCGGCTTTCCTGCATCCCCCGCGCCGCGTACGTTGCTTTCGACACCGAAGTTTCTGTTAAGATGGTCACGTTTGGGGGTGCGAACGACGCCGTCTCGTGGCGCCGCCCTGGAAACCCGCTGCGGCTCGACGGCCCCAACCAACCCAAAGCCGCCTTCGAGGCGGTCATGCGTGTTGCCACCAGGACGCCGGAGGACCTTAACTGAGCCGCATGCATTCCATTTCTCCGTCGCGGCGATGCCTGCCCGACAGTCGGGGCGACGCTTTTTACGGCCGGCCCGGACGCAGAATTTCAATCGGAAAGAGAACCTCAGGCTTACTTACACCATGACCACCGAATCCATCCGCGGAACCAAACCGACGCCGACGCTCACCCGCCGCACGTTGATCCAGAACGGCCTCGCCGGCGTGATCGCCTCGGCCCTGGCGCCGAGCTTCGTGCCTTCGACGGTCTTCGGCCGCAACGCTCCCAGCAATCGGATCGGGGTCGGCCTCATCGGCAATGGCCTGATCTGCAAAAGCCACGTCAACGCGCTGTCGGGCCGCGACGACTGCCAGATCATTGCGCTCTGCGACTGCAACAAGGCCAAGTCGGCCGAGATGAAGAAACACGCGGAAGCGAAGCCCGGGGACCGCAACAAGGGGATCGCCCTGCATCAGTACAGCGAGGAACTGCTCGCGCGAAAGGACATCGATGCCGTCTGGGTGACGACTCCCGATCACTGGCACGCTCCGCTGGCCAACGCCGCCATGAAGGCGGGCAAAGATGTCTACTGCGAAAAGCCGCTCACACTCAGCATCCGCGAAGGCCGGGTGCTGGTGGAGACCGCCCGCCGCTACGGCCGCATTCTCCAGACCGGCAGCCAGCAACGCTCCGAGCGCGCCTTCCGCAAGGCGGCCGAAATGGTGCGCAACGGCTGGATCGGCGAGATCCGGGCCGCCCGCGCCCGGCTCGGAGAATTCGCGCTGCCTTCCCCGCTGCCCGCCGAGACGATCCCCCCGGGCTTCGACTACGATCGCTGGCTCGGCTCCACCCCGTGGCGTCCCTACAACGCCCAACGCGTCCTCGGCAACTACGGCGGCGGCTGGCGCAAGTATTTCGAATACGGCGCCCGCAAGAACGGCGACTGGGGCGCGCATCACTTCGACATCATCCAATGGGCCCTCGGCATGGATGACTCCGGTGCGGTCGAGTTCATCCCGAAGGGCTGGCAGGGCACCAAATACCAGACGCATATCTACGCCAACGGCGTCACCGTCGAGCGCGACGTGCCGAAACTCCCCGCGATGATCGAGTTTGAAGGCACGAAGGGCAAAATCTGGGTTGGCCGCAGCAATGTGCTGTTCACCGATCCGGCGCCGCTGGCGTCGCGGATGCTGCGCCCCGACGAGATCCATCTCTACGCCAGCGAAAGCCACCACACCGATTTTCTCGATGCCGTGCGCCATCGCCAGCGCCCGATCGCCGACGTCGAAATCGGCCACCGCACGGCCACGGTCTGCCACCTCAACAGCATCGCCGAAATCCTCCAGCGCCCCATCAAGTGGGATCCCGTGCGCGAGGAAATCATCGGCGACCCGCTGGCTGCCCGCCTGACCGAACGCCCCCGCCGCGCCCCCTACGGCGTGCTCTGATCACGTCCACTTCCACCACGCTGATTTCCCGTGAAACTCTCCGCTCTTCGTTCCGTTCCCCTCTGCCGCTCAACCGCTCTGGCCGGGTGGCCCCTCGCGCTGCTCCTCGGCCTCACTGGCTGTCAAACGACCGCGCCCGTCGGGGCCCCGGCGTCCACCGCGGGCACCGCAGCCATGGCCCCCGAGATTTCCGAGCTCGCGGCCTACGACTACGCCACGAGCCTGGATCCACTAAAGGCGCTCGACCTCGCCGTCGCGAATGCCGGCAAGGATCCCGCCAAAGTGACCGCGCTGGTCGCCCGTCTCACCGAGACGCTGCGCGCGACCACGACCACCTTCGCGGCCCGGCAGGCGATTTGCGAACGCCTCGGTCATCTGCTTCTCGACGCGTCCGGCGGCGAGGTGACCGCCGCGCACCCCACGATGGCCGTGCTGGCCCCTTGGCTGGAAGACGCCAAGCTCGCGCCGCTGGCGCTGCTCGCCCTTGAGCGGGTGCCGGGCGCAGCCATCGACCAGCTGATCCGGACGGCGGCCTCGCGCGCCGACCGCCCCACGCGTCAGGCGCTTGCAAGTTGCCTCAGCCGCCGCCAGGCCCCCGCGCCCGCGGCCCTCTCCGCGGGATCCGCCTCCGCCCTCGTGGCGGATCTTGGCGGCGCGGATTTCGCAAAAAAGGAGCGGGCGCTGCAGCAGCTCGGCGAGATGCCGGCGGACGCCGTCGCCGCGGCCATGGCCGCCCCACTCGCCTCCTGGGACGCCGAGACCCAGCAGTCCGCGCTGATTCTGCTCGGCCGCCTCGGCGACCAGGCCGCGGTGCCGGCCGCGATCACCGCGACCAAACACGCCGACCGCTCCGTCCGCCTCGCCGCCCTGACCGCCCTGGGCCGTCTGCCGGGCACGCCAGCCATGGCGCAACACCTGCTCGACGTCGCCGCCGGCACCTCCAGCGAAGAGACCAAGGCCGCGCTCGCCGCCCTCGGCCGGCTGAACGGCCCCGGCATCACCGAACTGCTGCAGGCCGGCGCGCGGCAGGGCGCCGCCCCCGCGCGCGTGCTGTGTCTCCGCGCGCTCGCCGCCCGCTACACGCTTGCGGCGATCCCGCTCGCGTATCAGCTGCGTAAAGACAGCGAAGCCACCGTCCGCTCCGCCGCCCTCGACCTGCTGTCCGACATCGCCCCCATCACCGAGCAGGCCGCCGTGTTGGAGTGGACCTGGCAGCAAACCGACGAGGAGGATCTCGCCCGCGCCCAGCGCGCGCTCATCGCGATCACCCAGCGCGCGCCGCAGCCGGCCGGCGGCGTCCGCGTGGTGCTCGCCGCGCTCGAAAAAGCCGATCCCGCCGTGCAACTGCGCCAGTTGCGCCTGCTGACTCGCCTCGGCGACGCCGACAGTCTCGCCTGCGCCAAACGCCTCGCCGCGAGCAAAGATGCCGCCGTCGCCGCCGCCGCGAAGACCGCCGTGCAGCGTTGGCCGAAGCCGAAAGAAGAGAAAAAATGAGGAAGCCGCCCGGCTCCCTACGGTTGGCGGCCGCCCTGGCGGCGGCGGGCGATCCCGGCATCGCCGCCGCGCCGCCCGCGCTGCCGTTGGTGGCGCACGACCTCACCGCGTTGCACGACGCCACGCGCGTCCTGGTGAATCCGCACAAGGGTTGGTATCACCATTTCCCGGACAACCACCCCGACAAATATCGCATCGCCCGCGACGCTGATCTGCTGGAATTCCCCGGCATGGATCACCTCTACCTCCGGCTGGCGTGGGCGTATCTCGAACCGCAGGAGGGGCGGTTTGATTGGGCGGTGATCGACCGGATCATCGAGAAGTGGACGGCGCACGGGCTGGGAATTTCCTTTCGCATCAGTTGCAAAGAAACCAGCACGGACCGCAGCGAGCAGCAGTATGCGACGCCGCGCTGGGTCAAGGAAGCCGGTGCGCAGGGCGGACACTATCGGGCGGGCGAGGCCGTCGGCCCGGAGGGACCGTGGGAGCCGGTGTGGGACGATCCCATTTTCTTGGAGAAACTGGAGCGGTTCCTCGCGGCCTTTGCCGCGCGGTACGATCGACAGCCCTGGGTGCGCTACGTGGATATCGGCAGCATCGGCGACTGGGGCGAGGGCCATGCCTGGGCGGGCAGCCGCAAGGTCTTGTCTTTCGCCGTGCGGAAATTGCATGTGGATCTCCACCGGAAGCATTTCAAACGCGCCCCGCTCGTCATCTCGGACGACTATGTCTACGCACTGGCGGACCCCGGCGAGCGCGAGAGCCTGCACCGACACATTTTGGCCAGCGGTATCAGCTATCGCGACGACAGCATCATGGTGAACGGCTATTTCCCGCACTCGAGCGACCGTTTTACCGTGCGCAGCCCGGAATATTTTTCCGCCGCCCACCGGCTCACCCCGACCGTGTTCGAGCTGGAGCACTACGGAAAAGTAAAACAACTGGGCAACTGGGAGGTTCGGCCCGAGTCAGCCGCCGCCAAGTTTGGCCGGGGCAAGAGCGGACCGGACTTCTTCCGCGGCGCGCTTGAACTTCTGCACGCCACCTATATCGGCTACCACGGCGATGCGCGGACTTGGCTGGACGACAATCCCGCGTTGACTCGCGAGCTGTTGAACCGCTGTGGCTATTGGCTGTTCCCCATGGCAATCGCGCTGCCGGCGCAAGCGGTGGCGGGAGCGACAGCGCCTCTGCATGTGACGATCGAGAATCGCGGCGTCGCCCCGCCCTATCAACCGTACGAGTTGCGGGTGAAGCTCTCCCGCGAACTTGCCTCCTGGGTGGGCCTGGTGGGCCGGGCGGACAAATCATGGCTGCCGGGCGCACCCGTCGTGGTGCGGGACCAACTGACCCTGCCGGCGGACCTGAAGCCCGGCCGCTACACGGTGAGCCTGGGACTTTTCGATCGTTCTTTGGGCAAGGACCGCCCCGTGGAATTGGCTCTGCAGGCCGCCCGCCGCGAACCCGAAGGTTACTTCCGGGTGGCAGAGGTCGCGGTGGCGACCGCCGCGCCGCCGCAGCGGTGAGGCCTCTCCCGCTTCTTTTCTCCGCCTCGCCCACCGCCGCCACACTCACCGCGAAGGAAAAAACCGCGGTGGGGCGGCAAGCGCCAGCGCTACCTCAATTGGTTTCCGTGCCATCATTCGTGGAAGGTGGTCCGACTGCATGGCGACGGCTCAGCTGCCTGTCGTCCTTGCGGTCTTGCCCCGGCGTTTCAGCCACTTCCTAAATTCCCCGCCGCGCCAGGGCGGCAGGTCGCGTTTTGCCGTCCACGCCTGCGCCGCCGGCACCGGCACGAGTTTCATCGGCACATAGTCCATCAATTTCCCTCCCACTAACGCGACCTTCCACGCGGTCGGCTGCGAGGCGATGAGCGCCCATGCGCCCATCGGCGGCGTGCCGGGCGAAGGCACGTTCTCTTCCTTGGCCCGATGGCGCAGCCGCAACAGCAGATCGGGAATCGGAATATTGACCGGACAGACCTCATGGCAGGCGCCACACAGCGACGACGCTTTCGGCAAATCGGCGAGCTGTGGAAATTTTTCGCCCGCGAGCAGCGGCGAGAGCACCGCGCCCACCGGCCCCGGGTACACGCTGCGATACGCATGCCCGCTCGCCTGCCGGTAAACGGGGCACACGTTCAAACACGCCCCGCAGCGGATGCAGCGCAGGATTTCGCGGCACTCGCTCGCGAGCACCTCGGTGCGGCCGTTGTCGACGAAGATCACATGCATCTCCTCCGGCCCGTCCGGCTGCGCGGGCGCCTTCGGGCCGCTGATGAACTCGGTGTAGACGGTGAGGTCCTGCGCGGTGCCCGAGCGCGCGAGGAGGTTGAGCAAAATCCCCAGGTCGCGATCGTGCGGCACGATTTTTTCGATGCCGACCAGCACGATGTGGCACTTGGTGGCCGCCAGACAGAACCGCGAATTGCCCTCGTTGGTCACCAGCACCACGCGCCCGCTCTCCGCCGAAACAAAATTCGCCCCCGTGAGGCCGACGTCGGCCGCGAGGTATTTGTGCCGCAGAAATTGCCGCGCGCGCCGGGTGATCGTGCCCGGGTCGTCGTTGTAGGCGCCGAGCCCCTCGCGCTCAAAACTCCGCGCGATTTCGCGGCGGTTCTTGTGAATGATCGGGCGGACGATGTGGCTCGGGTGATCACCGTCGATCTGGATGATGTATTCACCCAGGTCGGTTTCGAGCGCCTCCATCCCGTGTTTCTCCAGAAAATGCGCGAGTTCGATTTCCTCGCTCACCATCGTCTTCGCCTTGACCATCTTGGTCGCGCCCCGCGCCTGCATAATTTTCAGGACCGCCTCGCAGGCGGCGGCGGCGGTGCCGGCCCAGTGGACCTGCGCACCGTTGGCCTGCAACCGGGCCTCCACCTGCGGGAGATAGGTGTCGAGATTTTCGAGCGCGTGCTGCTTGATCTCGCCGGCGAGCGCGCGCAGCCGGTTCGGATCGGCAAACTGATCGAAGAGCAGTTTCGTGCGCTTCTCGTGCGTCGCCTTCGTGCTCTGGTACACCGACGCGCGTTTGTCGGCCGGCAGTTTGGCCGCGAATTGATCGATGGGCTGGAATCGCATTTTGGAGAAACCACTAAGTCACGTTAGTGAGAATTAGTGTGCATTAGCGGTTACACTTGTCGCGCCTTCAGCGCTTCCCGCAGTACCTGCGCGAGGTGCAGCGTCTTGATCGGCCGGCCCTCGTTCGCCGCGAGCCCGCCCAGGTGCATCATGCAGCTCATGTCACCCGATACATACACATCCGGCTGCGCCGCGCGCACGTGTTCGAGCTTCAGGGCACCCATCGCCGTCGAGATATTTGGAAACGACACCGAAAAAGTGCCGCCAAATCCGCAGCACTGCTCGGCCTCGCCAAACTCCACCACGCTGACCCCGGCCACCGCCCGGAGGAGCGTGAGCGCGGCCGCGACACTCGCGGTGCCGCGCGAATGACACGACCGGTGGAACGCCACCTTCGCGTCATAACGCCCGGGCCAGGCCTTCACGCCGAGACCGTTGACGATAAAATCCGCCAGCTCCCAGGTGCGGCGGCCGA
The DNA here is from genome assembly GCA_005792355.1 of Opitutaceae bacterium. Taxonomy (GTDB): domain Bacteria; phylum Verrucomicrobiota; class Verrucomicrobiia; order Opitutales; family Opitutaceae; genus ER46. The sequence goes on from SXSC01000221.1 coordinate 10,451, forward strand.
GCGCCTCGACCTCCGCCACATCGGGTTCTTTCGCGAACTCGAGCACCGCGCCGTGAAACAGCATCGCCGCGCACGATCCACTCGGCACCACCACCGGCTCGTCGCCGGCAAAGGTGCGCACCGTGTGCCGCACGACTTTGCGGGAGGCCACCCAGTCGCCACCGTTGAAGGCCGGCTGCCCGCAACACGTCTGCCCCTCGGGAAACACCACTTCCACGCCCAGATGCTCCAGCACCTCGACGGTCGCCGCCGCGACATCGTCGTAAAACGCATCGCACAGGCAGGTGGCCATGAGTTGGACGCGCTTGCCAGCAACGGGACTGCGTTCGGTGTTCAGCATGAGCGAAAAGAAAAACCCTGCGACGCCCGCCCGCGCTGGCAACCGGAATTTCCGGCGGCCTCATCAAGAGGGCTCATGCTCCGCTGGTCGGAAACGCGGATCATCACCGCCTTCATTCGATTTCGGAGGGCTGCGCCCCTCGACAGGCTCGGGGCGCCTTGAGCTTGCCGAAACGGCTTTCTCGCAGCCTTGTCCACGGCCAGATACTACGGCGCCGACAAAGCGGCGCCCTCCGCAACCGCCTCCAATTCGCCGCCAAAAAAAGGGGGATGCGCTCTGTTCCCTCACCCCCGCAAGAATCGCCGTGACGCCGCCCGAACGGGAGTCATAAATCCTCGTGCTCTTGTTCGCGATCGATCCGGGTGAATTCGAGCACGAGCAAGATTACGAATCACGAACCCGAAACCATCTCCGATCTCGCCGTCTCCCCCTCTCCCAATCTCTCCTTCCCCCCTCCCCCTCTCCCCTTCTCTCCGTCTCCTCCTCTCCCAATCTCCCCGTCGCTCTCCCCTACTCCTGCCACACCATGCCTCGTTCTCTTTACACCGCCGCGATCGATTTCGGCGCCACCAGCGGGCGTGTCATTCTCGGTTGCTGGTCCCGCCAGCACCTCGAAATCACCGAGGTGCACCGTTTCCCCAACGCCTTTCATTCCCTGGGCGGGCACGACTACTGGGATCTCGGCACGCTCTGGCACCAGGCCCAGACGGGGCTGCGCAAGGCCGTCGCCGCCCTGCCACGCAGGGCCGTCCTCTCCTCGGTGGGCGTGGATTGCTGGGGGGTCGATTACGCGCTGGTCAACGACACCGGCCGTCTCGTGTTTCCGGTGCACGCGTATCGCGACGCCCGCACGCAACCCGGTCTTCAGCGCCTCGCGAACACCCGTGCCGCGCTCGCGCGCATCTACGCCGCCACCGGCATCCCGAATGTCTTCTACAACACCTCGCTCCAGCTCGCGGAAGTCGTCGCGTCGTGCCCGGCCATCGAGGATCTCGCCACCCGTTGCCTGTTCCTGCCCGACTATTTTAATTTCCTGCTCTCCGGCCGGATGGAAAACGAGTTTACCATCGCGAGCACTTCGCAGCTGATCGACGTGCACTCCCGCGGTTGGTCGCGGGCCGCCCTCGAACACTTCCGCATTCCGCCGCAGTGGTTTTCAACCCCGCTGCTCTCGGGAGCGAACCTCGGCCGCCTGCGGAGTGACCTTTCCGCCGACTCCCCCGCCCTCGCCCGGACGCAGGTCATCGCGGTGCCGGGACATGACACCGCGTGCGCCTACGACGCGATGCCCGCCTCGCCCGACGGCAACGATCTCTTTCTCAGTTCCGGCACCTGGTCGCTGGTCGGCTTCGAGAGCGATTGCCCCGTGCTCGGCGGCGAGGCGATGGCCGCCCGCATCTCCAACGAGCGCATCGGCGACGGCCGCTATCGGCCCCTGACCAACGTCATTGGACTGTGGCTGCTGGAAGGCACGCTGAAGGACTTCGCGTCGCGCCCGACGAACGACCGGGAGTGGGCTGCCTTGATCACCGCAGCGGAGAAACTCCCCGCCCCCGCCGCGCTCCTCGACGTCGCCGACCCCGCGTGCACGAACCCCGTCTCGATGAAGGCCGCAATCGACGCCCAGTTGAAGCGACGCCAGCTCCGCGGGCCCGCGAACCTGGCCGGCTACGTGCGCCTGATCTGTGACTCGCTCGGGCGCGGTCACGCCGACGCCATGCGGGCGTTCGAACGGATGACCGGAAAGAAGTTCCGGCGCATCCTCATCGTGGGCGGCGGATCGAAAAACCGTCTGCTCTGCCAGGCGACCGCGCGGGAGGCCGGGATCCCGGTGGTGAGCTTCGCCCTCGAGGGCACCGCCGTGGGCAACCTCGCCAGCCAGCTGATCGCCCTCGGCGCGGTGCAAGACCTTCCGACCTTCCGCCGCTTGCTCGGCGCAAAGCTGAAGCAGACGGTGTATTCGCCACGCCCGTAGCGAACGTCAACCGGGAGATGATCGCCGGCGGCGGGGACTTGCCAACGCCCACCGCCGGGGCCGCGCCGGCCAGACAGATAAAAGAAAAGCCGCGCGCTAGCACCGCCGGTTGAGCACCGGCGCAACCGCGGGCCCGAGTCGGCGGGCTGATTACCAGAAAACTTCGGAGCGTTCGTCGCGGCGCGGCAGGACGAAGTCCGGCAGCACGATCTCTTGCTTGATTTGGCCCAGGGGCGCGGTTTCCAGAATCACGAGTTCGGCTCCCGCAATCCAGGCGGGATCGAGCCGGGCCCCGGCCACCGCGCGACCAGCGCGACGAAAATCACCAAACTCGAGCGTGCGAGTCACGCCGGCCACGACGCCCTCGATCGGTAGGGAGTTCGTACTGCGAACCATGGTATATTCCCCGCGAGAGCGGTTCAACACCACGAATCCGCGCCCGTAGGATCTGTCGCCGAGATCCGGCCTGGCGCTGCCATAGGGCGCCACCATCGACGTCGCGCGCAGGTAGCTGAGCGTCAGCCGCAACCGGCCTTCGTCATTCAGGCCCGCGGCGTCGACCCGCCACATCTGCCCACCCCGGCTCCAACTCGCGCCCGCGCTGAGCGGCAGACGAAGCTGTTCGCGAAAGGCGCTTTCGTTCAGGCTGAATTTCAGGCTGAGCCGGCCGCGCACGCCTCCGAGGGCGGTCAACTGTTTTTCCGGCAGACTGAAGATTCGAATCATGGAATCATCGGCCTCTGGCTTGGACTCGGCGGAAAAGCCCAGGCCGAGGGATCGGCAGATGGCACCCTCGACCTGCCCGCGCCACCACTGCGAGCCCCATTGCGGCGCGCCCAACGGCACGATCACCCGACCATCGCGAAGGGTGAAGCTCGGAGTCACGTCGGAAAGACTGAACAACCGACCGGCGGGCACACTGCGCAAAGCGCTGGTAAACGCCACGAACCATTCCGAACGTTCGCGCTGCAACGCGCTGTCCCACACCCAGCGCGTCCCACTGATGCGCGCGGGGGGCTCCAAAGCCAGTTCGAGACCTGCGGTGGCGGCGAGCGGCGGGGCGGGGACCTCGGCCACCTTCGGCGGCGTGATGAAGTCCCACGTCCAGGCACTCACCGTGAAGCGCAGCACGAGCACAGCGATTGCCAGCCACGCGACCGTCCGGCCGGTCCGCAACGTAAGGAATTGGTGCGCGAGCAGGCCGAGCAGGGCTGCGGCGGCACCCACGCACGCGACCACGACCTGGGCCGCGGGGGTTGGCATCGTCTGCTTCCAGACGAAGTCGTAGCGCAGATTCGGCGGCAATGTGTCGACGAGCAGGGCCACGGCGATGCAAACGACCATCACGCCGAGCGCGGCGACTCCCGCATGCACCAGGCTGCGCGTGGTCGACGCCACCAGCGCGGAGCCGAGCACCGCGAGCAGCAGAAATCCGGTGGTCTCAACGACGATGCCGAGCGTCACTACCGCGGGAGTGGCGAGCGCCTGGGCGAGCCAGAGGTTGATCAGCACCGAGGGGACGACGAGGGCCAGCGCGAACAACAGGAGCTTGCCCGCGAGCAGTGGCCCGGGGCCGATCGGGCGGGTCCGCCAGAACGCCCGGTCGCCGACGGTCAGGTCTTCCTGCATTGCGGCGACCACCAGAATGAAAATCACGGGCCACTTGCCGAAACCGTGAAGGACCGGATCCAGGTTCCGGTTGCCGGTGGTGAAATTCAGCCCCCACAACGGTCCGAGCGTTTCGCAAATGATGAAGCCGGCCGCGAGCAGCACGAGCGGCCAGTAGCGGCGGAGATCCTTGGCGAAAACTTGCAGCGTGAGATTCATGCTGCCTCCTGATTGGCGGTGGTGCGTTGCTGCCGGGCGAGGACGAGAAAAATTTCCCGCAGGCTCATGGCGCGGAACGTGACTTCGGCGCGGGGAAACCGGGCCGCGAGTTCGCCCGCGGTGGTGGCTGCGGCGAACGCGGAGTGGACGAACTGCAGGACGTTCGGCGCGGGCTGGCGAATCTCGGACCACGCGGGTGGTGGCGCGCCGACGGGCCCGGCGAGATCGTCGCCGAGAATTTCGACACGGCGGAAGCGGGCGCGCAACCCGTCGGCGGACTCGTGCACGAGCATCCGGCCCGCGGCCATGAAGCCGACCTGGTCGGCGAGTTTTTCCACCTCGTCGATGTCGTGTGAGGAGACCACGAACGTGCGCGGGCGATCGTCGGTGGGCAGCTCGAGCAGCCCCTGGATGAACTCATCCCGCACCAGCGGATCGAGGCCGCTGAACGGCTCGTCGAGCACCATGAGCTCGGGGCGAAAGGCGAGGTTGCTCAGCAGCGCCGCCTTCATCTTCATGCCGCGCGACAGTTTCTTGATCGCGCGATCCGCCGGCAGGTCGAACATAGTCAACAGGCGCACCGCGAGGGCCTCGTCCCACGTGGGATAGAGCGGCCGGCAATACGCGAGCAGTTGCGCGACGGTCATCCACTCGGGCAGGTCCTGGCCCTCGGCCACGTAGCCGATGCGTTGAAAGTGCGCGGCGGTGAGCCGCCGGCTGTCGCAACCGAGCACGCTCGAACGGCCGGTGTCCGGTCGCTGGAGATTGAGCAGGAGCTTGAGCGCAGTGGTCTTGCCGGCGCCATTGGGGCC
>SXSC01000222.1 GCA_005792355.1 Opitutaceae bacterium
AAAGCACGCCGGCCGCCCCCGAGCGAGCGAGGACGTGGGTGCGATAGTTGCCCAACCCGCCCCTTTCCCAGCTGCCTTGAATTCTCTCACGCTTTCGACTTATACACTCGTTTCACCCACGAATTGTGCCCTGGAGCCGGTCTTATCTCCCCGGAAGACTGGCGCCCGGTAGTTGCCCCGGCTGATCACATGATAAATCCCCCCTTCCGATTCCAATCTGAGCTTGCGCGCCATGACCCGGGTAGGGTCGACCGGTCCAGGCGCCTTCGTCACCCCAAACCCCAAAGTTTGACCCCTTTGGATTGTCCCGGGCATGATTTGCTCTCGCGCTTGCTGGCGGCGGGCAGGCCGGACCCCGCACCGGTACCGGCGGCGGATATAAGTGGAAATATACTTGCCGCCCGGTAACGGTGGATGGAGTCTCTGGGCCATGCCACAAATCACGATCTATCTGGACAAGCAGACCGCCGCGCGCGTGACGGCGTCCGCCCGGCGCGAGAAGGTCCCGGTCTCAAACTGGATCCGCAGCCGCATCGACCACAGTGACGGCCAGGTGTGGCCGAAGGGCTATTTCGAACGGACCTACGGGTGCATCAAAGACCCGAAATTCAAGCGCCCGCCGCAGGGGCGGCTGGAGCCGGTCGAGCCAGTGCGACCGTGAGCTACCAATTCGACGCCGATACGTGTGTCCACTGGCTGCGCGGGCGTAACCCCGGGCTGAAAGCACGCGTGCAAGGCAAGGCTCCGGCGGACATTCGCATTTCCGCCATCGTGCGGGGTGAGTTGCTGCTCGGCGCGGAGCTGAGCGCGAATCCGCGAGCCACGCGCGAGGAGGTGCTGCGATTTCTTCAGCCGTATGAACTCGCGCCCGTGGACGCCGACGTGGCGCGCCACTATGCGCTGCTGCGGGCCGCGCTGGAATCCCGGGGCGAAACCATCGGTCCGAACGATCTCTGGATCGCGGCGACCGCGCTCGCCTGGGGTGCGACGCTGGTCACGGGCAACACGCGGGAGTTTCGCCGCGTGCCGCGGCTGCACCTCGAAGATTGGCTGCGCGCCGGTTAAACGAACCTGGGAAACGCGTCGCAAAGATTCAGATCGACCGCGCAGCGGCAACCACCGCCTCGGTCGTGAGGCCAAGTTCGTCGCATGGCTGATCGGAAACTGGATTTTCAGGGGGATCGGGCCGGTAGGTCACGGTCAGGGCGCGACGAAGAGCGGAGCCCGGGTGCCGTCGATGAGCTCGGGGACTTTGCCCGACGATGGAAACGTGGTTTTCACGACGGCCTGGAGCTGCGTGGAAAGCGTGGTGACGGTGGCGGCGTGCGCGGGCAAGGGCGCGAGGTTGGTGAGTTCGCGCGGATCGGTGTCGTGGTCGTAGAGTTCGCGGCCTTGTCTGCCGGCGTCCCATTCGGTGTAGCGCCAACGCGGCGTGCGCAGGCTGTAACCCGAGAAACCGCCGCCACCCGACCCGGCTTTCGCCGCGGCGGCCTTGCCTTTGCCCTTGCCGGCACGACCGCCGCCTCCGCCGCCACCGCCGCCTCCTCCGCCTCCTCCGCCTCCGGCGGCACCGCGGTTAACCTGCGTCAGCGCCCAACCGCGACCGGTGGCGGACGGATCGCGCAGCAACGGCACGAGACTCTGGCCTTGGAGATTGGCGGGTGGCTTTACGCCGGCGAGTTCGGCGAGCGTGGGGAAAAGGTCGAGGTGGCTGACGGGCGCGACGGCGACGGATTTTCCTTTTGAAACGCGCGGGGCGACGATGAGGAGCGGCACGCGGGCGCTTTCTTCGAAGATGCTTTGTTTCTGCCAGAGACCGTGTTCCCCCGTGTGGTAACCGTGATCGCTGGTGAAGACGATGATCGTGCTCTCCGCGAGGCCGAGGCGGTCGAGGGCGGCTATGACGCGGCCAACCTGGGCGTCCATAAAACTGATACTCGCGTAATAGCCCTGGAGGGCGTCGCGGCGCTGGTCGTCGGTCATGCCCGAGGGCCTGCTGCAAAACCTCACCGGAAGTGCATCCCACCGCCGGCAAGCCCGCGGCGCGCCCCGCCCCCGCCGTCCAGAGGGAGATGAACCTCGAGGCCTGCGACATCGATCGGAATCTCTACTTCGATACCGAAGCGCCCGACCACGGCGCCGCCGCCCTCGCCGCCTACCGCCCGCGCCGTCCGGGAAAGACTCGGCGCCGACTACGACGCCTTCGCGCGGTTGGACGATTCCGCCCGGAATTGATCCTGCCGTATTTCGGGCTCAGGGCGTTCGATGTTCGAATCCACCGAGCCCAGACTCTCCCACAGCTCGGTCGGCAAACCGGGTCCAGCCGGCAGGTCGCTCGTCCAATAGACCCTGCTTGCCCGTTCGACGGAGGGCTGTGGAGGTTCACAAAACCATGTGGACAAAATCATGGGGAGGCAGGGACTATCATTTTGTCGCCATGATTGTGGAAGGATTGGGCGGGTTAGACGGAAGTCGTCAGGGGAAGAATCAGAGTGCATCAGGCAACAGGCTGACCCCGTACGCTCGGCGCCAAGACACAGAGAACAGCGACTGGCAGGCCCTACTGGAAGGAAACCGGAATTTTCCGGGGTTGGGTCGCGTGGGGGCTCCAGACCAGATTTGAACGCGCATTGCCTGAAGTCCGTGACTGGCTCAGGATGGGGCGGGGCTCAAACGGCAACAAACAACGGCCTGACCCCCTCGGAATGCCGCATCGGTGTCTTGTATCCGAGTGTTACTGACATGAGAGCTTCTCATCCCCGCGCCGGAGAAACGACGCGGGAGCGATTGGTTCGGCTGCGGGATTTGCGACGAGGTCTGCCGGGGCGGGTGGCGATTTCGAATCCGCCA